>NZ_REHP01000009.1:0-385137 GCF_003693045.1 Lactobacillus sp. ESL0259 | reverse complement strand
TGGATAAGTTATTACAATGAAGATAGAATTCGGCACAAACTAAAAGGCTTAACTCCGATTCAATATCGGAATCAAGCCTTAAGTAAAATGATATAAAACTAACGTCCAGTTTTAGGGGTTAGCTTCAACTAGCTGGGCGGTTTTAAATATTAAACAAAAAATATTATAAGCGCAGCTACCGTCCTTTGTGGCGGCTCTACGTGAGGAAGACTTATGGCGTAACTCTTCCTTTTTCTTACACCTGTATTTTAGCATGAATACCTTTATGGTGCAATTAAGTATTATAGAACAGAATTCATTGCGTAAAAGAATACAAGGCATTTTAAATTGCAAAGCTAGAGCTAATTTAACAATATGCAATTAGTTGACGCACTAAACTACAAACTTCCTAAACAATTGAAAACATATAACAAAAACCGTCTCAATGATGTGAACCCCAAATTTGTCCTAAATTTGGGGGTCATATCTCAACAGAAACGGTTTTTGTTTGTCTTATTTAGTTTTGTTTAAACACGGCTCTGTTTAATAAGCAGCTCCATCATAAAAGTCAAAACGAGGTTTATTGAAATCAAAGTCTTTCACTTCACTGAGCTTAAGTGCAATATCGCAAACGCCCCAACTCATTAAATTGATTGGTTTGCCGTAGTCTTCATCAGGAATAACCAACACAATGTATTTTCCTTGAGACAGCGCATAACCCAATTCCATACCGAGACCTACATCTTCTTCATCTGGTAAATAGACGCCGATCATAACATCGCTAGTCTTAATACCTGTTAAGTCACCGCGGTAAGTAGCGGTTTCCCATTCACGATCACGCAAATATTCAGGATGCTCCTCGACATTGATGCCTTTGTATTGATGATCTAAAGGAACATAGCTGTTTTCCAGGTCAATGGTTGGGTTTTCTTCTAAAGCTTTCATTGTCTTCTTGTAAGCGTCGTTTTGCTTATCATTAAACCAACCAGCACCAAAATAAACAGTCTTTGTTTTAGTCATAAAATTTCTCCTTACCATTTAAACCTATTTTAAATATATTTCACGTAACTTACTGATTTCATCATCAGTTAATCTCATAATATCATGTAAGTAGTTTTCAACGCTACCATAATTTTTATTTATAGTTGAAATTACGAAGTCAATGTACTCGGAGTGCACGGTTTGCAAGTCTTTTAGGATATTTACTGTAACGTCGTTTGCTCCTTCATCTTTGGCTTTTTGCAAAAATTTATGGACAAAGTCTTTGGTGGCAACGTTTGTTAACAGGTAATCTTTTTTGATAGTTTCAAATGGCACACCAAGTGCTGATAAAATCAGTAGTGCTGCAAAACCAGTTCGGTCTTTCCCAGCGGTGCAATGGAAAATTACACTCCGGTTTTCTTCGTCATTAGCTAGCAGCACATCAAAAAAGTGGCGGTAAGCTTTTTGAGCAGACTCGCTTTTAATCATGTCATCATAGGCCAAAAACATGTGGTCAAATCCCGCTTGAGGATCTTGGCTTTTTTGACTGAGAATTTCATCGATTCCCTTTGATGACTCAGTCAAGTCCTCACTAAATACCGGATCAAAATTGTAAATGGCGCCTTTTGGAACCCGATCAGGCTCTTTTTCAGCCTCATCTTTACTCCGGAAGTCAACGACATACTTAACGCCATAGTCATGTAAAAATTTCATATCGGTTTTATCCAGTTTGGCCAAGTTAGCTGTTCTGAGTAATTTATGCATTTTAACAGTTTTGCCGTCAGTAGTTTGATAGCCGCCCAGCTCGCGGAAATTACGGCCGCTTGTTACGCCAATTAATTGATTTTTAAGTTTTTGGGTCATTGAATACCTCCACCTTTGCATTTGACAATTACACTTAATTTTAGCAATAAACTAGTATATAAACAATTATAAAAAAACCTAAGTGGATAGTGAAATTATGGTAAAATAAACAAAAGAACATTATATTTCAAAAGGGTGAGAACATGGAAACGAAAAAAGCTAGCATTTTAGTTCCAGTTGACGGTTCAGAGTCGGCAGAAAGATCCTTTGATAAAGCAGTTAAAATCGCAATGACGGAAAATGCGCATATCGATGTCTTAAGTGTCATTGATACCAGACAATTTTTGGGTGAGATGCAAGATACACTGATTACGGGCGACACCGTTTATCAGATGACGCAAGATACAGAAAAATATCTTAAAAGCTTGAAAGAATGGGCTCATGACAACTTGGGTTTCGATGATATTGATTATCATATTCGTTATGGCAGTCCGAAGGCGATTATTTCCTATGACTTTATTAAAGATCATCACAATGATTTGATCATCATGGGTGCAACAGGATTAAATGCAGTCGAAAGAATGTTGATGGGTTCAGTTACTGAATATGTTAATCAACATGCTTTGGCTGATGTTTTAATTGTTAGAACAGACGTTAATAATAATCCGCTTAAGCCGCAAAGCGCCAAAAAATAATTATATACAAATTTAAAAGCATACGATCAATAATTCGTATGCCTTTTTTATGCCCAAAAGTCAAAGCTAATTGCTAATAGTGTTCGGAAATACTATTTTAATAACACGATAATTAAATAAAATTTTATTATCCCTTGCTATTTTGCGAATATTTATGGTATTATCTTTATGAAATGAACGTAATTATAGTGTTTGGAAGGTTGAGGGCAATGACGGTAACAGGAAAAATTTATAATTTATTTTCCTATTTATATACTGTTCAACTCGCTTTGTTAACCGTTCGTTTTTCTTTCAGGATAACTACTAGGACGTGATGTGACATTGGTCATATCATGCCTTTTTATTTGCTTAATTTCAGGAGGATGTAATGAAAAATAGAAGCGGAAGTTGATTTAGGTTGATTTTATTTGAATATCTACATGAATAAATTGCCACGAAAATGACAACGAAGTTTATGCTTAAACAAAATTAAAGTTATGGTAAACGTATTTATTAGGAGTAAAAAAGCAAATGACCAAAATCAAAAAGTTTCTGATAGCATGTTTTGCATTATTATTAACCGTTGGTGCTACTGCATGTTCGAATTCAAGTAAGAAATCAAGTTCAAACAGTAACACGCCAAAGTCACTCAACGTGCAGTTTGTTCCCAGCGTAGCTGCTAACAAGTTGGAAGCACGGGCTAAGCCTATGGAGAAGATGCTTTCTAAGCGTCTGGGAATTCCGGTACATGTTTCTATGTCTACTAACTATAATGGCCTAGTTGAAGCCATGAAGTCTAAAAAAGTTGATGTTGGTTTTTTACCTTCAGATGCGTACATTATGGCTCATAAACAAGGCGCAGCAGATTTACTACTGCAGGCAGAACGTTACCGCGTTACACAGCCAAATGGTGTAAGAACCAAAGAATTAGTTAATTCATATCGTGGTGAAGTAGTAGTAAAGAAAGGCTCCTCAATTAAGAGCTGGAAGGATTTAAAAGGCAAGTCTATTTCTGTAACAGATGTTACATCTGACTCGGGTTATATTTTCCCTATTGCAGAGTTAAAACAGAAGGGCTTAGATGTTACTAAAAAGTGTAAATTGGTAACAGTTACAGGTGCAGACCAAGCAGTTCTTAACGTGTTAAACGGTGATACTGACGCGGCATTTGTTTATGAAGATGCTAGAAATGATGTGCTGAAGGATGAACCAAAGATTATGAGCAAGGTTGTACCTATTTACTTCACTAAACGTATTCCTAACGATACTATTTCGGTTCTTCCAAGTATGTCTAAATCATTTAGGAAAAAGTTAGCCAAAGCCTTTATTTCAATTGCTAATTCAAAAGATGGTAAAAAGATGATAGAAAATATTTATAGTCATGAAGGATATACATACGCTAAAGACAGTGATTATAACATCATCAGAAAGTACGATAAATTAATTGCTTCTACTAAGAAATAGTTTCCCCCATATTTAAAAAATCTCAAAAGGCTACATACTAAGAATTAAATAAACTTTCTTAAACAAAATAAGATTTCTAGTCAATTCTCTTTTCTAAATAAAACATTTCTGCTATTATTTGATAGAATAAATACAGTATGTCGAAAGGAGGGTGAAGGTAATGCAAAAACGGCGCTTGGCGTTCAATGAAGTTTTTGCAAAAAAGCCTTTTCGTTCCTTTCAAAATGGTATTGTTCGCTTTTTAGTAAAAGTGTTATTGAAAGACTTAGTTTAATTCACATTCGTGTTTTTAGCTAAAGTCTTTTTTTATGTCTGGGAGGGCATGATGAAAAAATTTAGAAAAATACTAGCTGGTGCCGCTATTTTTTTAGTAGCATTCATGATGGCTGCCTGCTCAAACAAAGAAAAGAGCAAAGATACTGGCACGCCAAAGTCTTTGAACGTCCAATTCGTTCCTAGTCAGGCTGCCACTAAACTGGAATCTCGTGCAAAGCCGCTGGAAAAAATGTTGTCGGATCGTTTAGGCATTCCAGTACACGTATCAATGTCTACCGACTACAACACGGTGGTTGAGGCCATGAAGTCTAAGAAAGTTGATGTAGGTTTCTTGCCGCCAAATGGCTACATTTTAGCTCATAAGCAAGGAGCCGCAGATGTTTTGCTGCAGGCTCAAAGATATGGTGTTAAGCAACCTGATGGACGACCAACTAAGGAACTGGTCAACTTCTATCGCGCTGAAATTGTGGCAAAGAAGAATTCCAAAATTAAAAGCTGGAAAGATTTAAAGGGCAAGTCTATTTCTATTCAAAGTCCCACTTCTTCAGCTGGCTACGTTTTCCCAATTGCTGAATTAAAGGAAAAGGGTCTTGATGTACGCAAGAGTTGCAAGCTAGTGACAGTAACTGGTCAAGACCAAGCTGTTTTAAATGTTCTCAATGGCGACACAGACGCCGCGTTTGTTTTTGAAGATGCACGAACAATTGTTAAAGACGATAATCCTAAGATCATGAGCCAAGTTGTTCCCATTTACTTTACTAAGCCTATTCCGAACGATACCATTTCCGTTGTTCCGAGCATGAGTGAATCGTTCAGAAAGAAATTGGCTAAGGCATTTATCGCTATCGGTAAGTCCAAGAAGGGTAAAAAGGTCATTGAAAGTATTTACACTCACGAAGGATATGTCCACACTAAGGACAGCGACTTTAATGTTGTGCGTAAGTATGAAAAAATTATTGAATCGACCAAAAAATAAAGAATACAAAGGAAGTTTATAATGGCAGATTCTGCAGTTAAGCCAATAATCGAATTAAAGAACGTGAAGAAAGTTTATGGCAAAGATGTTGTTGGTTTAAAAGACGTCAATTTAACTATTAATAAAGGTGAATTTGTCGTTATTGTTGGTCTATCCGGCGCCGGCAAATCAACACTTTTGCGGTCGATTAACCGTTTAATTGATATTACTGAAGGTGATATTTTAATTAATGGTGAATCTATTACCAAGGCCAAAGGTAAAAAGTTAAGAACGCTGCGCCGGCATATTGGAATGATTTTCCAAAGCTTTAATCTGGTTAAACGGTCAAGTGTTCTGCGTAACGTTTTAACAGGCAGAGTAGGTTATTATCCTACTTGGAAATCTACTCTCAATCTTTTTACTAAAGAAGATAAGCAGCGCGCATATGATGCACTCCAGCAAGTGGATTTGGCAGACAAGGTTTATTCACGAGCTGATGAATTGTCTGGTGGTCAGCAACAAAGAGTGGCGATTGCTCGTGTCTTGACTCAAAACCCGGATATTATTTTGGCGGATGAGCCGACAGCTTCACTTGACCCGCAGACTTCACGCCGCGTAATGAAAGACTTGCAGATGCTGAATGAAAAGCATGGTATGACGGTAGTCATTAACCTGCACAGCGTCCAGTTAGCACAAGAATTCGGTAAACGGGTCATTGGTGTTCGTGCTGGTGAAATTATTTATGACGGCAAGATGTCAGATACTCCGGCATCCACGTTTGATCAGATCTATTCCGGTGGTGATCAAGATGAGTAGCACAGAGCAAGAAAAGCTGATGACTTTACCTAAGAAAAAATTTAAAATTTTGAATTTGCTTTGGGTGCTGCTTTTTGTCGCCGGATTATTCATTTCTACTAATGAAACCAAAACAGATTTGGGTGCTCTATTTGCCAACTTTGGGGATTTTGCTGAGATTTTCTTACAAATGTTGCACCCGGACTGGTCATATCTGGCAACAGTGGTACCGCTTTTGCTTGAAACTATTAAGATGGCGATCTTGGGTACAGCAATAGGTTCTGTAATTGCTTTTATTTATTCTTTGCTTATTGCCCGCAATATTGTCAAAAATAAGGCAGTCACGGGAATTTTGCGAATAATTATGAACATTATCAGAACTATACCAGACTTGCTTCTTGGTGCCATCTTTGTTGCTATTGTTGGTATCGGACCGGTAGCGGGTGTCTTGGCACTAGCTATTTGTACTTTTGGAATTGTGGTCAAGCTCTTTTATGAAGCTATTGAAACTATTGATCCGGGTCCGATTGAAGCACTAACTGCAGTTGGGGCTAATAAAATACAAATAATTGTCTTTGCAGTTTTACCACAAGTTATTACCTATTTTATTTCTTATTGTTTATACGCATTCGAAATTAACGTGCGGGCCTCAACCGTTTTAGGTTATATCGGTGCCGGTGGTATTGGGCTATATCTGCAACAAACACTACAAATCTTCGATTACCCGAAGACAGGTACCATTATAATTGTAATTATCATTGTGGTAGTGCTGATTGACTACGTTTCATCTAAGTCACGGGAGGCGTTGATGCAATAATGGATACAAGTATGAAAAAGTTACCTCCTAGGCCTATAGATGTTAAAAAGCGTGCCTTTCACTGGTTGATGGCCATTATCACAGTAGTGCTGATTATTTGGTCGTGTACTGGTATTGACTTTGGCGGCATTAAAGAAACTGCTGGACAAATTGCAGGAGCCATCTTTTCCGGCATTTTCCACCCTGACTGGTCATATGTTTATAACGGTACTGGTGAAGATCTGCTTTCGCAGCTATGGGAAACTGTCTGCATTGCCTTTTTGGGCACATTTATTTCCGCTATTATTTCACTGCCCTTTGCTTTTTGGGCAGCGCATACCAAGCATAAGCACTGGTATGTCTCACGCTCTGGTAAAATTGTGCTGGCAATCATCAGATCATTCCCAGAAATTGTTTTGGCTCTGATGTTTATTAAAGCTGTAGGTCCAGGATCGGCAGCCGGTGTTTTGGCCTTGGGTTTTCACTCAGTAGGAATGCTTGCCAAGCTCTTTTCTGAAGCAATTGAAAACTTAGACGATGGCCCTAACGAAGCAGTTACTGCGGTTGGTGGTTCAAAAACAAATATTATTATGTTTTCTACTATGCCTAATCTGATGCCTGCTCTTATTTCAAACACGTTATACCGGTTTGACGTTTCAATTCGGTCCGCTTCTATCTTAGGCTTAGTTGGAGCCGGTGGTATCGGTTATCCGCTAATTATTGCGCTGCAATATCGCCAGTGGAACCGCGTTGGTATCATTTTATTAGGTATCATTATTATGGTTGTTGTAATTGACTGGATTTCAGGCTGGATTCGGAAGAAATTAGTGTAAAACGCAAATATAACAAATGATGAATCAAGTTGGTAACTAGCAACTTGGTTCATTTTTTTAGCCGTGATATTTAAACGGGCAATTTTCAAGGTGATCGTTAATTAATCCTACGCTTTGTAAGAAAGAATAAAGAATTACTGGCCCCACAAAAGTAAAGCCGTCTTTTTTCATCTGCTTTGCTAGTTCTTGTGCAATCTTGTTTGTCGTTGGTACTTCTGTACTTGTTTGGGGATGATGAATAATAGGAGTAGGGATAAATTCTTGCAAATAGTGCGCGAAACTACCGTATTTGGCATCAATAATTAACAGGGCGCGAGCATTGGTAACTGCCGCCGCAATTTTCCTTTGGTTGCGGATAATTGCCTTGTTCTGCAGTAAGTGGGTTTGATCCAGTGCACTCATTTGGGCAACTTCTTCAGGAATAAAGTTGTGAAAAGCCTGCCTAAAGCTTAAACGTTTATGCAAAACAGTGGACCAGCTGAGTCCGGATTGAAACAGTTCTAGTACCAGCATTTCAAATAAATAGCGTTCGTCTAAATTTAGTTTGCCCCATTCGTGATCGTGGTATTCACTAATTAAAGCATCATCATGGTCACTCCAGGGGCAGCGAGTGATATCAATCATTTTTATTTCTCCTTAAATATATCTTAGCGTTCATAAATAAATACGCCAAAAGTTTGCTATTCTTTGTAAAACAATTTAACTAGTAAATTTAATTATTTTCTTTTTCCTAAAATATTAGAAACTTTGTCCTCAAAAAGTGCAATAGTAGTTTTTTTGGTATAATATATATTGAACTTTAGGAGGAAACCATGGAGAAGTTAGAAATAGTAACTTTGGCCGATGACTTGGCCGCAAATCAAGAGAGTATTTTAAATAAAGAAACAGATTTTGACGCCGAGGCAGTTTATCGTGTAATTGATAATTTGCACGTATTGCATAAGCCAATAAAAGAATACTTCGGCATGACTCAGGAAGAGTATTATGACACTGAAAGTGATCATAAACTGACTTTGATTAAATTATCAGAGCAGTTAACCGATTTACATGATCGGATTTTAACTAACCACGTTGACGGCTTTGTTGACAAGAATGAAATCAACCTGACTTATAATCATGAAAATCCTTATGAAGATGGATTTTACAATGATATAGTAGACTTTCACGTTGTTAGTTACAGCTTAAAAGTAATTGGAGCCGTTGAAGAAGTTGCGCCAAAAACATTACAAGGAGTTTTGTCTAAGGATGCGCTTCTGTCAATTGGTTTAGCGGCACACGCTTTAGAAAAAAGTTTATAATTTTAGAGCTGAAACATGTGTGTTCAGCTCTTTTTCTTTCTGCTTGAGGCAAAAAATGGGTGTTTTTAAGTATGCTAAAAGATTAGCTGATAAAATAAATGGGGCTAAGCTGCATTCCTTATTTAAGAAAAAAGATGTACAGCTTGATCCCATGCAAGACTATTTGACAGTAGGAGAGTATCACGTTGACGGTGAACAAAGAACTCCCAATGATCAACCTTATACCTTGACTGTCTATCAAGATGAAGAAAAGGTACTGCACCAGGCATTGAGCTTGGAAAGCACAGATAAGTTAGAGCCTGAATATGTGCGCAGGTATAGTCCTGAATTGCAGCGTTATCGCGCTTTTGTCAGCCGTAAAACCGGCAGGCGTTACGTTGTAGAAGAATATCTCGACCGCTTTATTGAAAGAGTAAAAGGCCACATTCGTACAGGGAAAAATTCTGTGAATGTGAGTGTCATTACGGACACTCATTATAAGGACCGTAACAGTATGGACTTTTATGGCTGGAATGGTCTGACACATGTTAATGAATTTTCTTATCTTGATGATTCTGGTCTTCTTAGTTTAAAAGTTCATTTAGGTGACTGGATTGATGGCTCTGATACCGGCTTTTTGGGCGAAAGCGAATTAACTAAACTGCGTGATTCTTTTAAATCAGATAAGGTGCCATATATTTTAATTAAAGGAAATCATGATGAAAATGATAAATTCGATGAACATCATGATTTAAGGGCCTCTTTTCCAGAAAATGAATTTGAAGGAATTATGTGGCCTGCTATGTATCAGCAAAATGGTATCCATTATATTTCCCGCCAGCACGGTGTTTGTTACTATGACGTGGATGACTTGCGCTTTATTTCTGTGAATACTTCAGACTTGCCCTACTATCTGGATGCACAAGGCAGAAAAAAATATGATGCTAAACTCACTTTGGCTGTGAGGGAAGATCAAATAGAAGAAATCATTGAAATTCTGGAGCAGTCATCGAATAAGCAAATTATCTTGATGAGCCATGCTAATCCCATTAATCGTAAGGGTTCAAACGCATTAAAGTACAACGGTCGTTCACTGCATGAACTGCTGGTAGCTTTTAATCAAGGTGAAAAAGGAGAGATGCATTCCAGCTTTGGGCTGCCTCCTGAATTTCGTTTGGCAAATGAGTTTGACTTTACTAATGTAAAAAATGCCCGCATTATTGCCTACTTCTGCGGCCACAGACATAGAGAAGACCAGTACCGGATTAACGGGATCCAGTATATCTTGTTTAACTGTTCTGCACTGATGGGTCCTAATCACGCCTTGACTACTAAATATAATAAAAACTGGAAAAGGCAAATTGACCACCAAACCGAATTTGCCGGTTATATTGTGAACATTGATTTACAAAGACACTACATTCAGACCTTCGGCTATGGTGCTGCCAGCAAACGCAGAATCTTTTATATTTAGTAAAGTCGCGACGGGCAATTTGGAAATTGCCCGGTTCTTAGCATATAATGGAAAAGTTAAAATGAAGACAAAAATATACAAAGTAAGACAAATTAAGGGAAGTTAAGCAATGTGCGGAATTGTTGCATTCTATAATCCAGAAATAAATGATAAACAAGCTGCTATCGGTAAAATGATGGCGGCAATGAAGCATCGTGGTCCTGATTCAGATGGCTTTTATACCAACGATAAAATTGCCTTAGGCTTTAGGAGACTGTCAATCATTGATTTACGTGGCGGCAGTCAGCCAATCTACAACGAGGACAAAACAAAGGCGATTATCTTTAACGGTGAAATTTATAACTTCCAGCCCTTAAGAGAAGAATTGCTTGCGGCAGGTCACACATTTACCACTAAGTCCGATACGGAAGTGCTTTTGCATGGTTTTGAAGAATGGGGCATGGCTGGCCTGCTCAAAAGAATCAGAGGCATGTTTGCTTTTATTATTTGGGATGATAAGACCCAGACAATGTATGGTGCCCGCGACTTTTTCGGCATTAAGCCGCTGTATTACAGCAATGAAAATGGCCACCTGATTATGGGCTCAGAAATTAAAAGCTTTCTGGAACTGCCCGGCTTTAAACGGCGTTTAAACATTGAAGCCGTTAAACCGTATTTAATGAATCAGTATAATGACTTGCATGAGACTTTCTTTAAGGGTATTTACAGATTTCCTGCCGGTCACTGGTTTGAATACAAAGATGGCGCAATGAAAATCCACCAATACTGGGACGCGGAATACAAAGCCAATACTTTAAGTTTCGAAGAAACCGTTAATAAAATTAACGAAGACTTGCACGAATCAGTTAAACTGCACCATATCGCGGATGTTCCTGTCGGTGCCTTCTTATCAGAAGGGGTCGATTCCAGCTATATCACCAGTATCTTAAATCCAGACGATGTGTTTTCAATTTCGTTTGATGATGCCACTTATGATGAGGCATCAAAGGCCAAGGCGCTAGCGGACATCAAGGGCTGGAACTTCTTTTCCGACAAGGTTAAAGCCGATGAAGCAATGCATGACTTCCCCGAGATGCAGTATCATATGGATGAACCGGATGCCAACCCGTCAATTATCCCGTTGTGGTACCTCTGCAAAATGGCGCGTAAGCACGTCACTGTCGCATTGTCTGGTGAAGGCGCAGATGAATTGTTTGCAGGGTATGTTAATTATGGGATGCACACGCATAACAGTATTATTAAGGCCTTTACTTCACAGTGTAAGAAATTGCCTAAGAACACCAAGGTTAAGCTGGCGCGCAGAATTAAGAAAATGCCGAACTTTCCGGGCAAGGTGCACCTGTATACCAACTTAGCTGAGCCAAGTGAATTTTACGTTGGTCAATCGGTTATCTACGACATGGATTACCCGACCATCTTCTCTTCTGAAGATGCTAACAGCATCTTAAAACCGTCTTACCGGAATAAGCTAACTGTTAACGGGATTTACCAAAGCGACTTTAAGAAGGTCAAAAATCTCGATAACGTCCGGCAAATGCAGTACATTGATCTGCATCACTTTATGCTTAATGATATTGAACAAAAGGCAGATAAGATTTCTATGGCTCATTCGCTGGAATTGCGGGTACCATACCTTGATAAAAAGGTGGCAGAAAGAGCAAATTCAATTCCAACCGATTATCTAGTTAATAAGCATGATACTAAATATGCTTTACGCAAGGCTTCAGAAAAAGTTTTACCAGCTGAATGGGCAAAACGGCCAAAACTAGGTTTTCCTACCCCAATCAAAGAATGGCTGCAAGAACCTCGTTTTTACAAGCAGGTACGCGAACTGTTCAGTGAAGACTTTGTGCAGGACATCTTCGAGCAGGATAAAATTTTAGACTTACTTGATGAAAACTATAAAGGCGATGGTTCTCATCGCAGACAGATTTGGACAATTTATACGTTCTTAGTTTGGTATAAACTATTCTTTGTTGATTATGAAGGTACAGTTGCCAAATACCAGCGTGTTCAACCAGAAGTAGCCGATTTGATTAAACAAGGCAAATTGGTTTAATGAGGAGCAGAATTTATTAATGAAACGAAACTTTACACCAATTTTACTTGGTAGTGACATTAATGTTTACGGCATGGCCCGCTCGTTTAACGAGGCTTATGGTATTAGCGTGAAAGCACTGGCTGACAGCCAGCTGGCGGCAACGCGTTATTCTAAAATTGTTAGTGTGGAACTGCACCAGGGTTTTAGTGAAGATCCCACTTTTATTGAAGTAATGCGCAAGCAAATGAAACTCTACCAAGACCATGATGAACCGGTGATTTTGATTTCATGCGGAGATGGTTACTCGGAACTGCTTGCCAAACATAAAGCAGAACTGGAGCAGGTATTTGTTGTTCCTTACGTGGACTACGATCTCTTACAAAAATTAATCTCAAAAGAAAACTTTTACCAAATTGCGGAAAAGTATGGTCTGCCGTACCCTAAGACTAAAATTGTGACTATGGCAGATTACAAGGCAGAAAATTATTTGGAACTGCCTTTTGGCTACCCAATGGAGCTTAAGCCGGAAGATCCGGTATCCTGGCTTGACGTGCAATTTGAAGGTCGCAAAAAGGCTTTTACCATTCATAATGAAACTGAATTGCGCGATATTGTCACTAAAATCTATGAAAATGGCTACAAAGAAGATTTAATTCTGCAGGACTTCATTCCCGGTGATGATTCCAACATGCGGGTGTTAAATGCCTATGTTGATAAGGATCATCATATTAAGATGATGTGTATGGGTCATCCTTTGCTGGAAGATCCCACACCCCAGTCAATTGGCAATTATATGGCGATTTTACCTGATTATGATGAAAAGCTGTACGAGCAGGTTGAAGCATTTTTGGAAAAAATCAATTACACGGGGATGGCCAACTTTGACATTAAATATGACGCCCGCGATGGTAAATATAAGTTCTTTGAAATTAATTTGCGTCAGGGCCGTTCAAGTTTCTATGTGACCCTTAATGGTTATAATTTAGCCAAATGGTACGTGGACGATTATGTTTACGATTCACTGCAGGACAAGGAACCAATCTACGGTAATAAATTAAAGTCAAAGCATGAACTGTGGCTGGGTATTCCGGTGAGCGTATTCAAGCAATATGCCGTGGACAATGAAGCTAAACAAATGGCCGAAGAATTAATTCATGAAGGGCGCTATGGTACGACTGTCTTTTATGATCAGGATCGCAATTTTAAGCGGTGGCTGCTTTTGAAATACATGTTTCATAATTATAAAGGACGCTACCAAAAGTATTACCAGGAAAATAAAGGCCAGTTCTTTTAGGCCTATTGCCATTGCATAATAATAAAGATGATTGCAGCAAGACATGTAATCATCTTTTTAGATATAAACTATCTTTTTTACCCGGTTAGTTATTAGTTTTGGGGTGTTCTTTTTTAATACTTCTTGCTAAACTGGTAAATGGAATTTAAAAAAAGAAAGGACTGAATAAATGAAACTTAAACACGGATCTAATGAAGAAACAGAAATTAAGCTGCGTTGGCTACTACTGGGGGAACTGGCCACGTGGATTGGGTCAAGTTTTGTTTGGCCCTTAACTTCGGTTTATTTAAACAAACAATTACACATCAGCCTTTCTGTAATAGGGGTTGTTTTATTTTGCAATTGTGCCAGCAATGTCTTAGGCTCATTTTTAGCCGGACGCTTGTACGACCGCCTGAACCCCTACCCGTTAATTGTTACTGGGTTAGGCCTTGACGCGTTGGTTCTGTTTATGATGGCGTTCTTTCATGGCTGGCCGGAATATTGGATATGGCTGATTATGACGGGATGTATCAGTGGCTGGAACGGCACGCTGATTAATTCAATTGCGACGAGTCTGCGTAAATATTCAGGACGCTACGTTTTTAATTTAATTTATTTTGCGCAAAACGTTGGTACTGTCACTGGTACTCTGCTTGTCGGTTATCTCTATGACTTCTCAATTGAATTTTTATTTATTCTGGCAGCATCTTTATTTGCCATTGCTTGCGTCAATGCGGCTATCCATTACCGCCCGATCAGTACATTTCACCAAAACCGTAAAAAGAATGGTGTTAAAAAGAATGCACAATCCAAGGCGATTCCTATGCCAAAATATAATGTGATGTTAATGGTCGGATTTTTGGTTTCTTTAGCTGTGACCTGGTTAATGTATATGAACTGGGAATCAAACTTGTCGGTTTACATGGTGTCTTTGGGAATACCTTTCCACATGTACAGTTTGCTATGGACCTTTAATGGTGCGATCATAGTTACTGTCCAGGTAATTTTGGCCCGTTTTCCCCATATTTTTAAAAACCTGTTTCAGCAAATTATTTTTGGCACGATCATGTTCGCAATCTCTTTTGCCACATTGATTTTTGCCAAGGACTTCGCCCATTTTGCACTGTCAATGTTTGTTCTGACGCTAGGTGAAGCGACAGCTTTTCCTGCCGTTCCTGCTTACATTAACTATTTATCCCCCGCAACCAGTAAGGGTAAATACCAGGGGGAAATTAATGTTGCCCGCGGTATTGGTCAGGCCTTTGGCCCCTTATTTGGCGGGATGGTAATTGATCGTGCGGGTTACATCCCGTTTTTCATAACAGCTGCCTGCGGTATTTTTCTGATGGTGCTAATGTTATTGCCCCTTCACGCAAAGTTGCGTAAACATATCACACTTTATAAATGATTTTGTAAAGGCTTTTTAATATTAACGGTTTGATTAAAATGATAAGATTAATTTAGTCTATTTTTAATTTAGATATAAAAGGGAGGACTTTCTGAATGAATAAAAATTTTGCTGTTCGCGGCGGTAGTGGCGATATTATTGAACCTAATGTTGCCGCTCGTCCACAGGACAACCTTTACTTGGCTATTAATTCTGAGTGGATTAAAAATACTACAATTCCTGAAGACCGTTCACGGATGGCTTCATTTGACGGCATCGATGTAGATGTTGAAAAGCATTTAATGCAGGATTTTGCCGATTTTGCATCTGGTAAAAAAGAAGTGCCGAACGTTCCTAACTTAGGTGAGGCAGTTAAGCTCTATAAATTAGCAGGCGATTTTGACAAGCGTAATAGAGAAGGTGCTGATCCGATTAAGGACGATTTAGCTATTCTTGACGGCATTAAGGACTTTTCTGACTACAACTTAAATGCGCCTGACTTAGCAACTTTTGCCTTGCTCCCATTTAGCTTTAGCGTTGAACCTGACATGAAGAATACCAAAGTTAATGCTTTGTATTTTGCTGGTCCTGGAACTTTCTTGCCTGACACTACAACTTATCAAACTCCTGATGCACCTCAATTGTTAGATACTTTGCAAAAGCAGTCAGTTAAGCTTTTAACCATGGCTGGTATTGCTCAAGCTCAAGCAGAAAAATATGCAGCAGATGCTATTAAGTTTGATGCTAAGCTATCTAAGATCGTTAAGTCTACAGAGGAGTGGGCAGATTATCCTGCTACTTACAATCCAATGAAGATTAAGGACTTTGAAGCTAAGTTTGATAAATTCAAGATTGCTTACTACTTGAAAGAAGCAATTGGCGAAGAACCAGAACGAATTATTGTTGAAGAACCACGCTACTTGGATCACATTAACGAAATTATCAATGAAGAAAACTTTGCTGAAATCAAGGGCTGGATGATTGTTACCTTTATTAATGCGGCTGCTGATTCTTTGTCACAAGACTTCAGAGAAGCAGCGTTCCCATTTAGCCAGGCTTTATATGGCCAGCCTAAGTTGTCTAGTGGTGAAAAGCAAGCTTACCACATTGCCAACGGTGCCTTTAGTGAAGTAGTCGGCGTTTATTACGGTCAAACTTATTTTGGCGAAGATGCTAAAAAAGACGTTGAGGATATGATTCATCGTATGCTTGACGTTTATAAGGAACGCCTGCAAAATAATGACTGGCTTTCTGAACAAACTAAAAAGCGTGCGATTGTTAAGCTTGATGCTTTGGTCTTGAAAATTGGTTATCCGGATAAAATCGAGGAAATTTATAATCGCTTAAAGGTTATCCCTGCAAGTCAAGGTGGCAGCCTTTATGCAAATGAACGTGCATTTACTATTGCAGAACAAAAGTACAACATTGAGCAACTGCACAAGGAAGTTGACCGGACAGTATGGGCAATGCCTGGTAATTTAGTTAACGCCTGCTATGATCCGCAGAGAAATGATCTGACTTTCCCTGCAGCCATTTTGCAAAAGCCATTCTATGACTTAAAGCAAGACAGAGCAGCTAACTTTGGTGGTATTGGTTCCGTAATTGCTCATGAAGTTTCACATGCGTTTGACAACAATGGTGCACAATTTGATGAATTGGGCAACATGACTAATTGGTGGACTGATGTGGATTACGCCGAATTCAAGAAGCGGACACAAGCTGAAATTGATTTGTTTGATGGCATCGAATATGGTCCGGTTAAACTCAATGGTAAGCAAATAGTTTCAGAAAATATTGCTGACCAGGGTGGTTTAACTGCTGCTGTTGAAGCCGCAAAGAATGAAAATGATGACTTAAAGAAATTATTTGAAAACTTTGCACGCATTTGGGCTAATAAGCAACTGACTGAATCAATTAAGAGTCAAACCGCTGTTGACGTTCATGCACCTGGTCCATTACGTGCCAACGTTCAAAGCCAATGTCAAGATGACTTTTACAAAGCCTTTGATGTTAAGCCTGAAGATGGCATGTGGCTCGACCCAGAAAAACGAGTACATATTTGGTAATTATTAGTAATAAATCAAAAACCATTGTTCTAATCATTTAGAACAATGGCTTTTTTTGTAAAGGTAAATAATAATTTTACTTATTTTAAAAAAGGATTAAAGATATATTGAAACACATTTTATATTTACTATAATGTAGTTACCATGAAGAATTTCAATCAAAACGCTGTATCAGCACGTACATCAGAAACAAATCGGATAATAAAAATTTTTCATTTAGCACAAACTGTGGGACAAATATTGATCTTACTAATTTGCGCTACTCTGGGTTTTGTTAATAGAAATCTTTTTAATCAAAGCCAAAAGCTTGCCATTTCACTCTCTCTTATTTTTGTTTGTTTACAATTTTCTTTATTACAGACTGAAAGTGAACAGCCGAAAAGATGGCAATTGATTAACCATTACATTGAAACTATAGCAATTTGTTACACTTTGCCAATTAGTTTGTCTTTGCTAACAAAATTACTGAATTACTATCATTTGATCAATGGCACTTTCTGGATGCTTTTGGTTACTTTTTATTCCCTTATCATGTATATTCCAATGGCTAAATTAGCCTTAAGTCGGGTGAACAATAATTGGGGCAGAATTTTGCTATTGATGTTTGTTGTCTATGACGTCCGGGTTGTAAGCAAGATTGCCGGAACTTTACGGTACAACAAGGTATTGCACCAGATAAATAATTCGGGTTTGTCTGGAATTCCTGTTTTAATCATCATTACTGTTTTGGTAATGACCAGTTGGAAAATACAAAAACCACACTTTCTATATAGTCGGAATGACTCAATTCTGTTTTCCAGCTTAATAACTTTGCTTTTAGCGGGAGTTTTATTTTTAATTGCTTTATCCCCTTTAGCCAAAGTTGATAACATTGCCGATACTTTGAGTTACTATTTTGATCAAATTAATCTTGGTATTATCGGGTCAGCTATACGAACAGGGATTGCTGAAGAATGGCTAATGCGTTTTTTAGTTATTGCTCTTCTTGCGCAAATTTTTCAAAGCAGTAAGTATCGTATATACTTAATTGTGTTATTTGATGGTCTACTTTTTGGGTTTTGGCATATCACCAACATTGCCTATCAAACGCCATTAACTACTTTGCGCCAAATGTTTGAGGTAAGTGGCGCGGGGTTGGTACTTGCTGCTATTTACCTTTACACACATTCGCTACTGTTAAATATGACCTATCATGGCTTATATGATTTTATTCTATTTCTTCAAGCTGGTATCGGCGAATATGGCAATCCAGTTAAGTCTGCAGTGCAACCTACTATGATGGATTGGCAGGGAACCATTTTGAGAGTGACTATTTATGCAGCTATAGCTTTAGTTATTATTTGGACCAAACGGAGACAAGAAGTAATCGCAAAAAACTTGGCGCAAATGTAATATTTTAAATTGCAGTTTAGGAAGTCATCAAGATTTTACGCAAGATGGAGAAATTAGAAAGAATCTGTTTGACAGTGAAATTCTAAGAAAATTTTTTCCGAAGCAACAAGATTAATTACCATTGATTTTGATTCCATAATTGACAAAGTAATTAAAAAACGCATAAGCTAGACTTTAGCTTGTGCGTTTTTGGTTTGAATAGTTTTCATATAACTAGTTTAGACATATGATTAATAAAAGAGATTTGGTTTATGGGGTTAATTAGTTTTAAAAACTAAAGAGCCACAAAATCTACCAACTTTTCATTAATTAAAATTTGATAAGCATAATATTCAGGTCCAATGTGTTGTACAATGGAGTCACTCACTTCAAGCTTATCGATATATTTATTCATAATTCGCTGGGCTTGGTCTTCACTTATGCCTTTACTCACAGCAAATGCGATCATTTGCTTAAGAAAAATATTTCTATCCATTGTACTTACACCTCACTATCCTAACTCGATCAACTGCTATCTGTTTGACTAGACTTTTACTACTTAGTCATGATTTCTTCATATCACTTATTATAAACGCTTTTTGCTTAAAATAAAGCCGCCCCGACTCTAACAAGTCGTGGACGGTTATTTATATTATTCAGTATCTTTTTTCTTTAGGTTGGAATAGTCACGTGGTGCAACCCGCTTAATGTGCAAGTTGTGTCTTGGCTTGCCTAAAATCAAAGGCACTTGCTCGACCACCGTGTCAGTGTATTCCAGGCCAAACCAGGAGGCAGGATTGGAAGACAGGTTTTGCAGCCATACCCGCGCTTTTAACATTACTTTTTCAAAGCCTTTTAGTCTGGTTAAAGGACTGACAACTTCATTAACAATTACAAATGAAAAGTCGCCGACTTTACGACCAGGGGTAGTGGTGTATTCCTGCGGTTGAGCCTCAATGGTGCCGTCTTTAATCAAGTCGTGGACAATTTGGCGCAGATAAACGTTGACACTGGTCTGTTTCTTGAAACCGAGATACAGCTGCACGTTAATGACATTTTTAGTGCCAAAAGTATTAACGGCGTATCTGGCTGTAAACGGTTCGTTGGTAATGTTGACAGTGACAAACCAGTAGGCCTGAGCGCGTTTAGGCCGTTTATCCAAGATGGAGTACATGATTTCCCGTTTAATAAACTTATTGTATTTAACCTTAGCCATGTAGACCAAGTTAGTCGCATAAGTAGGGTAATCATCATCATGACTTAGGTCCGTTAACATATCGGTGTATTCATCTAAACGTACGTAGGAATGAGCACCTTCGTGCTTGTCACGGACTTTATTGCCGAAGTACCAAATGAACATGATAACGCCAATGAAACCGGCAATTAGGACGGTGACATAACCGCCATGCATGAATTTGGTTAGACTGGAGATTAAGAACATGCCTTCGATAAAGCCAAAGGCAAGTAAAAAGCACAGGCGCAATATTAGCGGATGGTGTTTTGAACCCAAGTACTCAAACAAAAGCAGGGTAGTCATTAACATTGTGACCGTGATTGACAGACCGTAGGCTGCTTCCATGTGTTCTGAAGTCCTGAAGAAAATGACGATTGCAATAGTAGCAACGCAAATCATTTTGTTAACGGAAGGAATATAAATTTGTCCATGCTTAGTAGTAGGGTAATTAATATTCATTCGTGGTAAAAATTTCAGACCACTTGCTTCGGATACCAGTGTAAATGAACCGGTGATTAAAGCCTGGGAGGCGATAATGGCGGCAACTGTAGCTAAAATAATGGCGAATAGGCGCAAATCAGTCGGTACAGCCTCAAAGAAAGGATTGAGCTCACCGCCATTAGTCTGGTAGTGCGGGTTCTGCAGTATCCATACTCCTTGTCCTAAGTAATTAAGTGACAGACAAAGAAAGACATATGGCCATGATCCGCGAATGTTAGCTTTGCCAACATGACCAACATCAGAATACAGCGCCTCGGCACCAGTCGTAGCTAGGAAGATTGAGCCCAAAATGAAAATACCGGCTTTATTAGAGGGGCTGAAAAGAACTTTAACAGCCCAAACCGGATTCAGTGCCTCCAGAATTGACCAGTCGTTAGCCATATTATAGATACCGATCAAACCTAAAAAGGTAAACCAGACAAACATAATCGGGCCGAAGGCTTTACCGATACTGCTGGTGCCCAGCATTTGAATTGAAAACAGTACCAGCAGAATGGCGATCGTAATAATGATGACGGCATTCTGATTAGGAACGGGGACGTGGGAACCAAAGTGCATGTTCTTTAGTCCCTCAATCGAAGTTGTGACGGTCACGGCTGGCGTCAATGTTCCGTCGGCTAATAACGCTGCTCCGCCAATCAACGCTGGCATCACCAGCCACTTGGCTCTTTTGCGTACTAAAGCGTATAAAGCGAATATACCACCTTCACCACGGTTGGTGGCTCTAAGCGCAATCATAACGTACTTAACGGTAGTTAACAGCGTGACTGTCCAGAAAATCAGCGAGATTGAACCCAAGATTAGTTCTCGATCAACGTTGGCAATACCACCATTACCCGTAACGATTGACTTCATTACATAGAGCGGACTAGTACCGATATCGCCGTAAACGATACCGATGGTAATTAACAAACCGGCAGCTGAAATCCGCTTCTTCTTTTTATCCATAGTAAATATGTACTCCCATAGACAAGATTGAACTATTCATTTTTTAAGTAAAAAAGAATGTCACTGTGGCATTCTCATTCAAGTATCTATTCTGTTCTTTTTTTTGCTTTAGTACAAGTAAATTATGATAAAGAAGCTGAAATTTTATTGCGACGGTCTTCGTACCAGTTATCCCAATCCTTGTATGATGTCATTTTTTCTGCTTCAACACCATCTTTAGCCGCAATTTCATCAATTATATTTTGGAAATTTTGGGCATGATATTGTAATACATGCTTAACTAATTCTTTGCGGGTAAAGTGAATGTTGTTAAGAAGATAGTGATTAATATCCACCATGTTGGAATTAGTATCGTATAAATTCATGATTTCTAAGTCGCGCTGATTAAATTGTGCGATGTAGAAATCAGCGAAGACTATAAGGTAGTCTGGCTGCTGCGCGAATTCTTTTTGCGGCATGGTAGCCCACTCAGCCTCAGGCATGACAACCTTAAGTTCCTTTTCTTTTCTAGCTTTTTCCTTATCCTTTTCTTGTTGTTTTTCGTTATCTTTCTCTTTGGTATTATTTTCTTTATCAGTCAAAGCAGACACTCCTTTAATAAAAATAGGAAACGTGAAAGTCAATAGTCATTTTACAGAGTTTAGACTATAAAAGCAACTATTGGAGCAATTTACCCTTTACATAATAGTAGTTTTTCTCAATTTTAATAAAATTATAGCATTTTTGCCTACGCACAAAAAATTGCTGAATAGTTAAAACTTTAACAGCAAAAATCGTCTTAAATTGCAGTTTAGCAGTTCAAGGCGATTTTACTTAATTCAGAGATCTAAAAAGAATGATTATGGTCTGAGATAATCTTGAATGTCTTTTTTGGTAATCTTGCCTGGCTTGGTTCTGCCGGATTTTCTGTAAAGATCAATTAAATCTTGCGGACTCCAGGAAGTTGCGTCATAACCGAACTTAGCTACACGTTTACGCAATTGCGCAATCTGCTTCTTAGTAACGGTCTTGCCGTTTACCTTATGGTTGCCCATTGCTCCTTCACCGGTCTTACCAGCATTGCCCGTGTCTGGTCCTTTACCGGAAATAGCTTTGTAGCTTTGAGCTGCGTTACCGTTTGTGCCGTCTTTAGCAGCCTTTTGGTTATTCTTCAGTCCCTTTTCTGCTTCTTTCTTATATTGGCTGTAGTATTGCCCGTCGATATATGGCAGGTCTAGAACTTTTTGATACTCGTCCGCAGCTTTAAGGTATTGTTTATTCAGCTCTGCTTGGGATGCAGCAAGAAAGATAGGCCGAATTTCGTGCTCGTAATTATCCTGCACATCTTTAATAGTAGCTTTGAGATTTTTACCTTGTTTTACTAAAACGGAGTAGCCGTTTTTTCTTTGAATTACGTCTGCAGTTTTGCTTAAGGCATCATCATATTTACCTTTTTTAGTAGCCTTAATTGCAGAAGTCATATTGTCCGATTGGTTTTTATAAGCTTTAGCCTGGTCAGTCTTCTTAATTCTGAAAGCTTTGGCAAATGCGGAGCTTGCTTCTGAGTAGTCTTTGTCAGCAACTGCATTTTTACCGGTAGTCATTGCACTGTTATAGGAAGCATTAACTTTATCACTGTTAGATTTTTGGGTGGCATAAAAAACGCCACCACCAATAGCGATAATTACTACTGCCACAATCGTACCAATTGTCGTTTTTTTCATAATAGGAATTTATCCTCCTTACTCATACTTAGTTTAATTATAGATGGTTTAAGCAGATTTGACTACTTAATGGTGTTTTTTCACATGTTTTAGCCAAAAAATTACGACTAAAAAGTTACATTTTACGGCGCTAATTCGTTAGTAATAGTGTAAGACAGCTGGCGCGCGGGTTGATTACAGCATTAAGATAAATTAAAAAGGAAAGAAAGATACTATGAATTTTGCATTATTAGATCAAGCAGTCCAATACACATTTTTAAACTCCAAGTATGGCAAACAAGGTGCTAAAACACGCAATTTGAAGAATGTTAAACGGGGTGTTGCAGCAGACAGTTTAGCTAAAGTCGGAAACGCACTGGCTCACTTGCAAGGCGATGAACTGGGAGCGGCAACCTTAATTCAAAAGCAGGGCATTTCATTAGCAAGAGATTAAAACTAGTCATTCAATAATTAAGTGGGATAGGAGTAGATAATATGGAAACTAAAACCAAGACGTTACAATTAGTATTTTTAAATGGTGCGGGCAAAAAGGTTAATTTGTCCTTGGCTAACGCTGCGGCTAACCTAACCGGCGCGGAAGTTAAAACGGCAATGACTACAATAGCAAATGCTGATGCATTTGAACAAGAAGGGGTGAGTCTATATCAAACTCCTCAATCTGCTGCATACGTTGAACGAACTGTTACTAGTTTGTTTGATAATACTGCGGATCAGTCTCTGTAATCTGCAGATACTGAAACTGATTAGCAAATTGATTGCTAAAGTCAGGCGGATTTTAAAACGAGAGTAAATATTAATAAAGGAAAGGGTTGCACTCAGATTGTTAAGTGCAGCCTTTTTTACTTTATAAAAAGTTTTTTTGTTATTATTTTGTAAAATTTACCGGCAAATAAAAAAGTTTTTTTGACTAAAATTGACCAGAAAACCCGCAAAGCATTGTTGCACAACGTTTTTATAAGAATAGCAACTTTACATATCTATTTTACAGCTGTAAGCGTTTGTTACAAAAGTGTGTAAAATAATTGGATGCCTTGCAATTTAAGCAAAAGGTTAGTACAATATGAAATGTGGTAAGTAATAGCTATGCTTCAGGTTCGATAGCCTGTACGCATGCGCGTTCTTCAGCTTGAAGGCTACCTCATAAGAGTTATAAACTTATGATTTCAGCTCGAAGGGTGTTGTAACAATGTAGGCTCATAACGACTGAACCTATAGTCTATTACTATTTTGTATATACACAAGGAGGAAAGACCACATGAAGAAAAATTTAAGAATTGTTAGCGCTGCTGCTGCTGCTTTATTAGCTGTTGCTCCAGTTGCTGCAAGTGCTACATCAACAGTTTTTGCTGATAGCTTTGTTACAGGTTCAGTTACACCAGGAACTGGTGTATCAAGCACTACTAGTTTCAGTGCAGGTATTAATGTATTGAATAATGGTGCTGTTAAAGCCGGAGATAACGCTTCAAAATTAACTGCTCGCGTTTGGAGTGAAGTTGGTACACCAAATATTACCAATCAGTCAATTAAGATTTATCCAGCACAATTTAGTCCTACAAATGCAACTCAACTTATTACTGACGCAAGTCAATATGATGATAATAATGCTGTAGATACACTTCAAGCTGGCGTTCAATATGTTGCTGTCATTAAGAAAATGACAATAACTGGCTTGGCTGCTAACGCCACTTACAGGATTAATGGTAATACAGTTAAAACTGACAATAATAAGAACACAGAAGAGATTGGTTTAGTAAGTAGAGTATTTTACGTTGGTACTACAACTGCTAATGGTGTTCCATTTGCAAGAGAAATTGCTACTGGTCACGAAGTTAAGAGCGGTGTTGTCGGCTTAGGAAACGGTAAGTACACAGTTAGTGCTGTTGTTGATGCAATCAGAGCAAAATATGATGTACAAACTACTGTTACTGATAATAACCCTGCATTTAGTGAATACCAGGATTTGACCGGTGATGTAAAGGCAGGGTTGAAGGCTGCTGGAATTACTGTTAAAGATGATGGCAGTTTTGCAAAACCTGCTACCCCATTTACAGTTAATGCTGCACTTCACTCTTCTAATGATGTTGTTGTAAACTTCCCAGTTACAGTTAACCCTGACCCACTTACTAATGGTGATGCAACATTTCCACAAATGACTGTAACTGTTCCTTATTCAGCTACAGCAACTGATACTCATACCCATACATTTGTAGGTCAAAACAATACTCTTGATGTTGGTGATTCAAGTTTCAACTATGTACCTCTTAACACTGGAGTTCCTGTTGCTGAAATTCAGAGAGCATTTGCTACTACTGTAAGTGCTTCAAACAACACAGCTTTAACACCAAATGTTGATATTAGTAAAGTTAACACTGCAGTTGCAGGTAAGTACCCAGTAACTGTAAGTGCAACTAATACTGATGGTAAGACTACTTCAGTTACCTTCTTCTTAACTGTTGGTGCTAAAGGTGCTACTTACACCACTGTTCAAGCAGACCTTGACAATGTTCCAGTTTACGACATTACTGGCAATACAGTAACTGATACTAAGACTACTGTTAAGAATGGTGACAAGATTGCTACCTTTGGTACTGTAACTGTAAATGGTAAGTCATACACTCGTATTAACGCAGCTGACTCAACTAAGTTCGTTGAAACTAAGTATGTTGACGGTTCAATTAAACCAGTTGCAGCTGTAGCTAAGAAAGTTATGCACAACTCATACATCTACGACAAGGACCACAAGCGTGTTGGTACTAACGTACTTGCAGCTTACAGCACTGTAAATGTTTATGGTACTACAACTAAGCTTGCAGATGGCAGCCTGGTTTACAAGATTGGTGACAACCAATACGTAATGGCTGACAACATTGACGGTACTGCTCGTGTATTGTCACACAACGCTTATGTTTACAAGACCTCTAAGAAGCGTGCTGACAGACGTGTATTGAAGAAGGGTGCAACTGTTGTTACCTATGGTTCACCTTACACATTCAAGAATGGTAAGGCTTACTACCGTATCGGCGGACCTGCTAAGCAATACGTTAAAGTTGCTAACTTTAAGTAATTAATTCTTAGTTAATTACACGAAAACGGAAATGTGTTACATTTCCGTTTTTTTGTTGCCTTTTTAAGCTATGCAAGCGATAACAATACTGGTATAATGGCTTTTATCAATTTTAAAATTAGGAGAAGCTTAAATGATAAAAGAAAATGATACCATTTGCAACTTACCCCCAAGTAAAGACTACCCCATTTGGTCAGAAAGGTTATTGCGCCAGCGGATAGCAGAAGATAAGAAAATTTTAGACTATCTGGTGTTTGATGAAGAATACTGTGTTAGTGCCAGTACCATTGCCTTGTATCAGTTTCAAAATCAGCCGCTGTGGGGCAAGTTCAAAAGCGCCATTTTTGACAGTAAGTGCGGCATAGTCTTAAGTGGTCGTAGTACCAAGTCTCACCTGACTTCATTTGCGCAAAAGTGCCTGTTTGCCGGCCTTGAGTTTCAGCGTGAATTTGCCCGTCAAATTGGTTTAGCAGGACACAACGTCATAGCTACTGGCAAACTGGCTTACTTTTCCACTCGCAGCTACAACACCAGTAATCTTGACTGGGTTGCGCTCCATCAAATGGCCGACTATCAACCTCTGCAGAACCACATGTTTGTCTTTGAAACTGTCAGTATTAGTGACAATAAATACCTTTTTGCTTACCGCAACTGCAGCCGGCATTTAACAGATAAGATATGTAACAGCTTATTCTTTAACCATGCCCTGTATGTGCTTAACAGTACCCATTTAGAGCAGAATTTAGGCTGGCGGGTTAGGAAATTTCATGGTAAATCTCTGATTGATCAACCGGCTAATTTTCATCCGCATCAATCTCTGGCCAATTTAAGTCTCAAAAGTATTATGACGGAAGTTCTGGATAAAAAGCATCTACGTTACGGTAATTACTTGGCAGATTTTTATGAATTGCCCCAAATGACGGAGGCACATAAGAAGGCCTACTATTCCAGCAAGAGACCCGACAGCTTATATTAGCTTGCTACACGAATTAAGTAATTGATTCGTGTATTTTTTTAACTCTTTTTTCACCCAGAAATTGCCCGTTATTAGGCTGTCTGCAGCTAGAATTAGGAAAATTTTTTCTTTTATTAAAATAAGCAGTGATAGTATAATTAACGCCTCATTTTACGTTTTTGCTATTTTAATAAACCTTGTTAATCTATAGGAGCACAAGCGCTTGTGACAAAATGACATAAAGGAAACGTCACAAATGAAGATTAACCAACAGGCATTTTTAACGGCATGGAATAACCAAAAATTAGTTAGAGGCGCTTTAAAAGCCGCCCACGTCAGAGTGGACTATACTAATTATGAAGACCTTTTTCAAGAAGGTATTTTAATATACGCGGAAATGTTAACCAAGTTAGCAGATAAGAAGCGTTCTGAAGTAGATCGGCTGAGTTTTCGTAAGATTATCTGGCACACTATTGATCTGTTGCGCAAAAAGCAGCGTCAATCAGAAGAAGAAATTGCCTTTGATTCGCTCACAGAAGCTACATTAATGACTAACTGGAATAATCAGCTGGTTCTTAAGGGTGAACTTGCTCATATGAACAAGATAGAAAAATTGCTATTTATTAATCACTTAATTGGTGGTCAAACTATCAGTGCCTTGGCTCAAGAAGCCCATGTGAGCCGGGTTCAGCTGCAAAGATGCAAGCATAATTTGTTAATTCACTTACGTGAAATTTTAGAAAAATAATTACTATTTGTAATATAAAAACGATCTATATTACTTTTTGACTACAATTCAAGTGCAGCTATTGTTTATAGTCTAATTGCCCGATACAATAAAGGTGTCGGTTAAGGAGGAAATATTATTTATGAAGAAAAGACTAATCACTGGTTTTGCGACAGCTGTCCTCACCTCAGCGGTTGTCATGCCGGTTACCAACAACTTAATTGCCAATTCTCCAGTACGTGCTGAGAAAGTATCTGCGGCTACTGCGGCTGAAACTGCGTTTTTAAATACTATGTCTAAGCAGGCACAGAAGGTATCAAAGAAATATGGCTTATACCCTTCTGTGATGATTGCTCAGGCAATCGTAGAATCTAATTGGGGCAAGTCAGGCTTGGCAGTCAATGCCAATAACTTATTTGGTATGAAAGCTAATGACGACTGGCCTGGAGCAACTTACTCGTCTAAGACTCGCGAAGAAGATAAGAACGGCAAGAGCTATTACGTAACCGCTAAGTTTAGAAAATACGACTCCTGTCAGGATTCTTTTGATGATAACGGCAAGAAGCTGCGCTTAGGTGTAACTTGGCAACCTGAGCGCTATCAAGGAGCTTGGTTGGAAAACGCCGCTTCTTATACAGATGCCACTCAGGCGCTAACTGGTACGTATGCGACTGACAGCAAATACAACACGACCTTGAATGCCAGAATTGCTAACTACAATTTGACGCAATATGACCCTACGGTTTCAAACACCAGCAAGTCTTATGTCGTCAAGAAAGCGGGCGCTACTTACGCGTGGCCTACTGACCATTCGGTTTCAGCTAAGACTAATTCCGTTGCTAAGGGCGATGCCGTTACTGTTACGAAGACCATTACCTATTATAATGGTAAAAAGCGCATGTATATCTCCGGCAAGGGCTGGGTTAATGATACGCTCTTAGACTTGGGCAGCGCACTTCCTCCTGCTTCGCAAGCCCCTAAGGGTGAAAAAAAGGTCAACAAGACCTTAATGCACAACTCTTATGTCTATAACTCTGAGGGTAAACGTGTTAAGAAGCTTAAGGCGATCAAGGTACCTAACACTGGCAAAGTGATTGCGACTTACGGCACTAAAACTATTAACGGTAAAAAATATTACCGTATTGGTGAAAGCCAGTATATTGCCAGCGGCAATATTGATGGCACAGTGAGACCATTAAAAAAGAACGCTTATGTTTATAACGATTACGGCAATCGTGACAATCAGCTGGTGATGAAGAAGGGGCAGTCAGTCGCAACCTTTGGCAGCGCAATTAATATTTATGGTCATAAGTATTATAGAATTGGTATTCACCAGTATATTAAGAAAGGCAATTTCTAGATCAGGGTCAAACGGTAAAAAGCAGAAATAAGGAATGAAAATTTAGATGAAGATAAAGAAACTAATAACTACTATTGCTATCGGAGTAGGTTTAGTTGCACCTATTTTTAATGTTAATCACACACAGGTAGTTGAAGCTGCCTCAATTAATTCAATCGCAAAACAAAACAGCTATGTCGGCGAGACATTTTTGTATCAAATGTTGCAGACGCAGAATATCAAGTATAACAAATTTTATGCTAAAGGCAATAAAATCAAGTATCGAAAAGGAACACCTGAGGGTATTGTCATCCATGAGACTGCTACCCCTGGAGCTTCTGCCTATAACGAAGCCATTTACTTCAACCGTGAATGGATGAATATGTATTCCTACGTTCACGCTTTTGTCGACAGTAAGCAAGTTATTCAAATGATGACGCCCAACTACGGCGTCTGGGGTGCGGGCGCAATTGCCAACAACCGCTTTATTCAAATTGAACTGTGTCGGGAAAATACGCGCAATAAATTTGCTAAAAGCGTCAATAATGATGCTATATATGCCGCTAAGTTATTGCACCGTTATAACATCACGCCGGTGAATGCTTCAAATACTGGCAAGGGAACTATTTGGTCGCATCACGCTGTATCGCGCTTTTTAGGTGGTACCAATCATACCGATCCGGATGGCTATTTCCAAAAATGGGGCTATTCGATGAATGATTTCTTCTCCCTGCTCAAATATTATTATGACATGCAGGCGGCTGAAACCTCTAATACCACAGTGCCCGATAATAGCGTGGGCACGAGTGATCCGGTGGTTTCTGAGCCTAACACTGACCCCGTTTCTCAAGCACCGACTGGCAACAAGACTTTAATGCATGATGCTTATACTTATGATGTCCAGGGTAATCGCACCACCGCTGCACTGAAAACTGCAGGTACCGTGGTGACTGTGGCGCAAGAGAAAGTCATTAACGGTAAAAAGTACTTGCAAATCGGTGAAAATGAATACGTTGTTGCCAGCAACATTGTTGGCACTAAGCGAGTTTTAACTCATAATGCTTATGTTTATGACACTACCGGAATTCGCAGTGATAATGCAAAACTCTTACGTGGTACTTCTGTTCGTACTTATGGCGGTCGCATCAATATTAGTGGCAAAATGTATTATCCAATTGATACCAACCGCTTTGTCAAAGCAGCTAATTTTAAGTAGCAAGTAAAGAAACAGGTTATGATGATTGTCATAACCTGTTTTTGTGTATTTTTTAATTGCTTGCGCAAGTCCACATCCTGTCTTAGTTAAGTAGAGTAAAGATTAATCTTAATAAACTTTAGACAGACTTCTTAATCTTTGTTTGCATTCTGCAAATACGTTTTTGCTTTGTTTGCATCCCAACTGGTTTGGGCCATAATAATTGCTACCGGAACTTGCATATCAGCTTTTTGCAATAAGTCTGCTGCTGTTTCAATTGATACGTTGCCACATTCATGAATAATGCGCGTAGCGCGATCAACCAGCTTACTGTTGGTAGGCTTTACGTCAATCATAATATTTTGATAAACCTTACCTTGCTTAATCATGACACCAGTAGAGATCATGTTAAGTACCATTTTTTGCGCGGTTCCTGCCTTCATTCTGGTAGATCCTGTAATTACTTCTGGACCAACCACAGTTTCAACTGAAACTTTTGCAAGTTTACCGGTTTTACTACTGGCAACACATGCTAAAGAAATCGTAAGTGCACCAACCTGATTGGCCCATTTTAATCCTCCAACTACATAAGGCGTTCGTCCGCTGGCTGCTATTCCTAAGACAATATCTTTTGCAGACAAGTGGAGATTTTTCAGATCTTTCTTGGCCAATTCTTCTGAATCTTCGGCATGTTCGATAGATAAAAACATAGCTTTTTTGCCACCAGCAATTAGTCCTATGGCTCTTTCTGGCTCTATGCTATAGGTCGGAACTAATTCGACAGCATCCAAAACTCCTAAGCGTCCACTCGTACCAGCTCCAATATAGATTAATCGTCCGCCTTTTTTAAAATTAATACTGGCAAGGTCAATGGCCTGGGCGATTTTAGTATTTTGTTTTTCAACGGCTTCTGCTACTTTTTGATCTTCTGCGTTAATGGCATTAACCATCTCTAAAGTAGACATGGTATCAATGTGTAAAGTATTCGGATTTCGCTGTTCTGTTGTTAAATCTTTAATAGACATTTTTTATATTCTTCCATATGATAATTAATTATTTTCCTTTAGTTGCTTTGTTAATAGTTCAGTATTCTTCATTTTTTCTTCTAAGTTAGGTAATTTATTAATTGTGGCTAAATAAATTAAACTTGAGACGTACATTTCGGACAGTAATGAATCGATTGCGCCTATACGCAGTAATTTCTCTCGGTCTGGTAAACTGATTATTATGTCACTAATATTTAGTAAAGCAGATGATTGGCCTCTAGTAACAGCTATAATAGGAGTTTTATTTTTCTTTGCTTGTTTAGCAATGTAAATTATTTCTTCAGTTAGTCCACTGTATGAAAAGATAACGGCCGTATCTTGGGGAGTGGAATAATATATTCTTTCCAGTGCGATATGTGGGTCAATATTATAGGCAACCTTTTTACCACTTCTAATAAATTTAAAAAATAAATCTTGGGCTGCTAATCCAGATGCACCTACACCGGCAATATAAATTGTATCTGCTTTTTGTAAGTAAGCTACAACTTTTGCTAGTGTACTGGCATCTAATAAAGCATATGTACTGTCGACGTTCTTTTTGATGTCCAAATAGAATTTTTCAATAATCTCTTCTGTCGTGTCATCGGGACTAACAAGAGTATCTAACTCGGAAATATCAGTTTTAGGCATTTCTTTTGCAAGTTCAATTTTAAAATCTTTTAGTCCCTTAAAACCAATTTGCTGACAAAAGCGAATAATAGACGCAGAACTGGTTTTAGTTTTAAAGCCCAAATGTTGTGCATCCAAATTTAGAAAAATTTCAGGCTTTTTAAGAAGATAATCAGCGATTTTTTTGGATGATCTTTTAAAACTGGAGTAATTATTTGTAACTCTATTTAAGAGATCCATAATTGCAGCCCCTTTCAAAAATGAAAAGAAATATTATTAAACGTATACCGAAACTATTTAATTGTCTGCTAATAAAAGAGGGTAGTCAAGTATTATTAACTTGCTACCCTCTTTATCAAAACTGATTTTAATTCAAATTGTTAATTTCTTTTTGCATTTTTATCATCTGTTCGATTAGTGATTGTTCAGACATTGTAGTCATGAATTGGTCCTGTGCATGAATCAACAGTAGCGATATGTCCAGATTATTATTTAAATTTTTTTGGATTAGCTCTGTTTGAATGTTATGAGCCAACACCAATTCATCATTAGCAGATTTTAACAATTGCTTACTTTTTTCATAGTTCTGCTTTCGAGTTTCTGTTAAGGCATCGTACAAATCAGCCCTAGCAGTACCCGAATGGGTAATTAATTTAAAAATTTTAGTTTCTAAACTTGTTTGATCCATTGAGAATACTCTTTCTAAAAACGGTATACAAAAATATACATTAGTATACCACTTGCAATCATTGTCATTGTTACAAAATATAGGTAGCGTTTAAAATTAAATTTCTCTTTGCGATCAACATATAACAAGGATGCAGGAAAAAGTAAGCCTATTGCAATAATATTTCCAAAAAACATTAAAGCTTTACAAGGCCAGAAGTCCATGATAGCGATAATGATTAAATTTATGACTAAAAGGCCTGAAACAAATAATACTGTACCTTTAAATTTAGGCTGAACTCTATTGAAATTATGCATTTTGACCATCCGGTATGTCTTCTTGTTCTTTAGCTAATTCTTGTTTGTCATACATCATGACAAAAGGCCAGTAAATTAGAGTTGCAATTAAAATATCAACTACACAAAGAACAATTGCACGCCAGTCACCACCAGTTGCCAAAAAGGCACCGATAGGAGCTGGTAATGTCCAAGGCGGCTGAACGAACATCATGTGTACCCAGCCTAATTTGAAGGTAAACCAAGTTACAAGGGTCATGACCACTGGTGCTAAAATAAATGGAATTAGAAATACAGGGTTCAGCATTACTGGAAAACCGAAAATGATAGGTTCATTAATATTAAAAATACATGGGACTAAGCTGGCTCTGGTGATTGATTTAGTATATTTAGACTTACCGATACAAAGAGCAGCAATGATTAAGCCTATGGTAGCACCAGAACCACCGATCCAAACAAACCATTGGAAAAATGTTTCAGGAGCGATGTGTGTAGGCTGCAAGCCATGAGACATTTTTTCGGCATTTTCACTAAAATATTGTAACCAAATAGGTCTGGCTACAGAGCCCACAATAGAGTCGCCATGAATACCAAAGAACCAGAAGAATACAACTAAGATTACAGGTACTATTACACCACCTAGTGTATCTCCGGCTTTTACTAGTGGTGAAAAAATGTTTTGAATTAAAACTTCAAGGTTAATCTTAAACACCACATTAATCAGCGTCATGATTATGACTATAATTCCGGCTGGAATAATTGCTTCAAATGAGTGAGCAACGGAACTAGGAACCTGTTCAGGCATTTTGAAAACTAAGTTGTGGGTCTTGCAGAAACGTAAGATTTCTACAGAGAAAATTGCCAGCAGCATACACGGAAAGATACCAACAGAACCTAATGATGCCATCGGTAGTAAAATTTCGCCTGTTTTCTTAATTATTGGCATAATACTTAAGAGAAAAGCTGCTACGGATAACTGAGCACCAGCTAGAGGATCCAGCTTATAGCTTTTTGCTAAATTATATCCGATACCAAAACAGATATATAAAGACATGATCCAGAATGTCATTCTGTATGGAATCATAATCTGTTGAATATGCTGTGTTGCCCAAACATGGAAGCCCCAATTTTCTGGAATTGGGGGCATTGCGATAATAAGGAAGAAACTCCCTACAATGATTAGTGGAATTGCTGAAACGACCCCGTCACGAATAGCCCGTAAATGTCTTTGCTCAGAGATTTTAGATAAAGGCTGGGCAAAGTGCGAATCTAACCAATCAAAAAAATTATTCATTAATATTCACCTTAATTCTTTGTGTCTTTTTCGACAAGATCTAATACGTATTTTCCACCCAATGGGCTATAATCTCTTGGTGGTATAGTTGCAATTCTGATTCCTTTGGCATCGGCAAAGCCCTTAAATACATCAAACCTGTTCCTGACTTGGGGTGCGACTAAAACTATGTCCCAGCCGCCTTGATTAATAGCATCTTCAGCTTGTCCTGAACCTACTGCACTAGATTCAATTTGAATTCCAGCTTTGCCTGCTTCATCTTTAAGTGCTTTTTCGACAATCGCACTTGACATGCCTCCAGAACAAATAAATAGTACTTTTTTCATTTTGATCTACTCCTTTCTCTTTGATGCTCAATAAAGTGTTTATACCATTCAAAGCTGTCTTTTTTATATCGTTTAAAAGTGCCTTGGCCTTTATTATCTGCATCAACATAAACTACTCCATAACGTTTGTCCATTTCACAACTGCCTGCGGAAACAATATCGATGATACCCCAGGCGATGTAGGCTATAACATCAACGTTTTCTTCTTTAGCTTTGATAATTTGATCAAAGTGTGCTTTGAAATAGTCAATCCGGTATTGGTCGTGAACTTTTTGATCGCTAGTTAAAACATCTTTAGCTCCTAAACCATTTTCAGAAATCATGACTGGTTTATTATAGCGATCGTAAATTTTATGAAGTGTAGTCCTTAATCCCATCGGATCAATTTGCCAACCCCATTCGGTGGCCTTTAAGTACGGATTCTTAGTAGTAACAACCAAATTGCCCGCAGTTTGATTTTTATTTTCATCAGCAGTACAAATGCATGAATCATAGTAGGAAAACGTAACTACATCGCATGTATTGTTTCGTAATAGTTCTTTATCAGCAGCAGAAATTTCAAAATTGATATTATGTTTGTCAAAGAATGGTTTCGCATAGTATGGATAATATCCTTTAGCTAAAACATCCATACAGTACCATTGATTGATTTCCTCGTTTTCAACAAGTTCAAGATTATCCTCTGGCTTTGGTGTTAACGGATAATAGCAAAAGCATGAAATCATTGCACAAAATTTCCCTTTGACTTTCAATTCTTTGCCTAACTTGATGGTTTTGGCACTGGCAATGAACTGATGGTGTAATGAAAGGAAAATATCACTGTAGTTATATTCACCATTTTCAGGTTTAACTAAAGCTACACCATTAAATGGGCTAAAATAACCGGCATTAATTTCATTAATTGGTAACCAGTAGTCCACAATTGCTCCCCACTTATGCAGTAGAAAAGAAGAAAATCTCATATAAGCAGCAACAGTTTTGATTGACGTCCATCCTCCATATTTTTCAACCAAATTGAGGGGAATTGCATAATGATCAATAGTGATAAAAATTTTAATTCCTGCATTATGCAGTTTATTTAAAACTTTGTCATAATAACTAACTCCCGCTGGATTAGGTTCAACTTCTTCACCTGTTGGAAACAATCTTGACCAACTAATTGAAAGCCGATAAATGTCCAAATCCAATTCTTTTAGTAATTCAATGTCCGCTGAGCCATACTCATAGCCTTTAGTTCCCACTCTAAAAGGATAGTAGTAAGGACTATCTTTCTTTTTCGCCTCCTCTATTTGTCTTTGTGTTAATAGTCTAGTTTCCGTCGTAGCATTACTGGTTCGAGGGAGATAGGCACGACAATCTTGAGTATCTAATCCCTTACCATCAGTAAATCCTCCTTCATATTGACTTGCAGATGTGGCTCCACCCCACAATATTCGACTCACGTTTTAAATCCTTCTTTCTATGAAATCACTTACATTTTTATTATAAACTGTTTTTAAATATTTTGAAATAAAATTTCAAAAATAATTATATTATTTTGTGCGTACTTTTGTATATTTTTGAAAATGCTTATATTTTGGCAAAAAAATAAATTTATTATTGTATTTTTATTACATAAATCACATAATAAAGGTAAGGTCACAAAAGGAGGTAAAAAAATATGACGTATCGAATTGGTGTAGATAGTGGTGGTACACATGTAACTGCAATTGCATATGGTGAAAAATGTATCTCACTATCTAAATCTGTTTCTGGTCCAGGTAACATTTTTATTAATGCAGAACAAGCTGTTAGGAACATTACTTTAGCAATTAAAAAAGCTGCAATTAGTGATCAAAAATGTGAAAAAATTTTGGTTGGTATTGCTGGGTTAGAATCTACACAGGCACCAGACAAGTATTTGGAAGAAGTAAAAGCAAATGTAGCAGCTATTTGCACAAACATTTCCTTTATTAGTGATGCGCAATTAGCTTTGCTAAATGGGTTGAAGGGAAGAGACGGCTTTTTAACTATTGCTGGAACTGGTTCAATTGTATATGGTAAGCAAAAAAGGAAATACTTACGAGCTGGGGGCTGGGGCTATTTACTAGATGATATTGGTTCAGGTTACAAAATAACTCAAGAAGCTACTACAAAATTTTTGCAGTATTATGATTCCGGTAAAAAATGTTCATATCAGGATGTTATATTTGAATACTTTCAAGTTCAATCAGTCCGGGAATTAATCTCTAAGTATTACTTAATTGATCGTTCCCAAATTGCTGGTTGTTCGGTTAAACTGGCTCAGGCAGCTAAAAAAGGTGATGAACAAGTTATCGCAGTTTTTAAGCATCAAGGCAAGTTACTGGCCGAGGAAATAATAAGATTAGTGCATAGATATTCGACATCTAAAATTGAATACCGGTTAGCATTATCAGGTTCGGTTTTAGTTAAAAATTCCATAATTCAAGAAGAATTAAAGAAAATAGTTTTAAAGGAACTTCCACAAATGAAAATATACATTTCTAAGCAGAATAACAGTATGGCAGTTAACTATATTTAGAGTGGTGAAGCAAAATGACAATGAGAAACATTGGCTTATCTATTTATCCTGACCACAGCAGTTTTGATCAAAATGTTGCCTATTTGGAACTAGGTCACAAGTATGGTTTTAAGCGCATTTTTATGAGCATGCTTGAAGTACAGGAAGATTCAGAAAAAATAAAAGCCAAATATCAAAAAATTATAGATGTAGGAAATAAGTTAGCTTATCAAACTTTTTTAGATGTATCGCCCAAACTTTTTAATAAACTAAATATTTCATATCAAAATCTAAAGTGGTTTGCTGATATGCATGTAAGCGGTATTCGCCTTGACCAGTCATTTGACGGTGCAACAGAGGCATTAATGTCCTACAATCCTTATGGCTTAATAATTGAGCTAAATATGAGTAACGATGTTGATTACTTAAATAATATTATTTCTTATCAAGCCAACACTCCTTATATATATGGTTGTCATAACTTTTATCCCCAAAAAGGCACTGCACTTCCTTATGATTTTTTTACAAATTGTACTAAGCGATTCAAAAAGTTTAATATTCATACAGCTGCCTTTGTTTCGAGTGCAAAAGGAATTATGGGCCCATGGAATGTGACTGATGGTCTTCCAACTTTAGAAAGAGACCGAAGAACTGCCAATTGGCATTCAGGCTAAAGATTTATTTGGTACGCAATTAATTGATGATGTCATTATTGGCAATGCATATGCTAGTGAAGAAGAATTAAGAAGCTTATCTCTAGTAAATCGCTACCAGTTAACTTTTAATGTTCAGTATGTGTCAAATATTAATCCAGTTGAAAAAGAAATAATAGAAAATACACAACATTTTCGTCGCGGTGACATGAATAATACTGTTATTCGTTCAACCACTCCGCGGGTGACATATAAACAAATTTCCAATCCACCTCACGATAATGATAAGGAATTTCATAAAGGCGATATTTTGGTTGGTAACAACAACTTTGGTATATATAAAAACGAATTACAAATTGTGTTAAAATCACATAAAGAAGCACGCAAAAACAAAGTAGGACATATTGATTCACACGAGCTTTTCCTTTTGGACTATATTAAACCGTGGACCAAATTTAAATTGTTGATGGCAAAGGAGAATTAATTTTGCAAAGTTTTCTTATCTAAAGTTCTGGTATTTCTCACCCGTATTATTTTCTTCATTTGGCAATTTTTTGTATAATCGACTAAGAATAAATGAGGGGGCATTCCTTGTGGCACAGTTGTCTTTATTCTTAGTTGTTTTGTTTGCGCTGGTAGTACCTATATTAATGGCGCGTTTAAGGGTTAATGCAGTTCCGACCGCAGTTGCAGAAATTATTGTTGGTATTGTATTAGGGGCAAGTGGTTTCAATCTCGTCCGGCCGACTCATGACCTGTCTTTTCTGTCAAATTTAGGCGTGATCTTGTTGTTGTTTTTGTCAGGGATGGAAATTAACTTTGACTTGTTAAAGCCGGGGCAAAAGTCCAAGAGGAAAAAGGGTCAGATCGCTCCCTTGAAAGTGGCACTCAACGCCTTTTTAGGTGTGACAATTTTGTCTATCTGTTTAGCATTATTGTTAAAGGTGTTAGGTTTATTTGGCGACGTCATGCTTGCAACTATCATTTTTATGACTGTTGCTTTGGGCGTGGTGATTGCTACCTTAAAGGAAAAAGATATTTTAAACAGGCCTATCGGTCAGACGATTTTACTAACTGCGGTTTTAGGGGAAGTAATTCCCTTAATGCTTCTAACGGTTTATGCAGCTATTAATGGCGGTAACACTAAGCAGTTGTGGCTGATTATCCTGCTCTTTGGCGTTGCTATCCTATTATTGTGGCGCTTTAAGCAGCCGTACTTATGGTTTGTAAAGGTGACCAAATCAACCACTCAGTTAGATGTCCGTTTAGCTTTCTTTCTAATATTTGCTTTGGTTACGATAGCAGAGAGAGTAGGAGTGGAAAACATCCTGGGGGCATTTTTAGCCGGCATTGTTATGAAGTTGCTGGAACCCAGTCAGGAAACAGAGGATAAGTTAACCTCAATTGGCTATGGCTTTTTCATTCCTATTTTCTTTATCATGACGGGAGTAAAGCTTAATTTAAGGTCACTTTTGGCTCACCCAAAGTCACTAATTTTATTACCAATATTAGTTTTGTTTCTCTTCTTGGCTAAAGTACCTGTTGCTTTGGTTTACGCGAAAAAATTCGGCAGCAGAAATGGTATTGCCGGTGGCTTTTTAACCGCAACTACGATTACTATAGTGCTTCCGACTTTAGCAGTAGCACGTAAATTAAATGTTATTACACGGCTGCAGTCAGATGTTTTTATCTTGGCTGCTGTGATCGTCTGCATTCTGTGTCCGATTTTATTTAATGCCATTTTTAAATTAAAAGCAGAAGATCGCATTAAAGAAAAAGTCGTGATTTTGGGCACGAATGCCTTGACTGTCCCCGTAATGCTTGACCTGCATGATAACTGGTATTCGGTTAAGATGTTTACTACCAGTAACGAACACTATCATATTTATAAAAGCCGCGTGCCAAAGCTAAAATTATTATCCCAATTAGATAGTGAGAGCTTGGCACAATCTGGTGCCTTTACTGGTGATATTTTCGTTGCGGCCATGAGGTCTGACGATACTAATTTGCGCCTAGGCCAGCTGGCACAAGAGCAGGGTGACTTTAAGCGCATTATTATTTGTCAAAAGCGTGCTGATATTGCCAGGGTCAAGGAATTGCGCAAGAGCGGTATGGAAGTCTTTGACTTAAGTAATATTACTTCCGCACTCTTACGAGCACTAATTGAATCACCCGCTCTCTATAGTGTCTTGAGTGATACAAAAAACGCGGTTTACTCTGTTGTCGTCCGCAATACGCAGTATTCTGGTCGGCAACTGATGGATTGGGATGTGGCTCATGATATCACTGTCAGCCGTATTCGCCGGGGGCAAGAGTGGCTGGTGCCACACGGTCACACTGTCATTGAATTAGGTGATGAACTGATTTTCACCGCAAAATATCAGGCAGCTGATCGTATGCGCAAGATTATCGGCAAAAAATAATTGCTAATTATATTGACTAACAAAGGACTGATTTTGACAATCAGTCTTTTTTAATTGAGAATTTTTTTGAGTTAGAAAATGATACAAAAATTAAGAAATGGCTGACTGTATTTTTTAGTTCTCAGTTAAAATTTACTCTTGTATAGTTATAAAAATTTTCATTTTTAAATATCGAAAGGTTTAGATATGAGTAAAAATAATCTTTGCAAGAAAATGATCGTTTCTTTGACCACCGTAACTTTGCTGACAGGGTTTTTAGAGCAGGCGCCGCCGAGTGTCTTAAATGCCATGCCGGAAAAAGTAAGTGCAGCTAAGAAAAGTAGTCGAACTAGAAGAATAAAAAGGGTGGGAACCAATTCCGCTGTCTATGTCCGCAAGGGCCAAAAGCTGCTTAAATCCAAGAAAATCATCAAGGCGGGTCAAAAAGTACGTATTTATGGCCAAAAAACTGTTAAGGGTAAACTGTTTTATCGCATTGGTAAAAATAAATTTGTTAAAGCCGTTAACATTCAAGGCAAAATTTATCAAGTAACCAAAGATACGGTACTTTATACTCGAAATGGCCAAAAAGTAAAAGCAATTCATCAAGGACAAAAAATCAGGATTTTTGGTGCGCCAAAGGTAATTAAGGGCCAGAAATGCTACGCCACTAGCCACGGTTACATCAAAAGGAGTGTGTTAGCCAAGCTAAATGCAGCGGCGAAATCACCTAAGCAGGTGATTAAAACTCTGTCGCCTGCAGTAAATATTACTAACGAATTGGCAAAAAGTATTGCCGATAATGAGACTCAAACTGCCAATACTTTGGTATTTAATGGTTACGGCTTGAATAATACGCCAAGCAATAGTTTTACTCCTAATGTAAATAAGACTACTCAGGGTGAAACTAATAATAACCATATTAATAGTGCATCAAATGCAAATGGGGCAGAGAAATCTGATAAGTCTGAAGGTACTAATGATAGCAGTATTGCCCCAAGTCCACATAATGCGGATAATCTTGCAGATGGACACGGTGCTAATGTAGTTCAGGAAGCCACTGAAACTAATGATAAAAATACCTCTAAATCTAAAACACCAGAAGATAAGGTGAATCCCGATCAGCCGAATACCTCTGATGATGCAGCACAGGATACAGCCTCCGCTAATTTACCAGATCCTAGTGCTGCTAGTGAGAATGTTTCAGACTCTCACACAAATGAATTTTCACCTAGTAAATTTAGACAAGTCTTTTTAAGAGAACTTAATCAGGAACGGGTTAGCCGGGGTTTAACCAAATTAACAGCAGACCCTACTTATGACAAGATTGTTCAAGAACGTGCCCAGGATTTAATCAAGAATTTTGGACTTTATGATAAATCTGGAAGGTCTATTTTACAAAAGGCTTTTCAAGAAAAGGGCATTGATTATCCCATATTGGGAGAATGTATTGCCAGTTTTTCGTGGGAGTGGACTATTAATCGCACTACAAACATGCTAGAACTTGCACTTGATGGTGGATCAACTGAAGAGGTTGCCAGCAGCATTCTTTACGAATATCTTAACAATAATATAACTAGAGATGGGAAATATAGGGACATATTGCTTAATCCGGCTGCTAGAACAATTGGTTTAGGAGCAGCCTTTGAGAAAACCACCGTTTATTCGGCTGTGGTTGTGATGCCATAACAATATAACAGTAATATTTCAGCTACTGGCAAAGCAAATTATTTATAGTAACAGTGTTATCATTTTTAGTCAGACTTATAAATAAAGTTAAAGAATTAACTTATTAATATTTATATTCTTTTTTCATAGTGCTAGAATATAAGCCATGTAACTCAATAGGAGTTATAGCGTTCTTAATTTTTAACTAAGCACGTCAAAATGTTGTCAATGGAAAAAGGAAGGCTCAATATGAGTAAAAATAGTTTTTATAGAAAAATGATAGTTTCTGTAGCTGGTGCAACATTGTTAGCAGTTGGCGTAAATCAATTGCCTGTCAATGCTTTAGGTAGTACTCCAACTGAAGTTAGTGCTGCTAAAAAAGCTAATAAGACTAAAAAAGTTGGTGCAAATTCTGCTGTTTACAAGCAAAAAGGCAAGAAGTTAGTTAAGACTAAGGTAACAGTTAAGGTTGGCCAAAAAGTTAGTGTTCTTGGCAAAAAGACCGTTAAAGGCAAGGTTTACTATAAGATTGGCAAAAACCAATATATTAAAGCTGTTAATGTTGATGGTAAAACTGTTCAAGTAGTTAAAAACACTGTTTTGGTAACTAGAAGTGGTAAAGCTTTAAAGAAGAGTAAAGTTCGTAAAGGCCAAAAAGTTACCGTTTATGGTGGTACTGTTAAAATTAAGGGTAAGAAGTATTACTCAACTTCAGCTGGATACATTAAAGTAAGTGCTTTAGCTAAAGACAAGACAGAGGTTACGCCAATTAGCTCAACTGGTTCTAATGGTTCCACCAGTTCCACTAGTTCTAACGGCTCAACTGGCTCAACCGGTTCTAACGGTTCAACCAGCTCAACTGGTTCTAATGGTTCCACCGGCTCCACTAGTTCTAACGGCTCCACCGGTTCTACTAGTTCCAACGGCTCCACCGGTTCCACTAGTTCCAACGGTTCAACCAGCTCAACTGGTTCTACTAGTTCTAACGGCTCAACTGGCTCCACCAGTTCTAACGGTTCCACTAACTCAACCGGTTCTAGCAGTTCATCCGCTGCTAATCCTTCAAAGTAAATAATATTTAATATTACTAGCAAAAGAGACCTAAGTGCTACCCCTGATAAATACTAAAATGTATTACAGGACTTTTAGGTCTCTTTTCATATTCAAAAACGCAGTTGCTCTAAATGAGAGGTAACTGTGCTTTTAATTTTATTTATTTGACCGACTCTTTTGCTTGAGCTAGAACATCCATTACAGCTACGCTGTGATCATACAATTTGTCAGCTTCCACAGTGTCGTGATTGTCAATAATTTTAACAAAGTCTGTAAATTCACTCGCCATACGATGATCAAATTGGTTAAAGTTGAATTCACTGTTTTCACCATTTCTTCGTTCAATGGTAAAGTTTTTGATTACGCCCGTTGAACCGTCAAAATAGATAGTGCCCTTTTCACCTTCAATAAAGGATCTTGGAGTAGTATAGCTGTCCTTTGAAGCAATCAAAACAGCTTGCTTATCTGGGTAAACTAAGTTAAGTATACCGGAAGTATCAATATGCTGCTGGATCACTGGGTAATATTGCACCTTTTCCGGTTTGCCAAAAAGACCAACGGCTAAATGAATATTGTAAATATTTAAATCCATTAAGGTGCCACCGTCTTTTGCCGGGTCAAAAACGGGAGCGATCTTACCCTGCAAGAAATCATCATAGCGGCTGGAGTATTGTGTATAGTTCAGAGAGATGATATGAATAGGCGCTATTTTGGTTAATTTTCGTTTGATTTCCTTATAATTGGGCAAATGAATATTGGTGATAGCCTCGACAATAATTACATTATGATCATCAGCTATTTTTTTAAGTTCCTGAGCTTGAGCAACGATTTCAACATAGGGCTTTTCACAAATAACATTTTTGCCAGCCAGAAGGGCTGTCTTAACAACGTCATAATGCAAAAAGTTAGGTACGGCGACGTAAACGGTGTCTACGTTGTCGTCATTGCACAACTGATCGTTATCCGCAAAGACCTCTTTAATACCGTACTGCTTAGCTAAATCTTCAGCGATATGGCGACTGCGCTTAGTCGTAGAGATTGCTGCTAGTTCCAAATTTTTAATTTTAGCAGCAGTAGTTAAGAAGTCATGGACAATTTTGCCACTGCCAATAATACCTAATTTCATTTTGGACCTCCATTTTACTGATGAAAATATTTTAAAGAGTTAACACCCTTATTTTATCTCATCGAATAGATCTGGAGAACCCTATCATTTTAGATTATTAGTTGTAGCTGGGATCTGGGGTCGCATTTTTAACTTCGTCAGGTAGGCTTAAAGAGTCTGAGCCACCAAAGCCAAACATTTTAAGTTTGAAAGATGCTGGTGTCTTTTTATCATAATTCATCTTAAAGGAAACAGCATAGTCTGTTACTTCTTCGTCTTTCAGAGTAAAAGTAACGTAGCATTTGCTGAGTTTAACGTGTTTTTTGAAAGACTTGGTGTCTACCTTATAATCTTTAAAAATCTGATTTAATAGTTTGGCTGCTTTAGTCATATTGACGCTACTTTTGAGAGTATAAACACCTTTTTTATGACTAAGACGGGCATTCTTGTTGAAATCATGCTTAATACTCTTGGCAAATTTCTTAATTGTACTTTCATATTTTTGCATGTCCGGCTGAGTAGTTTCACTGTCTTCGAGAGTTGTATATTGCCATTTGCCATCGACTTTGGTGTAAAGGCGGTTAGAAGTCATATCAACCCATTGTTCTACTTTACCTTTGTTTTTGCCAGCGTTGACGGTAGTAATAGATTGCACTAGTTGAGGCTTGGTAGTGAAGGCACCATGTGCATCAAAACCCAGTTTTTGCTTACCACTTTTAATCTTAGTGGTGAAAACGTATTGGCCACTGGTTGGTTCCGCCTTTTTATTGTTAACAATCGCAATAGCTTGCTTTTTATTTAACGCTGCGTCAACTGTTTTGGCGTGAGTCAAACCACCACCAACAAGGGCGGCAGATAATAAAACAGCAGAAATTAGTTTTTTAAATTTCATTGGTAACATCTCCTTTTTTAAGATACCTATATTTTATATTAAAAAAAACTTTTGTATACCTTTTTTAGTTAAATTTTTATTAAAATTATATATATTAGTATGCCCAACAAATCTTGGTCAAATAAAGGTCCGAATAATCCTGTTGCCAGTGATGGTAGAGCTTGATTTTTAGATAATCCGGTCATAAAAAGAGTCCCGCAAGTTGCTTAATTTGCAGGACTCATTTCATTATTCGGCATTTTTTCTAAATTAAAAGGACTAGCTTCTGCTTAGTAGCGGAAGTAAGTCCTTAACTAGAACCCCATAAACTTTGCTGGTTTTAGGATTCACATTAATAATAGTTATTTCTTCTTTTTATTTGTTTCAGGTAATGGCTTGGCGTTAAGTGCATTATTAGGAATCTTTAAAAAGTCTCTGCTACCAATGTTGCCATAACTTTGACCAGCACTGAAGCGCATTAATTTGTTTACTTTAATTTTAACTAAGTATTGAAACGTATAAAGCTTCTTATTTTTAACCACTAGCTTTGCGGTCATACCTTGAATCTTACCTATTTTGGCTATTTTACGGTAAATCGTTTGTTGCTTTGAGCTTTGATTATTAGTGACAAAGATAGGGTCAAGCGCCTTCTTTATGGTCTTTTGATCTTTAACTGTTGCATCTAGCGTATATGTTTGCCCCTTACGCGTCATTTTATAAGCTTTTGTAAGAGCTGCAGGCGGATCCATTAACATAGGGTTGTTGACTATGGAGTCTAATAAATCAACGTATGAATGACCAGTTAATTTGTTAAAGTCGCTCTTATACCAACTGCTTTCACCATTAATATAGATATGATTGGAATTATCAACCCATTCTTGTGCAGACTGGGTTTTGCCTTTAGCCTGTGTTTGGGAATTAAGTTGAAAAACGGTGGGATTGCCTCCAAAGAGGGCAGTCGTAGCAACAACTTGGTTAGAGGTATCAGTACCCAAAGTGATGACTTGTTTTGCCTGCCCACTCTTAAAAGATTTCTGTGAACATTTGATTACTTGGCTTTTAGTTAAAATTGGTTCGCTTTGCTTTTTTGGCTTCGAGCAACCACCAGCAATTAAAGCCGCCATTAAGCTTAGGCCCAGCATTAGTTTTTTAATTTTCATAACGAGTTAGATAATCTCTTTTCTTATAATCATTATTATTTCTATTGTATCTTAAAACTTGAATTTAAAAAACGATTTTTAACCCTAAAACCTATGAAAACAAAATGTAAATGTGTAAAATAGTAAGTGAAACATTTAATTTGCAAAGGAGATATTTCATGTCAAAATTAGTTTTGATTCGTCACGGACAAAGTGAATGGAACCTTGAAAATAAATTTACTGGTTGGATTGATGTAGATTTATCAGAAAAAGGCGTTGAAGAAGCCAAGAATGCAGGTAAGTTAATTAAGGAACACGGCTTGAAATTTGATCAAGCTTATACTTCAGTTTTAACTCGTGCCATTAAGACTTTGCACTATGCCTTGGAAGAAAGCGACCAACTTTGGGTTCCCGAAACTAAGACCTGGAGATTAAACGAGCGTCACTACGGAGGCTTGCAAGGCTTAAACAAGAAGGCTACTGCTGACAAGTACGGTGATGAACAAGTCCACATTTGGCGTCGTTCATACGATGTTTTACCACCAAAGATTGAGGATGACTCTAAATACAGTCAAGTTCACGATCGTCGCTATGCTGACCTTGACCCACACATTATTCCTCGGACTGAGAACTTAAAGGTTTGCTTAAAGAGAGTTATGCCATTCTGGGAAGATCATATTGCACCAGACCTATTGGCTGGTAAGAATGTCATTATTGCCGCTCACGGTAATTCACTTCGTGCTTTGACTAAATACATCGAAAACATTTCTGACGCTGATATTATGAACTTGGAAATGAAGACCGGTGAACCTGTAGTTTACACCTTTGATGACAAGTTGAATGTCACTAACAAAGAGAAGTTAGACGACTAATTTTAAATTGAAAAATAAAATTCCTAACCTTCGTGGTTAGGAATTTTTTGTAGCTGCAGTTTATTTGTCAATTTTGACAGAAGCGTCAAGTTGTCGACCAGATTGTTCAGCATATTCTTTTAATTTTGGATCGTCTTTTGTTAATTTAGCAAGCATTTTTTCTGTTTCAGTTTTCATTTTTATCCCTCTTTAGAATATCTTTTCGAATAGTTTTATGGCTTATTTATTATGCAAACTATGCAACAATTTCTAAACTTTTTTATCATAGTAGCCCAAGATGACTTCTTTAATTATCGATTCTCTCTTTTTTTAACACGGTAGCATAAAATGCTGTTAGGTTTAAATTGATTTGACTAATTTTATCTCACGACTTTCTGATAAGTGAAAGTAGCGTTACGAGAAAGATAACAAATAAATGGTAATTTGCTTATTGTTTTGAATAAAATATATCGCAATTTTTTGGAATTATTTTTAAAAATATAGACAGAACGTAAGTTTTGTATATATTTGCCTAAATCACACTAATTTTGGGCAAAATAGTGTTATAGTAAAACCAAGAAATCTAGATTTCTTGGTTTTACTGAAGGGGAGAGGGTGCATACATATGACTAAAACTGCTGGTAAAAAAACAGCAAAATTTGTTTTTGACAACGTAATAGATTTAGCTGGGTATTTAGAATATAGACTAGATAATCCTACACCGCTGAAAATTCAAAAGACCTTGTATTTTTTGTGGGCATTTTATTCAGCTACATACGGCAATATTCAGTACAGTACTGATGATCAAAGCGAGTTTGATCTGCAAGATGGTGCTTACCCTCCAGAGCTGTTTGAGCCTGACTTTGAAGCATGGAGATACGGTCCAGTCATAAATAAAGTGTATGCGGCATATAAAGGCGATAAAATTAAGAAACTAAATTCAAACGAAATTCAAGATAAAATTTCTACTGGTGAATCTGAAAAGAGAGAAGTTCTATTATTTATTAATAATTTAGTAGATCAGATTAATGAAGTAAATGATTTCGGCTTAGTTCAGAGATCTCATAAAGATAAGGCCTGGAAAGACGCGTATAACGAGAATGAGCAACACTGTAAAATTGATAGTAATCAAATAAAGCAGGACTATATCAATTATATAGGTGAGTAGAAATGAAAAAACATAAAAGTTCAAATAAGTCTTTTAACAATTTGAGCTTTTTTAATCAAGATAAGAAGTTCCAATCTAATAGAAAGCTTAATGGTCTAAGCTTTTTAACAGATGAACAAAAAGTGAACAGTGGCTCTAACCTTGATGGCTTAGATTTTTCTTCAACTGTCAAAAAAATTGAGTTTCCTTTAAATGCCCAATCAATAAAACCCAAAGTAGCTTTTTTACATTGTTGTTTAAGCAGTCTAAAAATAGCAAATCTTTTATTTACAAATTATATTTATGGCTCAATGGAGAATTATAATGATTCGATTGGGATTAACTTTGAAAATATTTTTTGCAATTCTGAAGTAGTTAATAATAAATTGAGACTGATTAATTTGTCTTTGAAAAATGGAAAGAGAATTAAAACAATTTTTAGTGCCTGCATTAATATTGATTTTAAAAAATATGCGATATATGAATCTTATATCACTAATGAATACACTCAGGTTAGTGATGGGGTAGGTAAAGGAAAATTTAGAGCTTTTTCCGTATATGATGTGGAAAATATCAATAGTGAAAAAGAAGAAAGTTGGTTAATAGTTTTTCTGCTTGATCCACATCATTTGGTTTGTCCTGTTCCTAGTAAGGGTAAATCTCGTGATGAGATAAATGAAATAGAATATAAAAAAGTAAAGGGCTTTAATTGCTCCTTAGAAGGATTGTTTCAAAAGAAAGTAAGCAGAAATGCAATCAAAAAAGAACTTATAAACTGGCTAGACTAACTTTTACCAGAAATATCTCTTATGTCAAAATCTACTTACCTAATGATTATAGAGTTGGAGAATATTGCTGAACTAGAGTAGAGCTTTTATTTGAATAGTTTAAACAAAAAGTGCCCCCTTATTAGATAGATTGTAGGTCTAATAAAAGGGGCTTTTTAATTTTTCTTTATAGATATTTTTTCTAATCCGGTTCATTAATATTTAAAATGGCATCAAAGACGCTTTGCGGCAGCTTAATGTCACTTTTAACGGCTTGTCTTTTGTTTAAACTTTGTCTGCGTAAAAGTTGCTGTTTCTTCGAAATACTCCGTTTTTCGCCATTAACAGCCGCATTTTTACGCAAAGGCGGCACGTCAACCCTGGCTATTGACTTGTTTTCCACCATTGCTTGCACAGGCATGGGGTATAAACGCCGCGGCACAGTATATTTCAATTTTTTAACTAATTTATGGGCGATCAAATCGGCTTTTTGCCGCGGCACAATAATATCGAGAGCATCGACAGCAGCATAGTTAATCTGAATTTGAATTTTAACTACATCCACCAGTTCGTAGTCCAGAAATTCAGTGTCAAGAGTCGCAAAACCATGAGTAATTGATTTTAAGCTGTTGAAAAAGTCATAGGCAATTTCAGACACCGGCAGTTTGTATGTTAATGTGACTAAATCTTGTTGGTTGTCCAAGTCTACCATTTCCCCAAAATGCTGGTCGCATAATTTCATGACGGCACCCAAGTATTCATTGGGCGTGGTAATTACGGCCTTAACGTAAGATTCGGTAACGTAGTCAATTTCAGAAAAATCAGGAAATTTAGCTGGGTTAGTGATGGTGAGGTATTCTTGCTTAGGCTGAGGCTGCTTGAGGTAAACGTGATAGGTGGCATTGGGCGCGGTTGTCAACACTTCCACATGATATTCATCGCGCAATCTTTCTTGGATGATTTGCAAATGGAAAATACCTAAGAAGCCGCAACGAAAGCCGGCATCAAGAGCTTCGGACTGTTCGGGGGTGTAATGAAAGGCTGAATCATTGAGAGCTAGTTTACTGATAGCCTGCTTTAAAGCCTCATAGCTGGTATTTCCTTTAGGATAAAAACCAGCATAAACCATTGATTGCGCTGGCTTAAAGTGGGGAATGGCATTTTTAGTCGGATTTTCCGCAGTGGTTAAGGTATCGCCAACCTGCACGCTGGCAACATCCTTAATCCCAGTCACAAGATAGCCGACTTCACCCGCATTTAATTCCTTTACTGGCTTCATATCTGGCGTGAAGATTCCCACTGCTTGAGCATTAAATGTGCTGCCATTCTGCATTAATTCCAGTTTTTGCTGGCTTTTTAACGTGCCGTCAATTAGTCTGACGTCCGCAATAATTCCCTGGTAAGAATCATATTGCGAGTCAAAAATTAAGGCTTTAAGAGGTGCAGCGGGTTTTCCCTGAGGAGCTGGGATTTTTTGGTAAATTGCTTCTAGTACTTGGTGAACATTTTCGCCAGTTTTAGCAGAAATTTTTAAAATAGCCACGTCTGCAAATTCGGGACGCAGCGCACGAATTTGCGCTTCTGTTGCCGCAACGTCAGCCGCCGCATTGTCAATCTTGTTAATCACCGGAATGATGGTCAAGTTATGCTTTAAAGCTAAACGTAAGTTGGCTACGGTTTGTGCTTGTACGCCTTGGGTTGCGTCAACTAATAAAATAGCACCATCGCTGGCGGCGAGGCTTTTAGAGACTTCGTAAGAAAAATCAACGTGTCCCGGTGTATCGATTAGATTGTATTCGTATTCTTGACCATTGTCAGCTTGATAAAAGTTACGCACTGATCGTGATTTGACCGTTACTCCGTGCGCTTGTTCAACTTCCATGCTGTCGAGCAGCTGGTCGCTTAATTGTCTTTTGCTGACAGTATCAGTTTGTTCCATAATTCTGTCAGCTAAGGTTGATTTACCATGATCAATATGAGCAATTATGGCAAAATTTCTAATATTAGCAAGTTTCATTTTATTTAGTTCCCTCCAGTTTTTGTTGTAATCCTTGTAAGTAAAACAACATTATTTGATTGGCTTCCTGTTCGAGATCAATTTGAAATCCCTTAAAATCAACGGGTAACTGGTCATGATGAAATTCGTCTAAGTTCATCATGTTCATGAGTCCGCTAATTATGGCGCTTTGAATAATAAAAAGGTGACTGGCCTCTTTAACGCTTAATAGTGTGATTCTTGCAGCAATCGTCTGACCTAGCTTTTGATTTATTTCATATAATTTTTCCCGACCGGCCAAAGTTTGTTCTCTGTCAGCTGCTGCTTCTAAAATTGGTCCCCGTAATGCGTTAAGCCGTAATAAATCAGGCCTTTCACGTATTAACAAGTGATTTTGTTCTAATAAAAAGGCAGCAAAGTCATTCCAAGAAGTGAGACTTGCAGTTTTTTGAAAACGCTGGCGTACTTCTTTGAGGTAGTCTTGATAACCGGAAAGCAGCAGATACATAAAGATGTTTTCTTTGGTTTTAAAGTAATTAAATAGTGTGCCTTTAGCTACGCCTGATTCATGTGCAATTTGCGCCATGGATATTTGGTTAAAATCATTTTTTTGAAATAATTTACTGGCAGCAGCCGCAATTAGCTGCTTTTTGGCTTCTTTTTCTCTGGGAGTTAAGACATACATAATGATATTTTCTGCTCCTTTCATTCAATAATGACCAACGGTCATTTTACAAATAATTATTAATTTTTGCAAGCAAAAAACCAGCTACGCCTGCAGCTGGCTTGAACACATATTTTATTTATTAATGTATTTCTTTAATTGTTCACCATGAAGTCCGGCACTTAAGCCCACTAAGAGTTTAATTCTGGCCTTTTGGCCATTAAGGCCGCGGCAGAAGATAATACCCATTTTGGCTAAGCCAACACCGCCACCCTCGTAATCATAGACTGGTTCAGCGATACCATTAAAGCAGCGTGAGACTAATACCAGCGGAATATCGTTCTCAAGCAATTTTTGCAGTGCTGGCAGTGTTTGTGGCGGCATGTTGCCGGCACCTAAAGCTTCAATAACTATTCCTTTAGTTGTCGGTTTGTCTAAGGCCTGCAAAATTTCTGGTCCCATTCCTGCATAGGCCTTTACTAGATAGACATTTGCAACGACATGATCAATAGGTAAATGTTGCTGCGGGTTAATAGTTTGCACATAATTGACGTGGCCTTCTGAAACAACGCCAATTGGACCAAAAGTGGCTGTCCGAAAAGTAGCTACGTTGGTGGTGTGAGTTTTGGTGACATAACGGGCTGGATGAATTTCATCATTCATGACTACTACAACGCCCTTACCAATGGAAGCATCAGAACTGGCCACCATAATTGCTGTCCTGAAATTGTACAGGCCGTCGCTACCAATTTCGTTAGAAGAACGCATGGCCCCGGTTACTACTACAGGCATTTTGCTGGAGATGGTTAGGTCTAAAAATAAGGCTGTTTCTTCTAAAGTATCAGTGCCGTGAGTTACAACTGCGCCAAAAAAGCCTTCTGCTTCAGCTTGGCGGATACGCAAGGAGAGCTGTAACATACGCTCAGGAGTCATATGGGGCGAGGGTAAATTAAAAATTTCTTCTGTAACTAACTGCACGTCATCATCAACGTTTAAAGACAAGTCAGCTAATGGGTTTTGACTGTTGGGCTTAATTTTGCCATTTTCATCTTCTGACATTGAAATGGTGCCACCAGTGTGTAAAATCAAAATTTTTTTGCTCATGATCGTTTTACTCCCGTAATTTCTTTTAATACCCATCAAGAGTAACATAAATTTTCAGCTGCTGATACCTTTAACGGTCAAAGTTTTTAGACATAAAAAAGCAGCCAGACGAAGCAGTGATATGAACCACAAATTTAAGACAAATTTGGAGGTCATATGAGCAAACAGACCAGCCGTTCAAGTTAAAAAGTTTTAATCAGCGAAAACCTCTTGCGCCAGACCAAATGCTGACCATGCTTTAGGCCAGCCGCAATAAAAGGCCAGGTGGGTAATCAACTCCACCATTTCGTCTTTGGTAATACCGTTCTTTTTGCCCATAATCATATGTGATTTAAGTTGGGGAAAAGCGCCTTGTGCCATTAATGCAGCACAGGTAATCAAACTACGATCGCGTGCAGATAATTTATCTTCTCTTGACCAAACTTCACCAAATAAAACATCATCATTTAATTCGGCAAATTTAGGTGCAAAATCACCTAGTTTATCTCTACCAGCTGTTTGTTTTTTCATTTTTTAATCCTCCAGCTTCTCATATTCTTCATCTGTAACAGGTTCCAACCATTTAGGCGTTCCCGCAGTAATAGCTATATGTGCAAACCAACTGTTCTTGGTAGCGCCGTGCCAATGTTTGACGCTGTCATGAACTACGACGACATCTCCTGGGTGCAGTTTGCGTGCCGGCTTACCTTCTTCTTGATACCAGCCTACACCGGCAGTAGCCAGTAAAATTTGAAAGCCACCGATATGCTGATGCCAGTTGTTGCGACAACCGGGTTCAAAACTAACATTTGAAACGCTGACATTAATATTAGGATCACTGACTAAACTCTGCAGGTAGCTTTGACCTTTAAAATATTTTTGATAAGCAGTATTTTTTTCACCTAAAGCAAAAATACCATCTTGCACATCACTTTTATGATCGTCCATTTTTTTAACTCCTTTATATTTGATTTAATAAGATTACTTTAATCCTTAACGTGAACTTTAAGTCAAGTGGTTTTAACAGATGAGTTCAATGAGTTTTATTAATAATGATTATTGTTTTTTGAATAGTATATATTTGAAAAATATAATGTGATAAAATTAATTTGATAAATGAAAGCGATTTATACAAAGGAGATTTATATGATTTATCATAAAGATTTTGCATGGGATGCAAATTATGATGTTGTAGTTTTAGGATTTGGCGGTGCTGGTGCCATTGCTGCTCAGTTTGCGGCTGATCATGACGCTAAAGTGCTGCTGGTTGATGCAGCTCCTGAAGGGCACGAAGGTGGTAATACCCGGTATTCTGCCCAATTAATTGGTACGAGTAATGACTTTAATGAGTTGAAAAAGTATTATCAGAAACTAACAGCGCCAATGGAACTTGACGAAGAGATGATTGATACTTATGTCGATGGGATGGTGCACATTCCTGAATTTGTTTCAAAATATTTGGGTGTTAAACCAAATAGTGCTAAAGAATATGCCCCTGACAGAATTAATGCTATCAGGGAATTCCCGGAATTTCCAGGTTCAGAGTCCTACGATTATACCACTGTAACTAAACAATGGTTTGATGCTTCCTTATGGCAGATTTTAAAAGAGCAAGTAGTGAAACGGCAAGACAAAATAGATGTTTTGTACAGCACACCTGCAGAAGAACTAATTCAAGATCCGGAAACTAAAAAGATTTACGGCGTAGTGATTAAGCGTGACGGTAAGCTGCTCAAAGTTCAGGCTAAAAATGGTGTTGTCATGACTACCGGTGGTTTTGAAAATAATCAAAGAATGATTGAAGACTTTATTGGCGCCAAAAGACTGGCACCTTTAGGCACCCTTTACAACAAAGGTGATGGTCTGAGAATGGCCCTGGAAGTTGGCGCTGATTTTTGGCATTTACATAATTATGAATCTTTAGGTCTGCTTCATGGTATGGCTTTTGCGGTACCAGCAGGACAACGCGGTCGCTTAATGTTAGGGCCTCAAAATGAAGTTGTTTCTAGCGGTAGTGCCTTTGTTGTAGGTGATGACGGTACCAGATACTTTAATGAAGCAGAAGAAAACCGCCACGGCCATATCAAGAATCATGGTCAATGGAAAGTGCCGCTAAATCAAGAGCACCCATACTTGATTTTTGATGAAACTAAAAAGCATGAATTAGATAGCGATAAAATTATTGGCGATTACAAACCATACACAGAAAATGTTATCAAAGCTGACTCTGTTTCCGAATTAGCCGATAAAATTGGTGTTGAACCGGCAGTATTGTCTGATACCCTCAATCGTTTCAATCAAGCATGTCAAAAGCAAGATGATCCCGAATTTAGAAGAGATCCAGCAACTTTACGTGCATTTACTGGTAACACAATTTATGCTGTCAGACTAGAACAAACTATGCTCAATACGCAAGGCGGACCTAGAAGAAATAAGAATGCCGAAATTTTAGATACCAGAGGTAAAGCAATTCCAAATCTTTATTCTGCTGGTGAACTTGGCGGTATCTGTGCTAACCAATACCAAGGCGGCAATAATTTGGCAGAATGCTTAATTTGGGGCAAGATTGCAGGAGAAAATGCGGCTAAACCAAAAGCTGCTGCAACAACTGATGCAGCAAGTGGTGCTACTATGCCTGAAAAGCACTTAACTTCGGATCTTAAACACGAAACCTATGAAACAGGAGAAAACCAATATATTGGTAAATCAACTAAAGGTATGGGTGATGAAATAGTTGTCCGGGTAACTGTTGATGAACAAAAGAACTTAAAGAATATTGAAGTTTTGAAGCAAGCTGAATCAGATGACTATGGCTTGAAAGCTATCAAGACTTTACCTGCCAAAATGGTTCAGGAAAATACCGTTGATGTTGATGCAGTCAGCGGTGCCTCAAGCTCATCACGCGGTCTCAAAGATGCGGTTAATGATGCGCTAAGTAAGATAAAGTAACAGTTTTTAAAAAGGCCATTTGCGCTAAATGGCCTTTTTGTATACACTAAAACAAATTGGATAAAGTAAAGCCCGTATTTTTATATTAAAAGTTTTTAGTATAATATATACAGAAATTAAATTGAGATTTTTAATGAGGTAATAAAAATGAATTTTACTCAATTACGTTGTTTTATCAAGGCTATAGATAATTCAAGTTTTACTATCGCAGCTGAGCAGCTCAATTTTTCCCAATCAGCAGTTTCTAAAAATATTAAAGATCTTGAAAATACTATCGGGGTAACTTTAATTAATCGCGCGCATCATCGGATTTCATTAACAAATGCCGGCAAATATTTTTATCGTGTGGCCAGAAACGTAGTAGACGATATGGACTACACCGTTGCCTATTTACAGAGTAAGAAAAATGATCCAGAAACCCTTGTGCGGATAGGAGTTTGTGATACACCATTTGAGCAAAAAATCTTACCAATCTTTTTGCGTAAATTGCGGGAATCTGGTAGCAACCTAAATATTCAATTTGTTTTTGTTCTTAATAATTCAATTGGTGAACTTCTCAATCATCATGTAGACTTATGTGCAATTGCTCGAGAAGATGTTGATATCATTGAAGACATCAATTTTGAACCAATGGTTCAGGGTAAAATAGTCATAGCATGTCCTCAGGAGTCTAAATTAGCTGAAAAGTCTAAGATTAATATTTCTGATTTGGTTGGTCAGGATTTATTTTTACTTGATCCAAATAGCTCACTAAATGTGCAATTAAATTTTCAAACTGCCCTAATCAATAAATTGGGGATGGATCATATTAAATTTGTACAAGACTTTTTGGCAATGGATATTTATGTTCGCGGAGGTTGGGGTTATGGCATCTTACCTAATTTCATTGCAGATTACCAAACAGAGGGAATTAAATATATTCCCATTGATTATCATGAGATTTCGCCTTATGGCATTGCATATATGGAAAGCTTTACCAATGATTCTGTACTTGAAAAAGTAGTAAGTACATTGAAATCAGCAATAAACGAATATTTATTTGAAAATAAAAATAAGTAATTCACAACAGAAGGTGATTTTTGTAGAGCTTGCAGTCAACTTATAAACGTTGATAGTGCAAGCTTTTTTGCGTTAACTTTCAAAAACATAATATCTGCATTCCATTTTGTAATCTTCAATTCTGAAATGCGTGAAAAGAATCACTTGATTCATAGTATCATGTAAGCGATTGAGAAATTTGTTTTAAAAAGTGAGGGACAAAAATGGAAAATACTTATGATGTAATTATCGCCGGTGCCAGTAATGCCGGTGGTATGGCAGCATGTGCCGCTGCAGAAAAAGGAGCTAAAGTTCTGTTAATTGATAAACAGGGCAGTTCACAATTTCTCTACCGGTCTTTCTTTGCCGCTCTGAATAGTAATGCTCAAAAACGGGCAGGTATTAAGGTTGATAAAGCTAAATTAATGAACTTTTTAACTTTATTTTTCCAAGATAATGTTGATGAGCGTCTACTTTGGACCTGGGCAAATCATGCTGATGAAACAGCGAACTGGCTGGAAGATAACATTCTAAAACCAAATGGTGGAGTCTTGAGACCGCAAAAGGATGCTTACTATGAAACAGTTGTTAACACCGCTTTTAACACTGAACTTGCAATTGCAACACCTGACAATGGTTGGGCTCATTATGGTGATTGGGTAATTGATAAAGTTAAGGAGTTAGGAGTAACTCTTAAATACAATACTAAACTTGAAGAACTTGTCACTGATGACAGCGGTGCGGTTACCGGTGTCATTACCAGCGATCGTGATAGCGGTGAAAAAACGGAGTATCAGGCTACCAAGGGTGTCATTATTTGTACCGGTGGCTATGGCGGCAACGTTGAATTAATGAAGAAGTGGGATCCGCTTGGCTACAAGAAGAACGTATATTCTGACGGTCCACGTGATGACGGTTCAGGTATTCTTGCCGGTTTGAAAGTGGGAGCTGCCCGCGATGAAGAACCTGCAGAAATTATTTTTGACCGTGGGGCTGTTCCTGTTGGTACCAACGCTGAAGAACATTATCAAATTGACTTTAAGGGTCCCGGCTATTTCTGGATGGGTGCATATCCTATGCTTAAAGTTAACCTGAACGGTGAACGTTTTGGCAACGAGAGTGTGCCTTATCAATTTGATATTAATGCAATGGCTAAGCAACCGGGATACCTAGAAGCACAAATTTGGTCAGAAGATACCATGGATCACTTAGCCCAGTTCAAAACTCAAGGCTGTTCTCGTTTAGGCTGGCCTGGTATTTACAATACTGAAGAAAATAAGGCTGAGATTCAACGCAGAATTGATGATGGTATGGTTCAAAAAGCCGATACCATTGAAGAATTGGCTGAAAAATTGAATTTACCAAAAGATAACTTGGTTAACAGTGTTAAACGCTATAACGAGATGTGTGCCATGGGCGTTGATACAGATTTTGGTAAAGAAAAATTCAGATTATTCCCAGTTGCTAAAGCGCCATACTATGGTGTTATTATGGGTGGCCGCCTGCTGGCCACACTAGATGGTTTACGTATCAATACCAAGATGGAAGTAATTGATAAGATGGGCAAGCCAATTCCTCATTTGTATGCGGCCGGTAATGCCAGTGGTGGTTTCTTCTGGGGCAGTTACCCAGACCGTGTTCCAGGTCTTACTTGCAGCCATGCTCAAACATTTGGCCGTTTAGCTGGACAATACGCCGCTGAAAATTAGTTTTAATCACAAAAGGAGTTTTAATTTATTATGGATGAAAAACAGTTACCTAAGCTTTCCAGCTATAGATGGGTAATCTTAGCGATTGTAGCTTTGCTTGATGCAACGAGCAATTACATTCAATTTCAAATTTCAACATTAGCTGTTCAAATTATTCCGGCTTTGCATCTGTCAACAGCACAGTTTCAAAGTTTGGCAATGGCACCAATGTTGGTCGCAGTTTTCTTAAGTATTCCTGCTGGTTCACTTGCAGATAAATTCGGTGCTAAGAAAATTGTTTCAGTAGGACTTATTATTTCTTTATTCGGTGCATATGGCCGTATAATTGCCACCAATTTTGTCACCATGATGATCATGTTGTTATTGTTTGGCGTGTATATGGCACTTTTAAATGCGAACACTATCAAGATTTTTGGTATTTGGTTTAAGCAGGATACTAATTTAGCTATGGGTGTGTTCTTCGCTTCGGCTAGTGTAGGTATTATCTTAACTCGTATTACCAGTCCTCTGTTTCCAAGCGTAAAGGCAGCCTTTACATTTTCAGCAAGCTTATTATTAGTTCTGACAGTTTGCTGGCTGCTTTTCATAAAAGATGCCCCTAAGGGTGAAGAAATTCCTCAACCTCAAGTAAAACAAGGAAAAGCTGAATCATCCCTTGATTTCTTTAAAGAAGCTGCACACAGTAAAAAGACTTGGATTGTCGCTATCAGTGTTGGTGTCGGAATGGGAGCAAGTGAAGCTTTCTCTAATATTATGCCACCAGCTTTTGCCGCAAGAGGAATGTCTACCATTCAAGGAAATAATATCGCTGCTATAGCTACCATTGGTAGTCTTTGTGGTTCATTATTTGGTCCTGCACTAATTGGCAAAGCTAAAAAAGCTAAACCAATTATGATTACCGTAACTCTGATTGCCGGTCTGTTAATTGCACTTACTTGGTTCATTCCACTAGGATTGCCACTAACCATTTCTTTAGTACTTGGTGGATTATTCGGTGCGATGACCGGTCCTTTGATGCAGGCAATGCCAATCACATTCCCTGAAATTGGGCCAAAATATGCAGGTTCAGCAGGTGGTTTGATCGGTACTGTTTCGTTACTGTTTTCATATTGTATCCCAGTTATTATCTCAATGATTGCTGGACGTAACTTTATGTTGACTTTTATCATTCAGGGTATTGTTTTAATGATGACAGCAATTTTTATCGGTATTTTACCTGATGCTAATGCTGCTAAAAATGCTCCACGTGGTAAATAATTGATTCGATTTTGAAAGGAATTTTGTAATGACCAAAAAAATAACTGCAAATCCGGGCAAATACACTGGCTCGGGTCAAGGTAAAGAAAGTCAAATTAACCTTGAAGTTGAGGTTGACACAGATAAAATTGTTAATGTTAAACCATTAGATAAATATGCGCCAGACAGTTTGGCTGACAATGCATTTAAGAAAATGGCGCAAAAGATTGTTGACCAGCAATCAGTTGATGTTGACGTTGTTTCTGGAGCTTCTGAAACTTCACGCGGGATTATTGCGGGCGTAAAAGAAGCCCTTGATAAAGCCGGTGTTGACTATGATGCCCTTAAAGAAAATGGTGGTCAAGCTGCCGGTAAGAAAGAAGAGACTATTGACGTTGATGTCGCCGTGGTTGGTGCCGGTGGTGCTGGTGTAGCAGCTGCTTTAGCTGCACGGCAACATGGCGCTAGCGTTGCCTTATTTGAAAAAACCATTTCTCCACTTGGTGCAAGTACGTTTGCCGGAGGAATGTTTGCGGGCGACAGTCAACAACAAAAAGACCAAGATGCAGTCGTTTCCAAGAAGTGGCTTTATGACGAATACATGGACGCTTCTCAAGGCTATATGAACTCAATTCTTGTGCGCCGTATTATCGATGAATCAGGTAAGACCGTTGATTGGTTAAATGAAAACGGCGCCATTATGAAACTGGTTGATGCTGGTACTGGTGGCAGTTATGATCATATTGGCATGCCGGCTACTCTTCATGGCTATCAAGAAGGCGGCACTAAGGCAGTAACTAAACTAATTGAAAAATTCAAGTCAATTGGCGGCAAGATGTACTTTGGTTTTGCTGGCAAAAAACTGCTGCAAGATGATGACAAAGTTGTTGGTTTAATTGCTGAAAGTGATGAAGAAACGCTCCACGTTAACGCTAAGAAAGTTGTTATTGCTACAGGTGGCTTTGGTGGTAACCCTGAAATGCGCAAGGAATACTTGGGTGATGTCAGCACGCAAGGACAAGTTTTGCAAAATACCGGTGACGGCTTGAACATGGCTTGGGATGCAGGAACTGCTCATCATATCAACGGCTCAACCCATTACTTCTGGCAAACATTTAGCAATAAAGATATCGGTGAAATGGTTAAACTTGTCGGCCCAAACTGGATGCCTCTTAATGCGCTAGCTGACTTTCCAAACTTGCGTGTTAATAATCGTGGTCAGCGTTATGCCAGTGAAACCCATGCATTAGACTTTGCTGTGCATGGAGCCGAATTGTCAGAACAACCACAACAAACCGAATTCGTTGTCTTTGATCAGGCAATGCTGGACAAGATTAAAGAAGGCGGCACAGTTGCAATTGAAGATCACTATGGCAAGTGGAAGAACCATCGCCAGTTCTACATGGAATTTAATTATCCAACAGATACTGAAGAAAATATTAAGCATGAACATGAAAAGACAGACTTTACTGCACTGTTAAATAAGCTGGCTGCAACTAACGTTGTATTTATTGGTAATACAATTGCTGAATTAGCCGAAAAGATGGGCGTTGACAAGGAAAACTTGGCAAAATCAGTTGAGCAATACAATGACGCTAAGAAGAAGGGTGAAGATGACTTGTTCTTCTCTGATACCAAGAGAATGATTCCGGTTGAAAACGGACCATTTTACGCTGTGAAATTTATTGCCCGTAACCTGGGAACTCTTGGCGGTGCCACAATTGATGAAAAAATGCATGCTTTAACTGCAAAAGGCGAACCTGTGCCTAACCTTTACGTAGCTGGTGCCGATGCATCTGGAATGTATGGCAAGGCTTATGTTGACTTTGAAGGTGGTACTTTAGGCTTTGCTTATATCTCTGGTAGATTAGCCGGAATTGATGCGGCTGAAACTGCTAAAGCTGGTAAATAGTTTTATTTAATCAGGTATAAATTTTAAAAACTGGTTTGTGCCTGATTTTTTACTTGAGGAAGAGAATATGACACAAGAAAAATATGATGTAGTAATTGTTGGCGCTGGACTTGCTGGCTTTGCTGCTGCAGATGAAGCTGTTGACAATAATTTAAAAACTTTGCTGGTTGAAAAAGGTAAAACAACTGGCGGCACTGGCAATTATGTTGAAGGTGTTTTTGCTGCCGATTCAGAACTGCAAAAAAAGGATAACGCGGTTCTGAACAAGGAAGATTTGCTTAAAGAAGAACTGACTTATTCGCATTACAAAGCAGACGGTAAAATGTGGCAAAAATATATCGACAATGCCGGTAAAAATGTTTCTTGGCTTGAAGACCATGGTGCCGTAATTGGTATGGTAGCAAACCTGGGCTCCGGTGCTAGGACTTGGCACTTATTTAAAGGTAAGGGTCATGATGCTATTCATAATGGCTTAGAGCCGTATGCTAAGAATAAGGGCATTACGATTCTTACTTTAACAAGAGTAACTGACTTAAAACAAAATGCTGACAGCACTTATGATGTTACTCTGACTAATGTGGTAGAAAAAACTGCTACAGTTGTTACTGCCAAGAATGTGGTTTTGGCTACAGGTGGTTATCTGAACGACCAAAAATTATTAGAAAGTACGCCTCACCAAAATCCTGATAACATTATTCCAGTTAACTCTGGTAAAAATACGGGAGACGGTTTGAGATTGGCCTGGAAGTTGGGCGCTAAAAAGTATTTCACCGGAATGGCAATGATGTTTGGTGGTCAGCTAAAAGATAAGACTATTCCATCATTCAAGCTTTGGGGGACAGCTATCTGGAGTTCAGTTTGTGACCAGCCGCAAATGTGGGTTAATGAATTAGGCGAGCGTTTTGTCGATGAAAGTGCAGCTGTTGTGAACTGGGCTAACGAAGGTAACTCAATGAACCGCCAAGATCGGGTCTTCTGCATCTTTAGTCAAAAGATTTTGGATGACTTTACTGATAAATCTTACCCAAGGTCAATGAAGCCATTTGTTCCAGAAGACAGGTACCCAACTTTGCGTGATGACATTGCCAAGGCCGAAAAAGAAGGTCGCCAGTACCTGCACAAGGCCGCAACACTGGAAGAACTAGCTCAGAAAATTGATACTCCTAACTTAGTTGCTTACGTTAAACATTATAATGAGATGGCGGCAAACGGCGAAGATACTGATTTTCATAAACCGGCCAAATATCTGTTGCCAGTTGATGGCAAGGGTCCATTTTACGCTATTGAATTAGGTGTTGGTGCCTATACTACTGGTGACGGCCTTCGTGTTAATATCAATAATGAAGTACTTGATACTAAAGGCAGACCTATTGCAGGCTTATATGCTATTGGTGGTGACGGTTCTGCTGTTCTGTATGGTGATACTTATGGTGTTAATGTTCCTGGTACACATGCAGGTTATTGTATCTTTTCAGGTCGTAATGCCATCAAAGCAATTGCGGCTAAGGAATAAAAAAGCCAAAAATAATTTCTAAAATAATAAAATAATATCCCAAATTAAAAGACTAACTCCCGTTTTGATGTGAGTTAGCCTTTTTTTGCTTAGCCAAAATAGTATATTACTTATTTTGCTTTTTAAATTGATTAGGCGACATGTGATAGACGGAATAAAAAGCATTATATAAATTACGATATGTTATAAAGCCCGTTGATTCAGAGATTTCTACCCAAGACTTGGAAGAAGAATTCATCAGATCAATTGCCTTATTGATTCTGACTAATCTTAGAAGATCGGAAAAAGAGGAGCCTAAATTTTTCTTTATTAGCCTTGAAGTATAACCATTTGAATAGCAAAAGTGTTGTGCAACATCGCTAATTCGCAATTCATGCTGATAGTTCTTTAATACAAATTTGGTAAGCTCTTCTATAAAATTGATATTGCTCTCTTCCTCGATTGTTTTACTTTCTTGAGCATAGTATTCAGTCAGAATGCGAATAACGTTTATCACCTCTGTCATAATTTTGAGGTTAGTAACTAAGTTGCTTTTTTTATTTTGTAAACTAATAATGCTGGCAAATGTTGCAATTAGTTCTTGATCATTTTCTGACTTTTCAATGCATGAATTAGCGTTAAAAACATATTCATGTAAAAATTCTTTATTAGTCATCTCGCTTAAAAAAGGCAGTGGCAATTGAATACATAATACCCAGTTTTGTTGCGGACTTTTTGTTGAGTGAATTTGATAGGGATTAATTACCATAAAATCATTTTTGCCTAGCAAATAACTTTGATCTTTTAGTTTAACTTCAAGCTTACCCTGAGCACAATACAGTAATTCAGTACTTTGGTGCCAATGCAAGGGAATTACTCTGTTCAAATTGTGGGCGTGAAAATTAAAAATTTTGAAAGGTAACTTTTTTGAATTGCTGATTTTTTCATGTTGGATATAAGACATTGTTATCATCTCGCATAAAGTTACAATGGAAGGTCATTATTTTACAGTTTTTTCCTCTTGAAAATGTATTTTAACACATCTGAAATCGCTTTACCATAATTAATGAAATATCGGGAGCAAAAAGGAGGAGTTTTTTATGAAAGAAAAGATGACAAAGTTTTTTCAAAGAATGCAACCGTGGTTTGACAGGGTAGGAAATAATAAATACCTGCAAGCAGTTATGGGCGCAATGATGGCCACCTTAGGGCCGATGATCATCGGGTCTTTTGCGACTTTGATTGCGGTTTATGCCAGCAAGTGGAAAATGTTGCAGTTGGCAAAAATTATGGGTTTTGTCAATTCAGTAACTATTGGTGCTATTGCTTTATATGTTGCGTTTCTGATGGCTAAGCACATTGCGGGAATGTTTCTCAAAGATGATGACGGCACCAGCGCAGGTATAATTTCGTTAATGTCATTTTTGATCATTACACCACTTGGAAATATCAAAAATGTTGCAGCAATTCCAGTTACCTGGATTGGCGCAGATGGTCTTTTTTCAGCAATCATAGTTGGTATTGTTGTGGGTAGATCATATGTTTACATGAAGCAACACAAGTGGACTATTAAAATGCCGGCTGGAGTTCCGCCAATGGTATCTGATACTTTTGCCGCTTTAATCCCTACTTTACTATTAGGCGTATTCTTTGCAATTGTTGCCTTAGGTTTTAGTGTGACTCCATTTGGCAGTTTTCACCAACTAATTTTTACTATTATTCAAGCACCTTTACAGCATATTGGTGGTTCATTCTGGGCTATGGTTCTAATTTGTTTAATTGAACAATTAGTCTGGTTCTTTGGTATTCACGGTACAAACGTAATAACACCAATTGTTGTTCCTATTTGGATGGCACTTGATATGCAAAACTTAACAGCATACAAAGCCGGTCGTCCTGTTCCTAACATTTATGGCTATGCCTTCTTTAATTTTTACACTTGGGGCGGAACAGCTTTAGGTCTGGTTTTACTAATGCTTTTTATTGCTAAGAGTCAGAGATATAAGACTTTAGGTAAAATTTCAATTGTTCCTGCCTTGTTTGGAATTACTGAACCTGTAATTTTCGGTACGCCATTAGTTCTTAATTTTGATTTCTTTGTGCCGTTTGTGACAAATAATGCTATTGTGGTCATGATAGCTGGCTTGTTAACCAAACTAGGCATAGTTGCCAGATGTACAGGTGCTCAGGCAGTATTTGGATTGCCGCTGGGCGTGCACGCATTATTAGGTGGACATATTTCAATTGTTATTTTGGTTCTGCTGATCCAGCTAGTGATTTCACCAATTCTATGGTACCCATGGTTTAGAAGAGCTGACAAGAAAGCTTTAGCACAAGAACAAAATGCAGCTAAATAGACTATATAATAGAAGAGGTTGCAATCAACCTCTTTTTCATTAGAAGGTATATATTATGGAAGAAAAACAATTAAAACTGTTGTTGAAGGATATGAGCCTTGACGAAAAAATTGGACAGTTAATCCAATTATCAGGGGAATTTTTTCAAGCAAACGATATTTCATACGGTCCGCGAGATAAATTAGGTATTTCACAGAAAATGGTTGACCTAACCGGATCGGTTCTCAACGTTGCGGGAGCTGAGACTACTCGAAAAGTACAGGACCAACAGATGGCCAGACAGCCGCATCATATTCCGGTGATGTTTATGTCTGATGTAATTTATGGTTATAAAACAATTTATCCGATTCCCTTAGGCCTAGGTGCAACCTGGAACCCAGAAATCATCAAAAAGGCCTTTGCTACAGCAGCCGATGAAGCTTCGGCTGCTGGTATTCAAGTTGCTTATGCTCCTATGCTTGATACCGTGCATGATGCCAGATGGGGCAGGGTCTTAGAATCTCCCGGTGAGGATCCATACCTTAATTCTAAATATGCTGAAGCCATGGTTGAAGGTTTTCAGGAAAAAATAGAGGAAAATAAAGGAGTAGCAGCCTGCTTTAAGCACTTTGCCGGTTATGGTGGAGTTGAGTCTGGCAGAGAATATAATACAGTTGATATGTCAATTAGCAACCTTTATCAGAATTATTTGCCTGCTTATAAAGCAGCAGTAAAAGCTGGTGCTAAATTAGCAATGACTTCTTTGGCAGCTTTAAATGGCGTTCCGTCAACTGCAGATAAGAGATTGTTAGATAATTTGCTCAGAAAAGCTTGGGGCTTTAAGGGCATCATTATCTCCGATTATGCTTCAATTTATGAACTGGTTAAACATGGATTTGCTGCAAATACAGTTGATGCATCCTATAAAGCTTTGAATGCTACTGTTGACATAGATATGAAATCGCAGTGTTATGCTAACGGTTTAAAGCAGCTGGTAACTAATGGTCAATTAGATGAAAAGAAAATTGATGCAGCCGTTTGGCGCGTTTTATCATTAAAAAATGACTTCGGTTTGTTTGAAGACCCTTATCGAGGAACGTCGCTAGCTAGAGAAAAGGCTAGTGTTTTATCCGAAGATAAACGGAATCTGGCCAGAAAAATTGCTACAGAAGCCGTGGTACTGCTCCAAAATAAAAATAACGTTTTACCACTTAACAAAAATGAGAAATTGGCGTTGATAGGACCATACAGTACCGAACATTCTTTGCTAGGAATGTGGGCTGTACATGGCGAACCTAAAGACAGCGTTTCAATTTTTGAGGGACTGAAACGTTATGTGCCCGATATTAAAACCGCTAAGGGAACGGATATTAATCGTAGTCGCCAGATGCTGCAAGAAATGGGCTTTCCGTCTGATGAAGCAATTTCTCAGGTCATTTCAACTGAAGAGGAAGAAAAGAATAATAACAAATTGGCACTTCAAGCAGCCCGAGAATCAGATGTTGTGATCTTGGCGATGGGAGAAAGCACTCTTGAAGCCGGAGAAGCGGGTTCAAAAACGAATCTTTCTTTGCCAGCTAATCAGTTAGATTTGATCAATAAAATTTCTGCTTTGGGTAAAAAAGTAGTTCTCCTAATTATTAGTGGCCGCCCACTAGTGTTAACAAACGTCAAAGACAAAGTTGACAGTATACTTGAGTGCTGGTTCCCCGGAACCGAAGGTGGAGCAGCAATTGCAGATATTTTATTCGGCAAAGCCAATCCTTCTGGAAGACTGACAATGTCGTTTCCGTACAGTTCAGGACAAGAACCGCTTTATTACAATCACTTGTCAACTGGCCGTCCCGTTCATGATTCGCAACATGTTGGCCGCTTTTTATCAAAATATTTGGATGCTCCTGCTGAACCTCTATATCCATTTGGCTATGGCCTATCTTATGGTCATATCAGCTATGAAAAGATGACGTTAGATAAAAAAGAACTGCATCATGATGAACAAATTGTAGCTAAAGTGGTGCTAAAAAATGACAGTGACTGGGACTGTGAGGAAACAGTTCAACTTTATATGCACGACAAAGTGGCATCGATTGTTCAGCCAGTAAAGAGGTTAATTGATTTTAAGAGGATAGCTATTAAAGCTCACACAGAAAAAACTGTCAACTTTAATATTAGTCCTAAGCAATTGACTTTCTTTGATAATACAGGTAAAAAAGTTTTAGAAAACGGAGAATTTACTCTATATGTCGGCAGTAATTCACGGGATTGCCTAGAGCAGGATTTTACCTTAGTTGATTAGTAAAAAGTTAATTAAGAAAGAATAACTATGAAATATCAAAATCCAGTTTTAAGAGGTTTTCATCCTGACCCCAGTATTTGTAAAGTTGGCGATACCTACTATTTAGTTACCTCAACATTTGAGTTTCTACCAGGATTACCGGTCTATCAAAGCAAGGATTTGCTAAATTGGCGCTTGGTAAGTCACGTGATAGATGAAAGCACTGCAAAATATTATCCGTATAGTAATCTTAAAAATTCTCTTGGTGCTTTTGCTCCTACTATTCGTTTTCATGATGGTGTTTTTTATATCGTTTGTACTTTTGTACCCAGAGGCACTTTTATTGTCAAAACCAGAAATCCCGCTCATGGCTGGTCGCAACCTATTTGGCTAAAAGGGGGAGTCGGCATTGATCCTTCCTTAACCTTTTTGAATGATAAGTGTTATCTGCAAATGACAGAAGATGGTAAAATAATACAATTTTTGCTAGATCCGGACACTGGAAAAATATTAAGTGAGGAAAAAATAATTAGTTATGGCACTGGAGGCCGCGATCCTGAAGGCCCTCATATCTATTATCAATATGGCAAATTCTGGCTTCTTTTAGCAGAAGGAGGAACTCGTTCAGGCCATATGGTAACAATGCAAGTTGCTGATAACATTGATGGGCCTTACCACAGCGTCCTAAATAATCCCATTTTGACAAACCGCGATTACAAAAATGAGCTTCAGTGCGTTGGTCATGCGGATATAGTTCAAATAGATGAAGAAAGATTCTGTCTGGTTGCACTTGCGACCAGACAGCCGCTCCATATTCATCGTACCTTACTAGGACGTGAGACAATTTTATTGCCTGTCACTTGGGATGCCAACAAAATTGAAGTTAATAAAAAAGAAAAAATGGGCAAGGCAACAGTTAATGTGGCCGCACCATTAAAAACTAATTTGCAGTCGCATAGTGAGGAAGACTTTACTGCAGCTAATTTGCTTTCTGTGGTAGGATTGCCTCATTACCAGCTTGTAAAAGACGAATTAACATTAAAAGCTAATACGTTGCCTCTTAAAATGTCTCAGGTGAGCCAGCTTGCACCATCCTTTGTTGGTTTTGCGCAAACTGAATTTAACGGTGAATTCTCTTTTTGCTTAAAGACTGAAGAGCTGAGAGCGAGTTTAGCCGGATTAACTGTGTATAAAGATGACACACATTATTTTGCAGTTTTGTATAATGCTGAGCAAAATACAATTCAAATAGGCAAACGAGATAGCGACCTGAAAATCGAGCAGAATTTAAAGGTAAAACATAAAGGCTCAACAATCAGATTTATTTTAAAAATGAGGCAAGAAAATTATTGTGTGATTTTAAAGGATAATGAAACTGAAATTGCTAAAACCAGCATGCTGACCAGACATTTTACTAATGAAGTTAGTGATTCGCCTTTTACAGGCGTAGTAATTGGTTTAAGGGCAATTGGTCAAAATAACGTTAAATTTTATTCAATTAGTTTAAGGTATGAAAATCGTAGTAGCAAAAAAAGGTAGAAAAAATTCTACCTTTTTTTGTGTGATATTTACAGTCGAAATTTAATTAAATTGTGCTACAAATTGGTCTACTTCAGCTAAATATAATTGTTTTTGGCGTTGGCTGATCCAAGAGGTCTCAAAAGAATTTTTAGCAAGTTGCACGATTTGATCTTGTGACAGATCAAATTTTTGTGCTAAAGCATAATAATTATCACTGATGTAGCCTTTGAAGTAAGCAGGGTCATCTGAATTAATGGAAACTTTTACTCCCGCATTCAAAAGATCGATTACTTCTTTACCCTTCATTTCTGGTGAAACAAAGCTGTTAGATAGCGGGCAAGAAGTTAAGCCAACCTGTCTTTTGGCGGCTAGTTCAACCAGGTCTGGATCTTCCACAATGTTGGTGCCATGGTCAAGCCGCTCAACTTCCATAATTTCTAAAGCCTGACGAATATGTTCAATTGAATCTTTTTGATCAATGTCACAGTGAGTAGTGATGTGCAGTCCAGCAGCAGCTGCATCTTCAAACTGGCGGGCAAATTTTAGTGGCGGATTGTTATGCTCATCAGAGTCAAGTCCAATGCCAATTATCTTATCACGGTACTTGAGACCTTCCTGCAAGGTCTTTCTAGCAGATTCTTTAGAAAAATCACGTAAAAAGCACATGATTAGATGAGCATCAACATTTAATGCCCGTGCATCAACAGTAGCTCGATAAAGACCATTGAGTACAACTTCAAAGGGGATGCCGCGGCTAGTGTGAGCTTGTGGGTCAAAAAATAGTTCTACATGTCGAACATTGTTGGCAGCAGCCTTAGTTAAATAAGCCCAGGCCAAATCGTAAAAATCTTCTTCAGTTTGTAAAACATTCATTGCTGGATAATAGACGGCTAGAAATGATGCTAAATCATGGTAATTATAAGTCTTTTGGACATCTTCAATTGTAGCTTGGCCTATATCGACGTGATTGCGTTTAGCTAATTTTAACTTCAATTCCGGTTCTAATGTTCCTTCGATATGCAAATGCAATTCGGCTTTAGGCAAGCCCTGAGTAAATTCTGGTGTGACGACTGAACTCATGTAATCCTCCTTAGACAATGTTCTTGTTTTTTTACTTGTTATTTTAGTTTATCACAATTTTTATAATAAGAATAGAGTAAAAAACGAACAAATTAAAGAGCATTAACGGATATGTTCCTAATAAAATACCTAACTAAGAATCTAGTTAGGTAAAATAATTAAAAATTCCAATTAAGTATTTTAGTCGCAATGGCGCCATTTTGCATCTGTTAAAATGCGGGCTGTTAATAAGCCGATTGGCAGGGCAGTAATAATCATCAAAGCATCCATAATCCAATAAGCACCGACATTAATGTTAGTAATGCCAAAATTAAAGACAGCGCGATACATGTATAAGCCGGGAACCATTATGACAATTGCGGGAACAGTGATCGCAATACGGGGAAAACCAACTTTATCACGGACAAAACTGGCAATTAGTCCTGCTAATAAAGCTCCAGTGAATGCTGCTAGAGCGGCCGGAACATGGTTGAATTCAACTAGACTTAAACGCAGGGTATTTGCCAGAGCACCAATCACTGCAGCAACTGTTGCCATTGATAATTTAGCATTAAACATAATTGAAAAGCCAAAAACGCCACAAAAACTGGCAATTATTCTAAGCATTGTTAATAAAGCCGGATTAAGATTTAGTTTTGGCATAGCCCCTGGTGATAAGTTGAGCATGGTAGCCATGCCCCAGCCTACCATTGAAGCAATCATAACGACTAAGATAGCATAGGCCAGTCTTTCAAGTCCTGAACGCATATCAAGTTTTGACATATCAAGACCAGATGTGATAAAAGGAAAACCGGGAATGACATAGAGCATTGAGCCGATATAGCCATAAGCATGATTACTGCTCCAAGACCAAATTATTGTTCCTAATTTAAAGCAAAGGAAATACACCGCGCAGGAAACTGCTACACCGACAGTTATTTTGGCAACAAGAGTAATTTTCTTTTTACCCATTAGTTGACGAAAATAGTTACCAACCAAAGCGCCTAAAAATGTACAAAACATTTCTGGCAAGCCACCACCAAGTAAAAAAATAAAACTGGCACAGGCCAAGCCGGCGCTCAAAGCAGAAATAATTAGGGGATAGCTTTGAGTATGGCGCTCAATTTGATTCAATTTATGATGAATCGCCCCAATTGTCCAGTGATCATTTTCAGCTTCAAATTTGCGGACAAAATCTTCCATTTCATTTAACTTATTCATATTGACTTCTGTAGCTGGCAAAGAAAGTGTCTGCGAGTATGATTTGTTATCAACATCAAAGCAGGTATAGCTAATAGTTACTAAACCAATGTCGGCTGAACAAGTGATTTTGAGTGCCCGTGCAATGGTATTCATCGAATCGCGCACACGCCAGGCTCCAGTGCCACATTGCAGCAGCATTATACCGATTCTGCCGACTAAAGATCCTTTTTCTACCAGAGTAATATCCTTGACTAAAGTATCATCAGAGCTTTTAAAAAACTGTTTCCAGTGAATTTTCATGTGATGCTTACTAGAAATCTTGGGATATGATGCTGGAGATTGTTCGTCTGTCATAACTGCTTTTTGACCTTTCTGTTATTAATATAGTGTTTTAATTTTACCACACTCGTGGTTGGACCAATTTTATAGAATTGAGTTTAAAAAAGATGTTAATTACAAAAAAAGTGTAGTATACTACAGTATGATAAAATATTAGTATGAGATTTACTTCTAAGGAAATTATATGACAGCTTTTCTAAATCGAATTGGTCCTAAAATTAAAATTGCCAATACTTTGATTGAAAAAGAATTAAACAAAGAGTTCGGTGAAATTTTCAGGGATTATTCTTTAACTGGTGCCCAAATTTCCTTGATGATTTATTTATATGATTCAAAAGAAAGAAAAATAACGCAAAAAGAGGTAGCTGATATATTTGTGCTAAGTCATCCTACAATTCGAGGAATAGTTAAACGCTTAGAAGCAAATAAATTAATTGTTACTTCACGTCTTGAAAATGATCAAAGACAAATTGTGTTAGAACTTTCAAATGAAGGCTTTAATTTAATTGACAAAAATATTTTTAAGATCCGGACAATTATGACAAATATTAATAAGCGCATTACTAAGGACTTGTCAAAGCAAGAAATTTCAGAACTTGAACAAGTCTTAAATAAAATTTCTGCAAATTTCTAATTATTATTAGCAAAAATGTAGCATGCTACATTAAAGAAGGAACTAAAATGATCAAAAATATTTCTAATAAAAAAAGAGCTTTAATGATGGCCGTTTTACTATTTGGAGCATTTGTTTCGCTACTAGCGGAAACTTTTCTCAATAACGCGCTCCCCACAATAATGGCTACGTTTAAAGTTAATCAATCCACTGCTCAATGGCTTACTACCTCTTATTTATTGGTCGTGGGATTGATGATTCCCATGTCAGCTTGGGTCTTTGAATCCTTTAAGTTGAAACAGAACTTTTTAACAATGATGCTAATCTTTTTTACGGGATCAGTCATTTGTATTTTTGCTCCTAATTTTGCCACATTACTAGTCGGCAGAATTATTGAAGCTGTGGCGGCCGGTAGTTTAATGCCATTTATTCAAAACGTCATTTTGATTATGTTTCCTCCTGCAAAAAGAGGCATGGCAATGGGAATCACTGGCTTGGTAATTGGATTTGGTCCAGCTGTTGGTCCCACGATTTCGGGATTAATCTTAAAGTATGCAGACTGGCAAATGCTTTTTATTATTTTAAGTATTGCCAGTGGGTTGGTAGCTATTTGTACTGTATTTTGTATTCAAAATATCACTCAACCGCGCAAAAGCAATACTGATTTAATATCGTTTATTGAATCTATTTTGGGCTTTGGCTTAATCTTGTATTCCCTGTCTGATATCGGGAACACTGGCAAAATTACAATTGCAATAGCAGTTCTTTTTACACTTGGTATACTAATTATTTTGTTATTTTGTCGACGTCAGTTACATATGAAGAAACCTTTACTTAATATTAGAGTTTTTCAAAATTTACAGTTTGACTTGGATACTTTACTAAGTACTATCAGCAATATTTCAATGGTAGGAATTGAATTAGTTTTACCATTATATTTACAAACTACTAGACAAGAGAGTGCATTAACTTCTGGTTTAGTAATGATGCCAGGGGCTCTATTAATGATCATTTGCAATCCGGTTTCAGGAACGTTATTTGATAAGTTTGGTATTAAAAAATTGGCACTTTTTGGTTTTACTATGCTTTTATTAGGCACATTACCAATGGTTGTTTTTAATAGCAATACTAGTCTTGTTTTAATTAGTTTATGTTACGCGCTACGTATGGTGGGAATATCATTTACCATGATGACCACTTTTACTGCGGGTATAAATGTTGTAGAACCTCACATGACGGCACATGCAAATGCGGGTTCATCTACAGTCAGACAAATAGGTGGCTCACTTGGCACAGCATTATCAATGCTGGTAATTAGTTTGTGTGCAGGTGGTACATCGACTGCGAATCTAGCAACTGGATACCGTTGGGGCTTTGTTTTAATGCTGGCTTTTGCAATTATTGGCTTTTGCAGTTCGCTATTTTTGCCTCAAAAAGAAAATTAAATAGTTTTTATTAGTTCAAGTGATAAGCCGTTTAAAATAATATTATTCTGCTTAGATAATTATGTGTATAGTTAAAGTGACATTGACCAATTAATTTAAGCTAGATCAATTTTTATGAAAACGGTATTATAAAACTGCTGGTTACTTATAGTTAGGAATTGACTGGCAAACATTGAACTATTCTATAAAGCACGTAAAAATAGATATTAGCTGAGGAAATGAAAACTAATGAAACTAGATAAAACTAATGAAATATTAGATGAGGTTGTCCTTTTAACTCAATATGCTTTTTTAAAAACTAATGATCTGAAAAAAGATAATAATTTTATGAGTTGTTATCAGCACAGTGACAGTTATGGCATTTTTCATGATGGTAAACTTGCAAGTTATATTATGGCGATTCATTTTGCAAGTCAGATTTTTGATCATCAAATTAAAATGTCAGGAATTGGTTATGTCTCCTCATATCCGGAAAATCGCGGCCAGGGAGATATTTCCAGGCTAATGAAAGAAATACTGGAAGATCTTCATGACGAAGGTGTTTCGCTATCTAATTTAGCACCATGGTCGGAAACATTTTATCGGCAATATGGTTATGAAAATACTATTTATCAAAAAACCTATAGTATTGAACCTACAATGTTTAAGTATTTCAAGCTACCCCAGGCTGGTAAAATTTTAAGAGGCAATTGGAGTAATCCGACATTAAGTAGTTTGATAATAAAGCTATACCAAAAGCAAATTGATGCAGGTGAGGAACGTAATACGATTGTTAGAGCAAAATGGTGGTGGCACAGACTCGAAACATATTATCCTGGCAGATACGTTGCAATTTATGTTGATGAAAATCAGGCTCCTCAGGCCTATATGTTTTATCGTTTTGTAAATAAAAAATTTAAGGTTGACGAAATCTATTATACAAACGCGACTGCTATTACTGCATTACTTAATTTTATTGGTGGTCATATTTCTTCCTGTACTGAGTTTGAAATTACAGCACCAGAAGATTCATTGCTTGAGGAATATTTTCCTGATCAAAGTGGCTTAAAAATTAGTGTCCGGCCTTACATGATGTCGAGAATTGTTGACTTTGGAAAAATTGTGTCTAGCGTGAAGTTTGCTGGTGAAAAAACTGCCAATTTAGAAGTTACAGAGGATGAGATTTGTCCGTGGAACTGCGGTGTCTGGCATCTGGTGAATAATTCTGGTGAAACCAGTTGCGTTAAAACCAGTGCCAAACCTGATTTTACTGGGTCAATAACTAACTGGACGAAGGTTTTACTAGGCCATTTGACTTTAAAGCAAGCAATAAAGTTAGGGCTAATTAAAAAATTGAGTTCCAGTAAATTGGAATTTTTATCTGGTAAAGTGAGTTTTTATGACTATTTTTAACTGAAAATTGTTTCTAATTAACAAAGTAGCAGTTGCATAAATTATGCGACTGCTATTTTTTTGCTTAGAATGAACGATTTTGCAGGAAAATGACAAATTATGAATGAAAATGATTGCTTTTAATTATCAAAGCGCATAAAATACTCGCTGGGGTGAAATATATGTTAACGCCTGAAAGGCAAAAAGTGATTGAGGATTTCGTTAACCAGCATGGCTTATGCCGTGTTAGTGATCTCTGCTCAATAACTTCAACTTCAGAGTCAACCATTAGACGAGATCTAAATCAATTAGCCGAAAAAGGCTTGATTAAACGGGTGCATGGCGGTGCCCAGTCAGTCAAAAGTTTTACTCATGATGTGTCGCAACATATTCGGTTTTCAATGAATCATAATGATAAAAAGCTGATTGCTCAATATGCTGCTGCAAATTTTGTGCATCAAGATGACTATATTTTTATTGATGCAGGAACAACAACATATGAGATGGTTCCTTTTATTGCTGATATTCCACAAGTAACCGTTGTGACTAATGGCTTAGAAACTGCACTTTGTGCTATTAGCCATGGAATTGAGACTATACTTTTGGGTGGTCGAATCAAAGAAAATACTCATGCGGTAGTGGGACAAGCTGCTCTGAAGCAACTGCAGGGGATGAACTTTTCTGCCAGTTTTGTGGGCACAAATGGACTTGATTATCGTGGCAATCTAACCACACCCGATACTGAAGAAGCCGCAATTAAAAAAATAGCAATTGCTCAGGCTAATCAGACATATATTTTGGCCGATACTTCTAAAATTGGCGAGTGTAGTTTTGCCACTTTTGCCCAAGTCAAAAACGTCACAGTTCTTACTACTGCGTTAGGTGCAAAAGAAAAAGAATTACTGCCTGCCAAAATTAAACTGAAGGAGATTTGCTAATGATTTATACGGTTACCGTTAATCCTGCTTTGGATTATGTAATTCAATTAAAGCAGGTTAATCGTGGTGAAGTTAACCGCGCTAATAACTGCTCGTTTTTGGCGGGTGGTAAAGGGATTAACGTTTCACAAATACTCAACCAGCTGGACATTGATAATACTGCCTGGGGTTTTGTGGGTGGCTTTACTGGCAAAGAGCTGGTACGCCAACTTAATCAGCGCCGCATTGTTAACGACTTTGTTACTATTTCTGATGTGACCCGCGTCAATGTGAAGGTGCACGCAGAAGAGGAATCTGAAATTAATGCCGCTGGGCCTAATATTACAGAGCAGGAAATAACTGCTTTTAAAGCGCGGCTAAATGACTTGCAAAAAGGTGACATAGTAGTTTTAAGTGGTTCATTAGCTCCTAGCTTACCAGTAGATTTTTACAAAGAACTTTTGCCTACTATTAAAGAAGCACAGGCAGATTTTGTGATTGATACAACTGGTCAGGCTTTACTTGATACTTTGAGCTACAAACCACTTGTAATTAAACCCAACCATCATGAACTGGCTGATTTGTTTAATACTACTTTTAATTCTGATAAAGAGATGCTTGAGTGTGCGCGTAAATTGCTTGACATGGGTGCCCAAAATGTTATGGTCTCCATGGCCGGCAAGGGCGGTTATTTGATAACCCCTAAGCATTTTTATCATGCTAAAGCAGCTGTTGGTACTGCCGTTAATTCGGTTGGTGCAGGAGACTCGATGATAGCCGGCTTTGTTGGCACTTATGTGAAAACAAATGATCCGGCAGCAAGTTTCCGTATCGGTATGGCCTGTGGTGCTGCCACAGCTTTTACTAAAGATATTGCCGTTAAAAGTCAGATTGATGCGGTGTTGCCGCAAATTAATGTTGAAGAAATTTCATAAATTGAGGAGAATTTAAATGAAAATTAAAGATATTTTGGCTCCTGAATCCATGATTATGGCGCTTAAAGCGACTAACAAAGAAGATGCCGTTAAAGAAATGGCTGATTTAGAGGTCAAAACCGGCATCGTCAATGACGAAGATGAATTCATTAAGTCAATTTGGGCTCGTGAAAACGAATCTACCACCGGTATTGGTGATGGAATTGCGATGCCGCATGCTCGGAATAAGACAATTAACAAAGCGCGCGTGCTTTTTGCTAAAAGCGAACAGGGGATTGACTACAATTCGCTTGATGGTCAACCAGTTCATTTATTCTTTATGATTACTGCTCCAGATGGCGCCGACAACACTCACTTACAAGCTTTAGCTAAATTGTCCGGGTTGTTAATTGATCCTGATCTGGTTAATGCTCTCAAAAAAGCCCAAACTCCTGAAGAGGTAATCCAGCTTTTTGAAAACGCAGAACAGCAAAAGGATGAGGCTAAAAAAGCCGAAAAAGAGCAAGCCGCAAGTGCTAGTGAAAATGATAATGATAAGGAAGAAAAGCCTTTAATTGTCGGCGTTACCGCATGTATTAACGGTATTGCCCACACCTATATGGCCCAAGAAGCTTTAATCAAAGCTGGTAAAAAACGTGGCGTTGATGTGCGCATTGAAACCAACGGTTCAGAAGGTGTTAAGGATAAGTTGACCGCTGATGAAATTAGCCGCGCTCAAGGGGTTGTTATTGCGTCTGACAAGAAAGTTGACATGCCTCGTTTTGATGGCAAGCCGTTAATTTCTCGTCCCGTTGTTGACGGTATCAACAAACCTGACGAATTGATTGATAACATTTTGAATTCTAAAGCTAGCGTTTACCATTCAAACGGTGAAAAGAGCAGCGATGATAGTGACAATGCTAAAGAAGGCGTTTGGGGCTCAATTTACAAGAACCTCATGAACGGTGTTTCCCACATGTTGCCATTTGTTATCGGTGGCGGTATCTTAATGGCAATTTCCTTTATTGTGGAAAACTATGCTGGTGGTCCAAAATCTCCTGCATTTATTTTCTTGAATAATGCTGGTAACATGGCCTTTGCTTTCATGGTACCAATTTTGTCAGGTTACATCGCTGAATCAATCGGTGACCTGCCCGCTTTAATGCCTGGTTTTGTCGGTGGTTTTATGGCTACGGTCTATAGTGGTGCCTACGGTGGTGCTTATGTTGCCAATGTGGTAACTAATGCTAAATCACCTGCTGGTTTCTTAGGCGGTCTGGCTTCTGGATTTATTGCCGGATACTTGGTAGTCGGCTTAAAGAAATTGTTTGCTAAATTGCCGAAGTCTCTTGAAGGAATGAAGCCAATGCTCATTTACCCAATCTTGAGTCTGCTCTTCATTGCTCTTATCATGTACTACATTGTTAACCCAATCTTTAGTGCAGTTAACTTCGCCATTACTAACTTTTTAAACCAAATGGGTACGGGCAACTTAGCTGTTTTGACAACTATTTTAGCTGCCATGATGTCAATTGATATGGGTGGACCTTTCAACAAGGCTGCTTACGTCTTTGCTTCAGGTGCTTTTGCCAATGATCCTCATTCAACGGTTGCTGCTGTAATGATGGCTGCCGTAATGGTTGGCGGTATGGTACCACCATTTGCGACTGCAATTGGTACGACTTTCTTTAAGAATAAATACACTTTAGATGAACGCCGTGCAGGTTTAACCAACTGGATTTTAGGCTTTTCCTTCATTACCGAAGGTGCTATTCCATTTGCTGCAGCTGATCCTGGACACGTTCTGCCTTCATGCATCATTGGTTCTGCTGTTGGTGGTGCCTTAGTGGGCATATGGCGCATCGGTGTTCCTGCACCTCACGGTGGCCTCTGGGTATCTCCGCTTGCTAACCACATTCTACTGTACTTTGTTGCTACCATCATTGGTTCCATTGTTGCAGGTGTCATCTTAGGTTTGTGGAAAAAGCCTGTTGACAAGCAAGATCAAAAATAAATTCGACTTCAGATATTATTGAGAAATAAAAAATATGCACTAAGCTGTTAGTTGGCCTAGTGCTTTTTTTCTGGCTAAATTATCTACTTACCTTAGAAGCGCACGCTTTTAGGTTGCCGCTACTTAAATAATTGTTTGTCATTTTTAGTATCATTTTGTGTTAATTGAATTAAAAGCTTACAAAATTGTTAACCTGTGAAATGGTTAGGAAAGTTCTGGTTTTTGCATATAGAACGTTAACTGTTTATAGATAATAATATTTTATAGCTGATCAGTTAATAGCAATTAAATAGCTTTTATCTAAAAACAATGGAGGTTTTATAGATGAAAATACAAGATAAGTTTTTAAAAGGTGCACAGACAATTCAAAATAATATTTATGTTAAATCTATTTCTGATGGTCTGTTGTCGTCAATGTCAATTATTATTTTAGGTGCCATTGGAAGTTTAATAAATAATCTTCAAATCCCTGCCTATCAAAAATTATTAGTTTCACTGAATCTCAAGTCAATACTTAGTATTCCTGCTAACATTACTATCAATGTTCTTAGTTTATACGCGGTCTTTTTAGTGGCGAACAAATTTTGTGAGTTAAGTGGACAAGAAAATAAAAAATATGGTATTGAAGCCGGTATTATCGCATTAGTTAGTTTCCTAATTGTCACTCCATTTAATACAGATAAATCTGCTTCAATAGTTTCTTTACCCTCAGATTGGCTGGGAGCCAAAGGACTATTTACATCGTTTTTAGTAGCATTAATAGTAGCTAAGTTATATCTTTTTCTAAAAAATAAAGGTTGGACGATCAAAATGCCTGAAGGGGTGCCACCAACTGTTTCGAACTCTTTTACAGCATTAATACCATCATTCATAATTGCTTTTGTCTTTCTAGCAATTCGGTATTTATTTTCACTAACTAAATTTCAAAGTCTGCATAATTTTATTTTTACCATTATTTCCACCCCATTAACATTACTAAGTAATAATGCATTTACAATGATTTTGTTAGTTTTAATCACTCATTTATTATGGATTTTTGGAATTCATGGTGTAATGATTGTAGTCTCAGTATTTATAGGAATATGGATGCCATTAGACGCTGCCAATCTTGCAGCATTTAATGCTGGACAAGCAATTCCTAATATTTATACTGGAGCTATTTATGGCATGTCAACTTTTGCCGGATCTGGGCTAACAATCGGCTTATGTGTTGCAATGCTAAGGGCACATAAGCAGCAATATAGAACTTTAGGTAAACTATCTATAATTCCAAATTTATTTGGAATTAACGAACCGCTAGTGTTTGGTACTCCTATTGTTATGAATCCTATTTTGGCGATTCCTTTCATTCTTACACCATTAGTTGCCATTATAATTGCAATATTAGGGATAAAAGTTGGTATTTTACCCATACTTCCTGGTATTGGCGTACCTACAGGTACACCAATAATAGTTCACGGATTCTTAGCAGGCGGAGGCAGTATTGCTTGGGCAATATATGAATTCTTAATTTGTGTTTTAAGCTATTTTATTTATCTGCCTTTCTTCAAGAAAATTGATTCAGAACCAAAAAGTAATAAATAATTATTAAAATATTTTTTAGGACTTAAGATTGGAAGGGAAAATAATGTATTCAACAAATTTTCCGCAAAAATTTCCACAAAATTTTTTATGGGGTGGAGCTACTTCTGCTAGTCAGATTGAAGGTGCGTGGAATGTTGATAATAAAGGACCTACAATTGCTGAGGCAGTACCTAGGCCAAAAATAAATCGAAAATTAGCTTTGCCCACTGTAACAAAAGATTCCGTTGCTTTTGCAGCAAAAGATTTAAATGATTCAAGGTATCCCAAAAGAAAAGGCATTGATTTCTTTTACCATTATAAAGAAGATATTAAATTACTTTCTAAAATGGGATATAAGGCATTTAGATTTTCAATTTCTTGGGCTAGGATTTTTCCTAGTGGCACTGAAGATAAGCCGAATATTAAGGGCTTGGAATTTTATGACAATGTAATTTCTGAATGCTTAAAGTATCAAATTGAACCGGTAATTACATTACATCATTTTGATTTGCCATTAGGACTAGTGAAAAATCAAAATGGCTGGTTTAGTAGAAAAACAATAAAAAACTTTACTAAGTATTCCGAAACTGTTTTTGAACGCTATAAGGGAAAAGTAAAATATTGGATTACATTCAATGAAATAAATTCCGCAACTTGGGGATTTGTTGGAACAGGGGCAATAGAAGAAAACTTGACCGAAAATGAGAAAAAGAATGTTCGCTTTCAGTCCTTGCATCATATGTTTATTGCCAGCGCCATAGCAGTACAGCAACTGCATAAAATTGATCCCGAAGCTCACATTGGCTGTATGGTGGCTAGAGATATGGTGTATCCCTTAACGTGTGACCCTAAAGATGTTTTGACTGCTTTACAAAGAGATAACTTCAATTTGTTCTTTTCAGATGTTCAAGTTTTAGGTAAATATCCCAGTTTTATGAACCGGTATTTTAAAGAACATGGCATACAGATAAAAATGAAACAGGGTGATGAGAAAGTTTTAGCTAATGGCAAATGTGATTTTTTATCTTTTAGCTATTATTCATCTTTAACTATTTCTAGTTCTCGTAATGCTAAAAAAGAACACGGTAATATGGCTGTGGGTGGAAAAAATCCCTATTTAAAAGCAACCGACTGGGGTTGGCAGGTTGACCCTTTGGGCTTGAGAATTACCTTAAATGAGTATTGGAACAGATACCATGTACCTCTATTCATTGTTGAAAATGGACTAGGAGCTAAGGATACCTTGGAACACGGCAAAATTCATGATGATTATAGAATTCAATATTTGAAAGAACATATTCTTCAAATTCTTGAAGCAATAAAAGATGGAATAAACGTTATTGGGTATTTAATGTGGAGCCCGTTTGACTTGGTAAGTGCTTCTACAGACCAAATGTCTAAAAGATATGGTTGCATATACGTTGATTTGAATGATGATGGTACTGGGACCTTAAAAAGAATTCCCAAAGACTCTTTTTATTGGTACAAGCAGGTAATTGAATCTAATGGAAATATTTTATGATGAAAGTATATTATAAAGTTTAATAGTTTACTTACTCTAATAGCGTGCGAAAATTTCGCACGCTTTTTAAATTAATGGCAACAACTATGCTATCTACTGCTAGCAATAAAACTGTAATATAACTATAATGGTACGCTATTTTAAAGCAATTCGTTTTTAGTGTATAATGGTTATTAATTGTAAGTAAGTTTGGCTTTTTACTGCAATTAATTAAAAAGTTGCCGTGTTAATTAAAATAACACTTCAAAATGAAAAGGAATGACAACATTAGTGAAATTTACTAGATTAAAAAAGATATTTGCTGCAATTACCTTATTCGGTTTAGTTCTTTTGACGCTAGGTGCTTGTTCGCAGAAACCACATAAAAGTAATAAAATTACTATTATGACCACCACAAATATTTATTCTGACATTGCTCAAAATGTAGTGGGCAAGTATGGTAAGGCAGAAGCAATAATTACCAAGTCATCTGTTGATCCTCATGACTTTCAACCTACCACCAATGATGCTAAAGCATTATCAAATGCTGATATAGTAGTGGAAAACGGCTTAGGTTATGACAGCTGGATGGACAAATTGGCTTCTTCAGTTGATAAAAAGCCGGTGCGCGTTGGTGAAGACCTAATGGGCTTAAAAAAAGGTGATAATCCTCATATCTGGTTTGATTTGACTATGCCTACTAAGTATGTTAATTACTTAGTTAAGCGACTCAGTAAAAAAGATCCGCAGCATGCTCGTTATTATCGTAAAAACGGGAAAAAGTATTTAGCCCAGATTGCTCAAATTCAGAGATCAGCGGCTAAATTAAATCATCAGGTTAAAAAACCAATTTATGTTAGTGAGCCTGTTTTTGATTATGCCTTAGAATCTGTTAATATTAAAGTGGCAAACAAGGATTTTGAGAAGGCAATTCAAAACAATACTGACCCTAGTCCAGCTTCCGTTCAAAAAATGACTGAAGGGATTAAAAAACAAAAAATTGCATTTTTTGTGGACAATGAACAGACATCTAGTTCAACTGTTACTAACTTTTTGAAATTGGCTCAAAAACAAAATATTCCTGTTTTAAAAGTAAGAGAAACAATTCCGGATAATACAAATTATTTAGATTGGATGAAGGATAATTATCAAAACTTGGCTGAAGTAGCCCGAAAGTAGTTATTATGAGGCGATGAAAATGAAGAAATTAATTGCTGTTTTGGCATTGGGAGCAACTGTTACAACCATGGCAGTGCCACTGCCTGTGACAGTTCAGGCTGGTACAATTAATGACACTGCAAAACAAAATAGTTATAGCGGTGTAACATTTGCGGAACAAATATTGGCGCAAGAGGGTATTAAATATAATGACTTTACTGCTGCCAATCCAATTAATTATCGCAACGGCAAGCCCGAAGGTGTGGTTATTCACGAGACTGCTACGCCTAATGCTACAGCACGCAATGAAGCTATTTATTTTAATCGTGAGTGGATGAATATTTATTCCTATGTTCATGCTTTTGTGGATAAGACTGGCGTTATTCAGATGACAACTCCTGATTATGGTGTTTGGGGTGCAGGCCCTGTAGCCAATAATCGTTTTATTCAAGTGGAATTATGTGAGGAAAATAATCTTGCTGATTTTGCCAAAGGTGTCAACAATGATGCTGTTTATGTGGCGCAGCTTTTGCACAAATATAACTTGGTACCGGATAATGCCGTTCATGATGGTAAAGGTACAATTTGGTCTCATCATGCTGTATCTACATTTTTAGGCGGAACTGATCATACTGATCCAGATGGTTATTTTGCCAAATGGGGTTACTCAATGGATGACTTCTTTGAGCTGGTTAAATATTATTATGATCAAGGTGCATCAGCAATACCTACTGCTCCTGTTGGTAGTAGTCCGGTAGCTACACAGGTTCCAGCACCGACAACACCTGTTGCACCCGCTAAAAAACCTGCAGTTTTGCCTAAGCCGGTTGCTACCAGGACTTTGATGCATAATGCGCTCGTTTATGATGAAAATGGGCTAGCAACGGATTTACCAACTAAAAAAGCCGGTTCCAAGCTAACTATTTATGGTAATCTAACAATTAATAAACGGAAATATTTACAAATAGGTATTAATGAATACGTTGTAGCCAGCAATGTAGAAGGTAAACTTCGACTCTTAGGGCATAATGCCTATATTTATGACGGTAATGGCCAGCGGGTTGGCACAAATAAACTATATCGTGGAAACTATGTCCGCACGTACGGTGGCCGCGTAAAAATTATGGGTCGTAAATATTACCCCGTTGATGTTAATCAATTCGTCAAGGTGGGCAATTTTAAATAATAAAAGTGGGAATAATGCAAATTGTCTGATATTTTAGAAGTCACTAATCTCTCAATGAGGTTTGACAAAAATACTGTTTTCAATAATTTGAATTTTAAGTTAGAAAAGGGTTCACTTACTGCCCTTTTAGGCCCAAACGGCACAGGGAAAACGACTCTAATTAATATTTTAATGGCTATTTTGACACCTAGTGCAGGTAAATTTAAGTTTGCGGATGATGTTCGGCTGGGGTATGTGCCTCAGTTTCGCAACATAGACGCGGAATATCCGTTATCAATCGAAGCTTTTGTAGGTCTAAATGCCCCTGTTATCAAAAATAGTGCAACTAAGAAGGCAATAAAAAAGCAACTAGAGGAAACTAACCTGTATCAAATTAAAGATACTCGGATGGGCGAGGCTTCTGGTGGTCAAAAGCAAAGAGCTTATTTAGCACAAGCTTTGCTGGATAATCCGAACATGATTATTTTAGATGAAGCTACAGCAAGTCTTGATCCTGTTGCTAAGGATGAATTGATGAAATTAATCAAGCATTTGAATGCGAAACATAAAATAACGGTCTTGTTTGTGACACATGATGTGACATTAGCTCACAAGTATATGCAAAATTATTTATATTTAAACCATGGTCAAATTGAACATGGCGAGATGTCTCAATTTAAGGAGGCATATGAATAATGTTTGCCTACGGCTTTATGCGTAATGCCTTTCTGGCAAGCACCTTTATTGCCATAACTTGTGGTACAGTTGGTGTCTATGTAGTTGCGCGCAATTTTAGTTTTTTAGCACATACACTGTCTGAAATTGGTTTTGCTGGAGCTGCGTTTGCAGTTTGGCTCGGAATTGGACCATTGTGGGGGATGCTGTTATTTACTCTGTTGGGTTCGATTAGTGTGGGTGAACTGTCGCTTCACAGCGAGCAAAAAGAATCCTCAATCAGTGCAATTTCAGCTTTATTTACGGGCTTGGGAGTTCTTTTTCTGGCAATTTCCGGTGCAAACAGCAATTATGCTACTAACATTCTGTTTGGCAGCATTATCGGAGTTGACCATCAAGGCGTAATTCAACTAATAGTCTTATCCGTAATAGTGTTATTAATGATTTTTAGTATTCAGCGCCCACTAAACTTTGATTCCTTTGACCACATTGGCGCTCTTGCTCATGGGGTAAAAACCGGAGCAGTCAGCGTAATTTTTTTAATAGCTTTAGCAATGTCTGTTTCAATTGGTGCACAAATAGTGGGCTCTCTTTTAGTATTTATTTTGTTGACTTTGCCACCCGCTACTGCTAATTATCTGGGTAAAACTATCCCGTCAATGATCGCTTGGTCTGTCTTTTTTGCTTTAATCGGCGTTTGGCTTGGGTTATATCTGGGTTACATTACTAATTTACCTGTAACTTTCTTTATTGCTGTGATTGAAGTAGCAATTTATCTTGTTACTTACTTTACTCACATCATTAAGCATAAATTATAGTAAAACTGGTTAAAAGGATAAAACAGCTATTATTTTTGTGAAAAAATTATAGTATAATCCCTGTTATTTAAACTTTCCTTTTTGAAATTCACTAACTTTTGTATGCATTTACATGTATAATAAAAAGCGGAAATAATAATAAAGAAGGAGTCTTAATAATGACATACTATTATAATGGTTTTCCTCAAAGCGAACGTAATGAAGCTTTAAATATGGTCAACCTCGATGAACTTGAGGAACGGGCAAAGGAAGTTATGCCTGAAGGGGCATATTACTATATTGCTTCGGGATCTGAAAATGAATGGACTTGGCGTAACAACACTACTGCTTTCAACCATTTTCAAATTGTACCACGTGCTTTAACTAATATGGATCATCCGCAATTAGATACTGAATTTATGGGCATGAAATTGAAAACACCGGTGATGATCTCACCTATTGCTTGTCATGGTATTGCTCATAAAGATGCAGAAATTGCTACCCAAAAGGGAGCAGCAGCTGCTGGTGCACTCTTTTCATCCAGTACATATGCAAATAAGAGCGTTGAAGATATTGCTGCTGCAGCTCCAGATGCACCGCGCTTTTTCCAGCTTTACCTCAGTAAAGACTGGGACTTTAACCAAATGGTTTTTGATGCAGTTAAGAAAGCCGGCTATAAAGGAATTTTCCTGACAGTTGATGCGCTGATCTCTGGCTTTCGTGAAGCTAACCTTAGAACTAACTTTGCTTATCCTGTACCCCTAGATTTCTTTACTCGTTATCAAGGTGCTAAAGGCGAAGGTCAAACTGTAGCCCAAATGTATGCTTCTTCGGCGCAAAAGATTGGCCCGCAAGATGTTAGACGTATCAAGGAAATGTCTGGCTTACCAGTATTTATTAAAGGTGTTGTTTGTGCTGAGGATGCTTATATTGCTATGGGTGCCGGTGCTGATGGTATTTATGTTACTAACCATGGTGGTCGTGAGGTAGATTGTGGCCCCGCAACAATTGACATGTTGCCAGAAATTGCTAAAGCTGTTAATCACAGGGTTCCGATTGTCTTTGACTCCGGCGTTCGTCGTGGTTCGCACGTCTTTAAGGCTTTGGCACTTGGAGCTGATATGGTGGGTATTGGCCGGCCATATCTATATGGTCTAGCACTTGGTGGTGCCAAGGGTGTTCAATCTGTTATTGAACAACTTAACCAAGAACTGTTAATTGATATGCAATTAACTGGCTGCAAGACAATCGACGATGTTAAACATGCTAAGATTACTCATATTAATTATACGGCTGATAACTTAAAGTCAAATACTGATCCTTCAAGAGTTAAGCCATATCCTGTAACTGCTGAAAACCAATTGAAGAATAATGGTTCAGATGCTGTAACCGGAGCTTCTCAAGCTTAATTAATTTGAAACGTAAATAGTAAAATCGCTCTATATACTAGTTGCTCTTACTAATAAATAGAGCCTTTTTTTATTACTTAAAAAAATATTATTATTAAGTAATAGTTGTAATTCTATTTTTATATCTTTATAATTGTCATAATAAAAATAAAATTTAGGAGGAAAATTATGAAGAAAGCGTGGAAATTGCTTGAAACTTTGTTGATAGCAGTCATAATGCTAACCCTGTTACCCCAAACTGCAGCAGCTGCTGCTAAAGGACAAACTGAACAAAGAACTGACAATTATCTACGAAAAGTCCGACAAAAAGGCGAGCTAGTCATGGGAACCAGTCCAGATTATCCTCCTTATGAATTTGTCAAAAATATTAACGGCAAATCTAAAATAGTAGGTATGGATGTTGAAGTAGGGCAAAAAATTGCCCATGATATTGGTGTTAAACTCGTAGTGCGGTCAATGGACTTCAACTCTCTTTTGGTCGGCCTTGAAACTGGAAAAGTTGATATGGTCATTGCCGGAATGAATGCAACACCTAAAAGGGCTCAAAGTGTTGCCTTTAGTCAACCATATTATAGAAGTGATCAAAAATTACTGATAAGAACAGAAGATAAGGGCAAATATCATAATTATAAGTCTTTTGCCGGCAAATCAATTGGTGCCCAAACTGGCAGCATGCAGGCGACAATGCTTAAAAAACAAGCCAAAAATGTCAAACTTAAAACTATGGATAAAGATAACGACTTGGTTTTAGGATTAAAAACGCATAAGGTTGATGCTGTGTCTGTTGACAAGGCAACGGCTGAAGCATTTGCTCAAAATACGGCTGGCGTGATGGTAATTCCCGCAGGTCTAAAGACCGAGTCATCTGCAACCTCTATTGCTTTTCATAAAGGAGCTAATAGCTTAGTCAAAGCTGCTAATAAATCAATTGCGGAGATTAAGCAAAAAGATTTAATCAATAAGAAGTATTTGCCAAAAGCCGGCAATTACTTAACAGGTGGTAAGACGAAAAAAGAAGTTAAAGCCTCCAATTCAATGTGGGCTTATAAAGACTTCTTTATTGCGGGAGTTGGCTATACCTTACTTATTTCCGCAATTTCTGTCTTTTTCGGTTTCTTATTAGGTGCGATACTGGCATTTATGCGCTTAGGACACAATCAAATTGCCCGTTCGCTTGCGACAACGTATGTGGAATTTATCCGTGGTACACCGTTAATGGTGCAATTACTCTTTATTTATTTTGGCTTAGGGGTGGTGATCAATATTCCGGCTTTACTGTCTGGTATAATTGCAGTTTCCCTCAACTCTGCAGCTTATGTAGCAGAGGTAATTCGCTCGGGTATTAATTCGATTGCTGTGGGCCAGACAGAGGCTTCTCGTTCTTTAGGCTTGTCACGGACAGCAACGATGCGTTACGTTATTATGCCGCAAGCAATGAAAAATATTTGGCCGGCTCTGGGAAACGAATTTGTTTCTCTAATCAAGGAAAGTTCCATAGTTTCGGTAATAGGCGTCAAAGATTTAATTTATCAGTCACGGGTGGTCCAGGCTGATACCTATCGTGGAGTTATGCCATTGGTAATCACAATGATCTTATACTTTATCATTACTTTTGGTTTATCCAGCCTAATGAAAGTATTTGAAAGGAAAATGAATCATGACTAACGCAAAACCTGTAATTAAAGTTGAACACTTGCAGAAAAAGTTTGGCAGTAATGAAGTCCTAAAAGATATCAATGCGCAAGTAAATGAAGGTCAGGTTATCTGTTTAATTGGTCCTTCAGGTGCTGGTAAAAGTACGTTTTTGCGGTGCTTAAATTTACTAGATCAACCATCTTCCGGCAAAGTGATTTTTGAAGATAAAGAATTAACTGCTTTAAGTGAAGACCAACTTGATAAATTGCGTGAAAGAATGGGCATGGTTTTTCAGCAGTTTAACTTGTTTCCTCATATGAGCATTATTGAAAATATCAAATTGGCACCTATGAAGGTAAAAGGAATGAGTGACAGTGATGCTAAAGCTAAGGGACTTGAGCTATTAGATCAAGTAGGTCTGGCTGACAAGGCAGACGCTTTTCCAACCAGCCTTTCCGGCGGCCAGCAGCAAAGGGTTGCTATTGCCCGTGCTTTGGCAATGGATCCCGAAGTAATGCTCTTTGACGAACCCACTTCAGCGCTTGACCCAGAAATGGTAGGTGAGGTATTGAAGGTAATGCAAGATTTGGCTCAGAAAGGGATGACAATGGTCGTTGTGACTCACGAAATGGGCTTCGCCAAGAATGTTGCAGATGAAGTATGGTTTATGGCTGACGGCTATATTCAGGAAAAAGCTGCACCGCAACAATTCTTTGCGCAGCCGCAAACTCCGCGTGCCCAGGACTTTTTAGCCAGAGTATTGGAAGCATAAACATTTTAAAATTAGTCTACCTGCTGGCAATTCAGCCAAATAACGTAGTATTAAAGGTAAAGCGTAAAAAGTTATGCAATTTAAAACCCACTTTCAGTTAAAGAGAAAGTGGGTTTTGATGTAAGAAATTATGATTTACATATCAGTTATATTATTTGTCAGCGAAACTTGCAAGTGTTATTTAAAATTATTTTGGACAATTTCCTTAAATTCAGCTAGCCGCTTGGCAAAAGTGGTGAAGGCCTCTTCCAAATAATCAGGCTTAGTCATATCAACTCCTGCTTTTTTCATGATTTCAACTGGGTAGTCGCTGGAACCAGCTTGCAAAAAGCTGATGTATGCTTTTCTCTGCTCAGCAGTACCATGCACGACATTATTGGCCAGAGCGGTGGCAGCAGCAAAGCCTGTAGCATACTGGTAAACGTAGAAATTATAATAGAAATGAGGAATTCTGGCCCATTCTTTAGCAATTGCTCCTCCTGGCTGGACTGCATCACCATAATAGCGCTCATTTAATTTACCGTACATATCGTCTAAACGGTCGGCAGTTAAAGGTTCACCTTCAGCATCCAGTTCATGAATGCGCTGTTCAAACTCAGCAAACTGCGTTTGTCTAAATAAAGTTCCTTTGAAAGAGTCCAAATAATAATTTAGAACAAAAGCGCGGGTTTTAGGGTCAGTGATATGTGCTAAAAAGTATTCTGTTAGAATATTTTCGTTCGTAGTTGACGCAATTTCAGCAACAAAGATAGGATAATCGCCATAAACATATGGCTGGTTTTGTCTGGTATACATACTGTGAACGGAATGACCTGTTTCATGAACCAATGTGTACAATGAATCAACATTGTCTTCCCAGTTAAGTAGTTCATATGCATCCGTATCATAGCAGCCGCCAGAATATGCACCTGTAGCCTTGTTCTGTGATTCAACTACATCGATTACCCGATTGTTAAAAATGTAGTCAACCTGCTTTAAATAATCCTCACCTAACGGCCGTAGAGCTTTTTTAGCCTCTTTTTTGGCTTGATCAAAGGTGTAAGTTAAAGCTGGTTTGCCTGTTAACGGAACATACATATCCCACATTTGTAAATTGTTCAAGCCTAAAATTTGTTTGCGTAAAGCCACATAGTCATGAAGAAGGTTTAAGTGCTGGTCTACCTCGCTAATTAAAGTATCGTAAACAACTGTTGGTACACCATTTTCGTTCATTGCACATTCGCGTGCTGAATGATAATGATGAACACGGGCATTATAGTTGTGTTCCTTTACTGCACCAGAAAGGGTAGCAGCTAGAGAATTTTCAAACTGACCGTATGTGGCGTACATTGAATCAAATGCATCTTTTCTTACTGTACGCTTTTGAGATTGAATCAATAAAGAATATAGGCCGTCAGAAAGCTGCACCATTTCCCCGTCATCATTTTGGGTGTAACCATATTCCATGTCCGAATTAGTCAACACGTTATAAGTGTTGTCAGAAGCAGACAATGCATCTCCAGCATCTGCAATCAGTTTTTCTTCTTTGGCGGACAAAGTATAAGGCCGCATTCTGGTAATCTGATCAAGTAAATGATTGTAGTTGACCAATCTTGGTTCTTCTTGTTTAAAGGCTGCTAATTTTGCGGTAGAAACACTTAAAATTGCAGGGTTCATAAAAGAAGTGGCTGCTTCAAATTGACTGGCTAATCCTTGTACTTGAGCAACATAACCTAAATAGTGTGCGTTTCCTGTGTCAACATCACTGGCTAAAGTAGCATAAGAGTAAACTTTTTCCAGTCTTCTGCTAAGAGCTAAAATTTTAGTTATCCCATTATATAATGATGTACCTGATGTAACAAAATTTTCTTTCAAGGTGCTTAAAACTGGTATTTCTTTTTTAAGACGTGTATATTCATCTTCCCAGTCAGCATCTGCTTTAAATATTCTAGTTAGGTCCCATTTTAGATTTGTGGGAACTTCACTTCGTTTAGGAATTGACATTTAAAATCTCCTTTTTTGATATATATAATTAAATTATACTAAAGAATAAAAAATAAGATATTATTAATTATAATTGATATTATTTTAATTCAAGTTTGAAAGTGTTAAAAATAATAGATGGAAAAATACGAAAGGGATTAAATAGAGGAATGGATCCAAATTCAAAACGCAGAGAAGATTACCATAAAGGACATTCTTCTCTAAATCTTCATCGTAATCATGCTCTAGCAGAACCAACCAAAGCATTCAAGGGCAGCGTTTTCGCACGGATTTGTGGTATTGTGGCCGTTTTTTGTGTTTGCTTGGGTCTGGCTTGGGCAGCTCACATGTATTTTGCTTTGCACAGCGCAATTGATGGTGATAGTGGCAACTATGCCACATCTGCTCGTATTGCTAACAGACAACCAATCTCAGTTTTGATTCTTGGGGTTGATCAAGGACTTGAAGGAAGACATGATAAGGGAAACTCGGATACTTTGATTTTGGCTACTGCTAACCCGGCTAAAAATAAAGCAACAATGACTTCCATTCCTCGTGATACCCTTGCTAATATTTTAGGTGATCCGGGAAACAAGTACAATATGTTTCGGGTTAATTCAGCCTATGGAATTGGCGGCAGTTCAGCTTCTATGAAAACTGTTGCGGCTTTAATTGGTGTTCCCATTCATTATTATGTAGAAGTTAACATGAAGGCGCTAAAAAGCTTAGTCGATGCCGTTGGCGGTGTTGATGTTAAAGTCCCGTTTAAGTTTTCATATGATTGGTGTGATTTTCATAAAGGAAAGCAACACCTAAACGGACGTCATGCTGTGGCTTATGTTAGAATGCGCCATGATGATCCTCGAGGCGATTACGGTAGGCAAATGCGCCAAAGGCAAGTAATTACCGCAGTTGTCCACAAGGCTATCTCCGTCGATTCAATAGCTAATTACCGCAAGCTGGTTAAGATCTTTTCGAAGTATGTTAAAACCAATCTTACCTTTAATGATATGTTAGCCTTAGCTTTGACATATCGCGGTTGTTCCCAAAATATTTCCAGCGGTTATATTCAAGGACATGATGCTTGGATTAACGGTTCTTCTATTCAGGTGGCATCTACTAAAGAACTACAGAAGGCCTCTGACAAGATCCGGACCAATCTTGACTTGGATAAAAAAATATTGGATAATGATGAAACGAAGCTCAACAGGCTGAATGAGCAGAACAATAACATTAAATGGCAGGATCCAAGTCCGTTTACTAACTATCAGATTTACCGTTCAGTAGTAACTGATGAGTCAAATAACAGTTCGGATGGAACTGGAACAAGTGGAATTAATTCTGGTCAATAAGTGTTCTCAGCAAAGGAGGATAAAATATGCGTAAGCAATCTGTATTTCTAGTTGTTTATGGTGTGATATCAGCTTTTATTGCTTTTATTGCCGCAATTTTCATCTGCTTACGCACATTGCACTGGTCTTTACCGGTTGCTGTTTTAGTGGCTAGCATATTTGCCTTATTTTTCTTTGCTCTTTCATGGTTTCGGGGTCATGCTTCCGTTGAAATAAAGCGGATTGCAAGTAAATATCACTTATCTGATAAGGATTTAGCCGAAATTACGGGAATGAAAGCAAGTGATTTTCCAATATATAATAACAAGCTGCAATTAATCTTGCCTAAGCGCTATTGGCCAAAAATATTGGATGCCTTGCAGAAATATGAACAAGAAAGAATGTAAAAGTGGGCAACTGCCCACTTTTTTATTGCATGCGTTTACAAATTGAACTGATAGACAAAACAACTGCTTTACTTTTTACCAGTACTACTTATCTTACTATCTAGGGAGATGCATAATGAGTTTATTAACAGTTAAAAATTTAGGACAAGGTTTTGAGGATAAAACTTTGTATGAGAATGCTAGTTTCGTTCTCAATAAAGAAGACCATATGGGTGTCACTGGCCAAAATGGGGTTGGCAAATCCACTTTGATTAAAATTTTAACTGGTGAAATACTGCCTGATGAAGGTCAAGTTAAATGGCAAAATAAGGTAGCAGTCGGCTATCTCGACCAGTATGCTAAATTGCAGCAAGGCGTGACAATTCGGCAGTTTTTGCGCACAGCTTTTACCCCTCTTTATCAAAAAGAACAAGAATTAAACTCACTTTATGAGCAATATGCAACTGAAGGATCTGATTCCCTACTCGCAAAAGCGGGTAAACTGCAAACTTACTTAGAGGAAAATAACTTTTATAATATTGATACAGAAATTGAACGTGTTGCTTCTGGCTTAGGCCTGGCTGAATTGGGATACGATCATGATGTGAGCCAATTGTCAGGTGGTCAAAGATCAAAAATCATTCTAGCTAAATTGCTGCTGCAAACTCCGGCTGTTTTACTGTTAGATGAACCAACTAACTACCTTGATGTTGCCCACATTGACTGGCTGGTGAATTATTTGAATGATTTTGAGGGTGCTTTTATTGTTGTTAGTCATGATTATGACTTTTTAAACAGAATTGCCAACTGCATTATTGATATTGATCTGGGCACAATCACGCGTTATACCGGTACGTTAAAGCAGGCAATGAGGCAAAAAGAGGCTAATCGGGAAACTTACATGAAGGCTTATACTAACCAGCAACGCAAAATTGCTAAAACGGAAGCATACATCCGTAAAAATAAGGCTGGAACCCGGTCGAAAATTGCCAAATCACGGGCGCGCCAGTTGGCAAAGATGGAAGTGCTGAATCCACCCAAAAGCAATCATAAACCGCATTTTGCATTTCCTTATGTAGCAACAGCAGCCAATTTACTTTTGCAAACACAGGATTTGGTTATCGGCTATGACCAGGCGCTGGTAAAAGAAGCTTTTAATTTTTCAGTTGGAAATAATGAAAAAGTTGCTATTACTGGCTTTAATGGGATTGGTAAAACCACGTTATTAAAAACGTTGCTGGGGCAATTAGCACCTATTTTCGGCACCTATAAATTATCAGAAACTGCCAAGATTGCTTACTTTAAGCAGGAATTGACCTGGCCTAATAACAATATGACTCCTTTGCAATATTTGCAGGAAAATTTTGAACAGATTAAGCCTAAAGAATTAAGAGGCGCTCTGGCAAAATTAGGTGTTACCGCTCAGCAGGCAATGAGTCCTTTGAAAAAATTATCGGGTGGTGAACAAGAAAAGGTTAAACTGGCAAAAATGTTGTTTGAACCTGCTAATTTATTGTTTTTAGATGAGCCTACCAACCATTTGGATCGCGATGCAAAAGATGCACTTAGGCAAGCTATCGTTAAGTTTCCTGGCGGAGTCATTATCGTTAGTCACGAACGAGACTTTTTCCAAGGTAACTGGGTTGACAAAACTATTGATATTGAAACGATGAATAAACTTTGAGGTGAAAAATGAGTGCTGAACAAAGTGAACTGTTTTACCAGGATTTACTTGATACCTGTTTAACTGCCGGTGAGCTAATGATAGAAGGGGGCAGTGAAATGTATCGCGTTGAAGATACAATGCTGCGAATTGCCAAAAGTGCCGGAGAACCCGATCCGCGAGTCTTTGTGGTACCAACAGGCGTTTTTATGAGTCTCGACCACGGCAATTATTGTCAGAGTATTTTAGTACATGAACGCAATATTAATCTTGAGTTGGTTGATCGGATTAACTCATTATCGCGCGCTTTTGCGGATAAAAAAATCACTTTGCAAGAAGTTAAAAGGGAAGTAGATAAAATTGCCCACGGTGGTTTTCCCACATTTCCCTTGTGGCTGCAAACTATTGGCGCTGCGGTTTTAAGTGCCACGCTGATGGTAATGTTTATGAATAATTACGACTGGGTTGATTTTCCGGGCGCAGCTTTCGTTGGAGCAATCGGATTTCTCTCTTTTTATTATTTTAAGCGTTTTACCAACGTCAAGTTTTTGGCTGAACTGGTTGCTGCCCTGGTTATGACAGTTGTAGCAGCTGGTTTAGTTAATCTTTTTCCCAAAATGATTATTGACAATATTTTAACTGGAGCGTTGATGCCACTAGTACCTGGTTTGGCATTGACTAACGCTCTGCGCGATTTGTTTAAAGGTGATATTCTTTCAGGAATGGCGAAAATTTGTGAGGCCTTGCTCACAGCCTTTGCGTTAGGCGGTGGAGTTGGTATTGTGTTAAAGTTTTTAGGAGCATAAAAAATGCCTTTTTGGTTAGAAATAGTAATTAACGTTGCCTTTGCTTATTTAGCTTCTGTTGGTTTTGCCCTAACAATCAATGTTCCGCGGCGAGTGCTTAATTTAGCTGGTGTGAGCGGTATTATTAGCTGGATTATCTATTGGCTGGCAATGAGAGCATCAATGGGACGGCTACTTTCAAACTTGCTTGGTTCTTTTGCCATTGGCATTTTAGGAATAGTTTTTGCCAGGATAAAAAAGTGTCCGGCTACTGTCTTTTATATTCCGGCAATTGTGCCCTTAGTACCCGGAGTTCCTGCTTATCAGGCGGTGCGAGAACTAACCTCGGGCAACTTGAGTGGAGCTAATGATGCGGTTTTACGTGTAATAATAGTAACCGGCTCAATTGCTCTCGGGATGCTTTTATCAAGTATGTGTGTGGAAATCTTTTTCAGGATAAAAAAATTTTACAAACATCATTCGAATAAGTATAATAATTAATGCGAGTCGACAAAAACGCGAGATGCGTATTTGTGTGAGGACACCCGCCTTAAATGGCAGGCACGGGAAGTGCTGGTGGTTGACCAACCTGATGTGAACAGAAGTAGTCACCTGTTATTAATAATGGGCCTCGATTTGAAAAAGAGCAGATTCTTAATTGAATCTGCTCTTTTTTTATTCCAGATATAATGCCTGTTTTCCTTGCTGATTATAACTTTTCTCCAAGTTTTGCCACGGAACCTTTTTATTTTTGGTGCCAAAAGGATCATTAACATAAACTACATGAGCTTTTTTGTCAAAGCCGGTAATAACACAGGCGTGAGAAGATGGTGTTACCTGAACTTTACCTTGAGCTGTTTGCCATGTTTGCATATCGCTAACATGATTAAAATTGGTCGTTGTAATGATTAGCACAGGATGGCCATCAGAAACTAGTTTCATTACTTGAATAAAATCATGATTAGTAAAGTTTTTAATCCGATTGGTGTATTTTAGTCCTATTTGTTCTAAAGGCTCATTATAAACGCACCAGCCAGCATTTGCTTGGCTCATATAACCAACAAAACCCACATGGGGATTACCCCGGTATTTGCCATCATCCGTGTAAGAAGATACATGCTTGATATTTTCGGATAAGTTTAGTTTATTTACCTTGATACCATAATACTGTAACAGCATTGACAAGGAAGTCACTTCGCAACCATTTGGCAGTTCCGGATACTGGTTTTCTAGTGGAACATTCAGTTTTTGAGAGGATTTCAGGGTAACCCAGTCATAGCGATCTTTAAGACTATTAGAATTAAGGCCGCTAAAAATTACACCTAAGAAAACGAGACCTAGGAATATCAATAAAATAGCTTTAATGGAAAATCTTTTCTTTTTCATAAAGCTATTTAAACATAGATTGTTTATTAAAAGCAAAAAATCGTTCAAATAAATGAACGATTTTTGGAAAATTAACTAATTCTTTAGTGAAAGTAGAAATTAGTGGTGAGTTGCGCCTGACAAAGCGTCAAGACTGTGATCTTCACCTTTAACTGCCATACCTTCAACGTCCATGCCTGGGCAGAAGACTTCATCTTCTGGAACGCCTCTTTCTTCGGCAAAAGCCTTAGTCAGAGTTTCCATATCCATCAAATGATATTTCTTGTCTGGATGTTTTGGATCAACAATTTGAATTTGCGCCATCATACCGGCATCTTCGTGTTCGATAATGTGGCAGTGATACATGAAGACACCAGTGTTTTGGAAGTAAACCTTTATGCGAACTGTTTCTTGAGGTGCTACTTCGATAGTGTCCTTGTAAACTCCTCTTTCGTTTGGATATGGTTCTTTACCGTTACGTGATACAACCAGGAAGTGAGCACCGTGAGTGTGGAATGGGTGCAACATGCCGTTAACTTTATCGTTAGTGTTAGTTACGTCCCAGTATTCAGCATTCATCAATTCCTGCTTCATATCAATTCTTTCCATTGAGAACAGCTTACCATTGATCATGTTGTGGTTATCCATAGTAACATGAGGCACTGGTGAGTTCGGGTTAACAACTGGATCATATGGTTTGAATAAAGTATCAGGAATTACGCTGTCATCTTTTTCATAACTGTGAATTCTGAATTCAACCAGCTTGAAGTCGTCAGTGTAAAGGTTGACAACATCGCCTTCTTTATAATTGCTGAAATCAACAACTACTTGTTGACGTTCACCTGGTCCAATTAAGACTTTAGTCAATTTAACTGGGTGCTCCAAGAATGAGTCGTCACCGGCGATTTGGGTCATTACCAAGTCATCACTAAAGTGCAGGCGCCATTCACGACGGTTAGAACCACCTAAGAAGAGCAAACGTACTTTTTGAGTAGTGACATCAACATATGGTCGAACAACACCATTGATGATTGGAGTGTCGCCAAAGATGCCCATTGCGTTGTAGTCTGCCTTGTAGTCAAATTGGTTGTCTTCGTGGAAAATACGGTCTTGCAAAATAATTGGGAACTCGTCCTTGCCGTAAGTCTTAGGAATTGGCAACTTAGCTTCGTTAGCATCAGTAATAACAACGCCCATAGCTAGTCCCATCCAAACTTGCATGGCAGTTGATGGACATGGATGAGCATGAAGCCAAGTCAAAGCTGCTGGTTGTTTAACTATGAAGTCAATGTGCTTTTCTTCACCTGGGTAAACTGGTGAGTGACAAGCACCATCGTTACCAGGACCTGAAAGTTCCATACCGTGCCAGTGGTAAGTAGTCAATTCTGGCAAGCTGTTCTTCAAAGTTACGTGAACATGTTGACCTCTGGTTAAAACCATGGTCTTACCCAGAACTGGGAAGTTGTAGCCCCATGTATGAGTCTTTTTCCCTGGCAAAAATTGGAAGTCGCCTTCTTGAGAATCGATTGTGTACCAAACATCGTTATTTTCTTGTTTATCAGGCTCTAATACTGGAGGAACAATCAAAGGCTGAGCTTCAACGCCTTCAGGAATATGAAGATCTTTATATCCCATTTGGTGGTTTTTATCAAAATCTTCAGAATTATAGAAATAATCTGTGTAAACTTTATCTGACATATTCGTCTACCTTTCAGTTAAAAAATTTAGTGAAAAATTTTTAGTTACATGTTAAATTTACTCTATGTGAAAACGCTTGTAAAGTAGATAAGTCTATGTTTTTTTGATAAATTTTTATAAAAGCGCTTTTGCAAAATTTCAAGGGCTAAAGCGTTATTTAATATTTACAAAAATAGTGCGTAGCTTTCGTTTTCTTTAAACTAAATAATTGCAAAAATATTATAAAATAACCCTGAGCAGAAAAAAATGTTTTTTAAAAATTATTTTTAAAAGAAATAAAATAAATTGTTTTTGAACCAAAATTTGAGTATCGTATAAAAGATGATAAAAATTGATAAATTAGATAAGGATTTTTAACTTGAAAATAAGCTTAACAGATTTCACTATTAAAATAGAAAAGCAAGATTATATTGAAGACTTAGAAACTACTAAATATGCTGATGTCAGTAAATCCAAAACCAAATTGCGTGAACAGGCAGCTAAATTGGTTAAGGAAACTAAAGCTGCCCTCAAGCATAACTCACTGAGTCATATTGCTCTTGAAATTACCGGTCAAAGACCCATAACTTTTGCATTAGAGACCAATATGATCAACTTGCCATATAGTAATTACAAGAAGAATGCCAATTTTTTCGAAGAGGGTAAAGAATATCCGGTTGCAGTATACTTTGAAACGCAGTCGGAATATTTGAATGCATCGGGATTTCGAATTGATCAAATCGCGACGGAAGCAGAAATTGAACAAAATGAAGCCGAAGTTGTTGCCAAATTAACAGATGCTATGCAGGAAAAAATAAAACAAGTACGTGAGTTCCAAAAGCCTGCTGCTTCTGCTAAAAAGAAGACCACTGTTAAAAAGCCTAAAACAAAAAAGTCACAAAAAGAAACAAAGTCTAAGAAATAAAATATCTGAGACTTAGTAGGTGAAAATTAATGCAAATTTGAACGTAACTATTCAAAAGGTGTTTTTTACCATATAATGGAAGAAGATGCAGGAGGTCCATTATGATTAGCTGGAATCTACTTGGAGTATTGTTATGGGTAGTAGTTATTCTTTATTTCGTTTTTGTTGTGCAAAACATTCGTAAGCGCCGCATCACAATGATTATTAAGAAGCACCGACAATTTAGCTGGCCCAATTTTTTGATAGATATCATTGAAGTAGCCGCTCTTTTAGTTGGGATTGTCTGGTTATTCGGCAAGACTATGCTAGATAACCCGGATCTTGATGATACGACTAAGATTAAGTCTCATATTACCTATGAACCGATTGTCATGAACCCGGGAGAAGGCAATTCAAGTTACGTTACAATTGATTCGAAAAAGAAAAGAATTAGTACCCAGACTTTCACTTATTACAGGCCGGGTAAAAAGATTAAAGTAGCCAGTGATTTCGCTACGGTGGCTTATGGTAAAAGTCCTCTGGATCTTAATGCGGCCAAAATTCCATACGACAAAAAGCAACTGCAGACAATGGACCGCAAATATCAGCGAGCTTACGTTGCTATTTACACCGCTAACTATAAAAAAGTCTGGCAAAATGGCATTGGCATGCATGCAGGACACAATGCTACTCGTTATTATCTAATCAGGATTCCGGATTCATCGTTTATCAGGGAGAAAGAAAAATAAAATAAATAAAGCGTTTGCATAATTGTAAAAGTGTGGTATGCTTTATCTGTATTGAAAATTTAAGTAGATTGTTACTATCAAATTAGGCGAGACTACTAGTATAACTGATGAATTTTTATTGTTCATCGGCTATTGCTAGTAGTCTCTTTTTTTCTGCAAAAAAGGAAGATGTTATGCGCCTTAAAAAAATTTTTAATAATAACAGCATTTTAGTTGATGTTGGGAAAGGACAGGAAGCTATTGTTTTCGGTAAGGGAGTGGGGTTTGAACAGGGCAAAAATAGACTAGTTGATACTAAAAAAATTCAGAAAATATTTTATTTAGACAATAAGAAGGATAAAGATTCGTTTAATTATCTTTTCCATAATATTCCTGCAGATATTATTGCAGCAGTTTTTGCAGTTATTGAAAATGCGCGAATTAATTATCATTTTCAGGTTTATGATTCGATTTATCTCACCTTAAGCGAACATGTCAATGGCGCCTACAAATTACTGTTAGCAGGAAAATATCGGGAAAATGAGATTCCGGATTTAAGTCAAAGATATCCAAAAGAATATCAAATTGCAAACGAAGCTCTGGGAATTATTAACCATAAATTAGGCGTTGAGTTCCCACCTTCAGAGGTCAAAAGTATAGCGCTTCATTTTATCAACAGCAAGATTCCTACAGGTATTGCCAAGCACGAGGGTAAATCAAAATATATTTTTAACACGTCTAAACTAATTAATGTCGTTCTTAATGTCCTGGATAACAATAACATTTATCAAAATGGCAAAAATCGGGACAGCTTTAGACGATTTCTAATTCACTTACAATATCTGGCCAAAAGGATCTGGCGGCCGCCAGAAAAAAATGAATCTATCGATAAAAAGATTGAACGTGACATGATCAAGGCCTATCCACGATCTTACAAAATAACTCAAGAAATTTTTCAGGCTCTTAATGCTGAATTTAATTTTTATCCGTCAGACGCAGAGAGGGTTTACTTTATCATTCACATTCATCAAATTTTAGGGCCAAAAGAAAAGGAGTAAAAAGATGGCAACTAAAGAAGAAATTTCAATGGCCGGCTTTGAAATAGTCGCTTATGCTGGCGATGCGAAGACTGCATTAATCACAGCGCTTGATGAAGCTAAAAAAGGCAATTATGACAAGGCCAGAAAGCTGGTTAAAAGTGCAGACAGCTCTTTAAACGATGCTCATAATGCACAAACAAAACTAATGAGTAAAGAGGCCAGTGGTGAAGAAATGGAAACCACGTTCATTATGTCTCACGGGCAGGATACTTTAATGACTACGATGCTGTTAAGGGATGAAGCTAAATATTTTATAGATTTGTATGAGAAGTATAATTCCGCTTTGAAGGAATTGAATGAACTAAAAAATAAGTAAATGAACAAGGAGTTTAAAAATGAATGCTGTAATTAAGCAAATTGAAAAAGCACAGCCATTCTTTCAAAAAGTCGCCGCTAATAAATATTTGCGGGCGGTCAGAGATGGCTTTATTGCTTTAATGCCGATAATTATCTTTTCCAGTATATTTTTACTGATAGCCAACGTGCCTTTGATTTGGCACTTTGCCTGGCCAACCAAAGTAGCTAATGCATTAAACATGTTTTACAACATGTCCATGGGAGTTTTAGCACTGATGGCTTCTTCATCAGTCGCTAAGGCATTAACCGATTCGTTTAATCTGGATTTACCAAAAACGGATCAGATTCCAACTGTAGGTGTGCAGTTTACCGCACAGGTTTCTTTTGTCTTGGTAGCTGTTGATACTTTGACTGATAAAATGAACAACCTGTATTTTGCAGTTGCAATGATTGGTACCAAAGGACTAATTTGTGCCTTTCTGGTAGCATTTATAGTTCCAAATGTATACTATCAATGTTTTAAACATAATATTACGATTAAATTGCCAGATGCTGTACCCCAAAATATTGCGGGAGCCTTTAAAAACATTATTCCTTTTGCAATTAGTACGTTTTTCTTCTGGATCTTTTCATTAGCTTTTAGAGCTGCGACTGGGACTAACCTAGCTGCCTGGATTATTCAAGTTTTATCACCTTTATTTACCGCAGCAGACGGTTATTTTGGTCTGGCAATAGTTTATGGTGCGATGGCTTTCTTCTGGTTTATCGGAATCCAGGGGCCATCAATCGTTGAGCCGGCGGTTACTGCTATCTATTTAAGCAATGTTGAATTAAACTTAGCAGCCTGGAAAGCTGGTAACATTGCAGGCGCCAACAGAATTCTGGCTCAAGGTACACAATACTTTGTTGCTACTTTAGGTGGTACTGGTGCTACTTTAGTAATTACATTAATGTTTGCTTTCATGTCTAAATCAAAAGAATTAAAAGCAGTAGGTCGTGCTGCATCAATTCCAGTTTTGTTCGGGGTTAATGAGCCAATTTTATTTGGTGCACCATTAATTTTGAACCCAGTCTTCTTTATTCCTTTCATTTTGACACCAATTGCCAATGTCTGGCTTTTTAAAATATTTGTTGATGTCTTCCACATGCCTGGCTTTATTTACAATTTGCCTTGGACTACACCAGGAACACTCGGCTTGATAATGGGTACCGGCTTTTCGATTGGGTCAATTATCTTAGCAATATTGCTTCTAGTAGTTGATGTTGTGATGTACTACCCGTTCTTTAAAGCATATGACATGCAAAAATGTGCTGAAGAAGCAGCAAAAGTAACTAATGGCACAAGCGAATCTACTAGTGCAACTGCTGCTAATACCAGTACCGAAACAGTAGCTTCTGTTTCTGAAAATAATACTGATGAAACTGCAAGTGAAAGCAAAATTCCACTGTCTAAAACAAAAGATGGTAAAAGTCTGAATGTTCTCGTACTTTGTGCAGGGGGCGGTACCAGTGGTATTTTAGCCAAAGCCTTAAACAAGTTAGCTGCTGAAAACAATTTACCTTTAGCAGTGGCTGCTACTTCATTTGGTGCTCACCACGACTTGCTTTCAGGAATGGACATCGTTATTTTGGCACCGCAAATGAATGCGATGAAAGATGAACTGAAAAAGGAATGTGATAAGAATAACGCTAAGATGATTACGACTACCGGGAAGCAATATATAGATATGACCCAGCATGCCGACAAGTGTCTGGACCTGATAATTGCTAACATTTCAGAATAAAGGAGAATAAAATGACTTTACTAAATAGAGTACAAAAATTACCTCGCGATTTCGTGTGGGGTGGTGCCACTGCCGCTTATCAAGTTGAAGGTAGCACTCAAGTTGATGGCAAGGGCAAAACAATGTGGGATGATTACCTTGAAAAACAGGGCAGATTTTCACCAAATCCTGCTAGTGACTTTTACAACCGGTATCCAGAAGACATTGGGCTTGCCAAGAAATATGGTTTAAATGCTGTGCGCGTTTCAATTGCTTGGACCAGAATTTTTCCTGAGGGTTACGGTCAAGTAAATCAAAAAGGCGTAGAATATTATCATAAATTATTCAAAGAATGTCTTGATAATGGCATTGAACCTTACGTTAGCCTGCATCATTTTGATAGTCCTAAAACTTTATTTGATAATGGTGACTGGTTAAATCGCAAGAATATTGATTATTTTGTTGACTATGCCAAGTTTTGCTTTAATGAATTTAAAGAGGTAAAAAACTGGTTTACAATTAATGAACTAATTTCTTTAGCATATTCACAATACATTGCCGGTACTTTTCCACCAAATCATCATTTTGATGTCACCAGTGCAATTCAGGCCGAACATAACGAGTTAGTGGCACATGCCAGAGTAGTTAATTTATATAAAGAGCTGGGTTTACCAGGTAGAATTGGCCTAATTCATGTTATTCAACCAGTATATCCAATATCAACCAGTACTGAAGATAAACATGCAGCTAAATTGCAAGATGCGTTTTTGAACAAGTTTTTGCTTGATGGGACGTTCTTAGGCTATTACTCAGACGATACCATGGCATCAATTAATGAAATACTGCGTTTAAATAACGCACATTTGGATATTCAAGACGGTGACCTCGATATTCTCGCTAAAGCTGCATCACAAAATGATATTTTTGGTTTAAACTATTATCAAAATCAGTTTATTAAAGCGTATCATGGCGAAAGCGAAAATCACTTTAACGGTACTGGTGACAAGGGTACTTCTTCCTTTAAGTTTAAAGGAGTAGGAGAAACTGTCAAAAAGCCAGGGGTACCGACAACTGACTGGGACTGGAATATTTTCCCACAGGGTCTCTATGACACATTAAAGCGTATCAGTCATGATTATCCTAACTGCAAGACAATTTATGTGACTGAAAATGGTTTAGGTTATAAGGATAAATTTGTCAGCCCAGATAAGATTATTGATGATACTCCCAGAATTGATTTCATTGATCAACATGTCGCTGCCCTTTTAAAAGCTCGCAGTGAAGGAGTAAATGTCCAAGGCTACTTTGTATGGTCTTTGCAAGATCAATTTTCTTGGGCAAATGGCTACAACAAACGTTATGGTCTGTTTTATGTAGATTTCAAAACGCAGAAGCGTTATGTTAAAAGGAGTGCCTTATGGTTTAAAGAATTAGCAGATACAATGAATAAAGAATAAAATTTAAGCAACTAACTTAGTTTAAACCCCGAAATTGGATAAATTGCGGGGTTTTCTAATGGGCAGAAAATTTTTAAAAAATAAAAGAACTAAGTATGATTGTGACAGTTAGTCCTTTATCTAAAATTAAAACTATGATAAATCTACATTTTACATTAATTGGAAATCTCTATTGTTTCCTTTTTACGAACCTGAACTAATAGATTTCCTTCAATGAAGGCGAGAATAAAGCTGGCTGTCAAAAAGTCAACCACATTACCGGAAGAAAAGGCAGCGAGCAGGATGAAACCACTGGCAACGATTAAGGAACTGACTAAATAAGTCCGTGCTGCTTTATATCTGAGCCACCTGTATGCACCGTAAATTAACACTGCCAAATATGTTCCGACATACAAAAGCATTCCCAGCCAGCCTAAGGAATATATTTGAGCGGTAAAGTCTCGTTCTAAATTAAAAATATTGTTTTCTCGGATGTAAGAAATACCAAAAAGCTTGTCTAGTTTGTTGTTATTGGTTTTGACTACTTGATTAAGCATAGCCTTTTCAATTTGGCGGTTTTCCATGCGCGACTGGCCCGGTTCGTTCATAATTTTGAGCCAAAATTCCGGGTCATATTGGTAAGGATAGCTTTTAAAGACAAATTTGGGATTAAGCGCATATTCTTGATAATTTTTCTTAATGAAGTAACGCAAAAACTCTTTTCTTTTTTTGCCATTAGGGTATTTTTGTAAACCAGCAGCTAATTCCTTTTTTTCGTCCGCTAAATCATGGTCAGACTGTTTAGCTAGATAAATTTCATAATTATAACGCTGAATTGCAGGGCCAAAGGGCAAAATCACTAGGGATCCTGCTTCTATTAAGACAGCAACTAAAAACGCTTTGCCGCCCTTTTTTACATCTTTAATCAGATATTTATGCAGGCCAAACAGGATGAGACCGATTATTATTCCGCCAATCAGACCGATAGCAGCAACTTTGGTGCCGATCTCAATCATTGCCAGAGCCTGCACCACATTTAATAAAATGGTATGCCAGTTAAATGAAGTGAAAAGATAGTAGAGCATAAGCGGCAACAACATAAAGAGGACGGCTGAAATCATGTTGGTAAAATTGAAGAAGCCTTTAGATGCCATGTGGGAATAACCGATATTGGGATTAAAGAACCATTCAAAAATGTTGGCACTGATAGTTCCTGTTTCGTATGATTTCAGAGAAATGACGAAAAGGTTAGAAAGTACAATAGTACCGGAAAAAAGTCCTGAAATACCTTCAATCACCATTTGTAATTGCCGGGATCCAAAATCTAATTCATCAGTCAAATAAAGTACTGTTAAGGGTAATATCATTCTAATTAAATAGAAGATTTCTCCACTAGGGGAATAACCATAATTGTTGGGACTCACGCTGGTAAAATGCTGCACGTGCATTAAATGTAGTGCTGAATAGATGACTAACAGCATAATATAAATTAGTAGCCATTTTTCCTGTGATAGTTTCCGCCAAGAATTTTGCGAGCTAAAGTAAAGGCCAACCAGGCTCGCCACTGCCAAAATACGGATAATTGTAGGCAGTGTAAATGGTAAAATATTAGCCAAAGTGCCATGATAGAACCAATATAAATCTAAAAACGGTTGTATTAGAATGAACCAAAATAAAATGGTTCTTGCTTTTTCTTTCACTTTTTTCTCCATATCATAAATATTTTCATGGTTTAATTTTAGGCAAAAATTAGGCAAAAAAAAAGAGCAGTGAACATTAATCACTGTTTCTTAATTAAAAAATAGTTATTATTCTTTGTTTGTGGCAGTAGTTGTTTTTTCTGTGGCAGATTTTTTGATCTTTTCTACTTTAACGTCACTTTTTGCTAAAGCCTGAATTTCCTTCATTTTCGTTTTAGAAACACTTTCTAAATTCTTAAAGTTGACCACTATTTTTTGATTGAGGTCACTAACAGCAGTTTTATCAGCTTTATCATAATCGATTATTTTTAACAGAACAGAGTTTTCATAAATTTTTTCTACTTTGCCCACAAATGGTTTGGTCAGTTCTTCTTCAGACTTGGCACTGAGAATGTCATCTGCTTTGACGTCAGTTTTTTTCATAATAAGTTTTACTTCCTCTCTTAGCCATGTTTCATTATAATAGAAAGATATTATTATAAAAGCGAATAGTTTTCAAGTAAAGGAAGCTCGGATTTTGCAAAAATTAATTTTAATTGCCGGCCCCAGTGGTGCTGGTAAAACTACTATTTCAGAATACTTGGCAAATACATTCGCCATTCCCAGGGTATTGACCCACACAACCCGGCCAATGAGACCGGAAGAAAGGTCAAAAGAATCGTATCATTTTGAAAGTGATGCCAGTTTTAAGAAACTGCATTTTTTTGAACATGTCAAATACGGTTCCTACCAGTATGGTTCAAGTAAAGAAGCTCTAGACCAGGCTTGGCAGGGCCATGATCTAGTGTCTTTGATTGTTGACATTAAGGGAGTGCAATCTTACCTAGCAAAGTTAAGAAAACAGGTCTATTTTTTATACGTTACTGCCAGTTCTAAAAAAATGCTGGCTGAACGTTTAATAAAGCGCGGAGACGATCCAAATAAGATTAAAGAACGGTTAACTGGCAATGAACTAAATGTTCTGCCGCCAACTCTACAAAAATACGCGCACATCTTGGTTAATGATGATTGGAATCAGACTAAACGTGAACTGAACGATATCGTTAAAGAACTGAGTAAGTAACTTGTCTGGGCAATTACTTTTGTAAAAATGGTTTCAAATTAAAATTCTTAACATTTTGTAGTTCGTTTGACACGAATGTGTAACATTAAATGAGTAAGATAGAAAATGTCGGAAGAAATAGATAAGTAGTTTTAACTCTGCTTGCTAAAATTAATAAATATATTTAGAAAAGAGTTTAATTTTGAAACACGGACACTCGAAAGGATTAATTAAGTTAATAATTGTTATTGCCCTCTTTTTCACTGGTGCAGCTAGCGTAACGGTAGTTAGTGCTGCTACTGCTGATGATGTTAGTGCTAGTAGTGTAACCAAGAAGCGCAAAGCTATAGCTAATTTAGCTAAAAAGCAAGTTGGCAAAGGCTATGTATATGGCGCTGCGGGTCCTTATTCTTTTGATTGTTCCGGTTTAGTACAATATGTTTACAAAACGGCTGGAAATAAAATTTTACCAAGAACTACTTATTCACAAGTTTTACAAGGTAAAAAGGTTTCACTAAAAAAATTAAAGAAAGGCGATTTACTTTTCTGGGGATCTTCAGCTGCTCCAAATCATGTCGGTATCTATGTGGGTGATAACCAGTTTGTACATGCTGCTACGCCAAGCCAGGGTGTTTTAAAGCAGTCAATTAGTGCTTGTTTTTATCCTTCCGCTGCTAAACGTATTTTAGATTAAGAACTCTTTTCTAATTTTCCTCAATTTTGCTAAATAATAAAATAAATTTGATTGTCCTTTTACTGCTAAACTTGTGAAAGGGCTTTTTTACGTACCGGTATTATTTCTGTAACCTTTTTGTAATACTATGCGTGTAAAATTGATTTTGTAATATAGAAGTAGAGCTTATTAATATAAATAGTTTGATGCGAATACGGGGGGATTTTGATTTTGAAGATTAAAAGTGATTTAGTTAAATTTACTACTGCTGCGGCGCTAACTGTCACTGGCTTAGGTGTTGCCAGTTTAACCAATAACAATTTGACAACTGCTAATGTTAAAGCTGCCACTGAAAAAGTAAAAATCAATTATGTTCCCGGTTATGGCATCAATATTTGGGATAATTACGAAAATCCTACTTTTACCGGTCAAAGGATAAAACACGGTAAAACGGTTAATGTTTTAAGCAGTGCCATCGATAAAAAAGGTAGAACCTGGTATCAAATTGGTGATGGCCAATGGATTCAAGCACGTTACACCGTCAAGCCAGGTGTAAAAGTAAAGTCAGTAAGACCGAAAAAAACTGTTAAACAAGCTGAAAAAGTTGTTAATTTGGCTAATGCAGAAGTGGGCAAAGCATATGCCTGGGGTGGTAATGGGCCTCAAGGTTTCGATTGCTCAGGCTTAGCCCAGTATGTATTCAGCGAAGCAACTGGCGTGAACTTGAGTCGTAGTACTTATTCACAAGTTAAACAAGGCAAACAAGTTTCGATACAAGACTTAAAGCCTGGTGATCTTCTGTTTTGGGGATCAGCTAATGCGCCATATCACGTTGGTATTTATGTTGGCAATAACCAGTATGTTCATGCTGCTTCTCCTTCACAAGGTGTTGTTAAGGATAGTTTGAGCTCATACTTCTATCCCTCAGTTGCAAAACGTGTTCTCGAATAGGAATATATTAAAAATTAAAACACTTAGAAAATTTTCTAAGTGTTTTTTAGTGCTATTTGATTAGTGTAACTTGATTAAAAATTTGAAGCGTTTAAAATGAAGTTAAATACTAGTTTTTGATCACATTATGCTACTGAAGGAGAAATGATTTGATGAAGCGTAATTTTTGGAAAATGGGTCTTGCTGCAGCATTGACGTTAACCGGTATTGGTGTTGCTTCACCACAAAAAACTGTAGATGCTGCTACATTTAAAACTCCAATTAAAAGAATACAAATTGATTGTCTGCCAAATAAGAATGTGAAAATATGGACTAATTATGAAGGCGGACAATTGATTAATTTCCGTGCAAAAAATAAAAGTAAATGGAATGTTGCCAAAACGGCTGTTGATCGCAAGGGCAAATTGTGGTACATGATTGGTGATAGCGAGTGGATTGAAGCACGTTACACGCAAGATTTAACGCAGGATTCTAATGCCCAAACTGTGCATGAGCAAGTTAACAGTGCAGTAACCAAAAGGAAGAACAAAAAGGCTAAAAGCAAAACTAAAAAAATAACAGTTGAACCGGATAAGCAGAAGACAGCTAAGCCAAAGGCGCAGGAGCAAAAGACAGTTGTACCTAAACTTAATAATGCGATCCAAACAAAGAGTGCCGCTAATGTAACCCCAATAACACGTTTGAGTAATAAAGTTTCTGCTGATAATGTTTCTAAACGTGCACAAGACGTGGTGAACTTAGCAGAGAGTCAAATTGGTAAAGGTTATGCCTGGGGTGGAAATGGTCCAGATAATTATGACTGCTCGGGACTGGTTCAGTATGTTTATAATCAAGTCGGTGGCGTGCAATTGCCTCGCGTAACGACTGACCAAGTAAAAGTTGGAGTAACTGTAACGATGGACCAGCTGCAGCCAGGCGATCTCTTATTTTGGGGTTCAGAAAATGCGCCTTATCATGTCGGAATTTACGTTGGCAATAATCAGTATGTTTGTGCTGCAACACCAGAACAAGGAGTAGTATTGCAGACAATCAGTTCATATTTTTATCCTTGTGTAGCCAAGCGCGTTATTCAATAATAAAATGGTAGTTTTGAGGCTAAGATGCTTTTAGTAAATAAAAAAGATTCTCACAATAATAAAATATGCGAGGATCTTTTTTTTAGTTAATATAATTAGCTAAGCGTGCTTGTTCTTGGGGTGAAAGACGCGCAACAACATGAATACCATCATTTTGATAGTTTTCTTTTAATACTTGAGCATTTTCATGCAAGTAAGCTAAAATCTTTCCCGCAGATAAGGGTAAAAGCAGATTAATTTGCTTATAACTGCTAAAAATATGCTTGGTTATTAAATCAGCAAGGGTTGCGATAGACTTGGTATCAATTGCAGAATATAGAATACCGCTACCTTCAATTTGCGGATAATTGCGCTCTGACTTGTCAGCTTTATTATAGGCAGTAATCATCGGCGTGTTTTTGACACCAATTTCAGCAAGCACGTTTTGTGTGGTGCGGATCATCTGTATCATATTGGGATCAGAAGCATCAACGACGTTAATTAATAAATCGGCATCTTTTACTTCCTGCAGCGTAGCTTTAAAAGATTCAATCAGGTTATGGGGCAATTTAGAAATAAAACCAACTGTATCTGACAGGATAAAGCTAAAATTATTATCTAAGTCGATACGACGAACATTTGTATCCAACGTCGCAAACAGCATGTTTTTAACAAAAACTTGTTTAGCACTATGCTTGGAAAATTCCGTTAACAGCCCATTCATAGTGGTTGATTTGCCAGCATTAGTGTAGCCGACTAGTGCTACTTTAGGGATATGATTTTGATTGCGCCTTTTGGCTTTAATTTCTTCTTGTTTACTAATAGTTTGTAATTCCTTTTTTATAATAGAAATTTGTTTACCAATTGTGCGCCGATTCAATTCCAGTTTCGTTTCACCAGCTCCACGGTTGGCAAAACCACCACCGGTAGAACCGCCATTACCGCGTTGTTGATCCAACGAGTTTTCTGAGGGATGCAGGCGGGGTAATTCATATTGTAATTGCGCCAGCTGCACTTGTAATTTTGCTTGCTTAGTCCGGGCACGGCTTGAAAATATTTCTAAGATTAATTCTGTGCGATCAACTACCCGCAGCTTAGTCAGTTTTTCTAAATTACGAATTTGTACAGGTGTTAGCTCATCATTAAGCACTAATACTTTTGCTTTTAGGCCCCGTGCCATATCTTTAATTTCATTTATTTTTCCCAGACCAAAATAAGTTCCAGCTATTATGTGTTCCTCATTTTGTCGCGCCTGTCCCACAACCTGCATGTTTGCGGCTTCTGTAAGATTGGCAAGTTCATTCATGTAATAATCAAAATTGGGGTCATTTAAATTAACTCCTGCAATAAATGCCTTTGTTTTATGGGGAGTATTTTCAATCATTTAATTCTCTTTCTGTATGTGAAGTTATTAATAGTGATCTTATAAATTAATATTTTTTAATCCTCATGATTCATACCTCTTTTGCTTTGCTATTAGTTTAATTTTAATACATCTATGTCTCTTTACCAAAAAGAAGATTAATTGTCCGCCAATTTTAGTGGCAAAAATAAAGCTTTTTAGGATAACTGCCCCAATTGATTTATGTCAGAGCCGGCTCTTTTACCTGCTAGGTTTTGCAAAAATTACTGCCAATAGTTTTTATTACTTGGCAGAGAGAAAAAAAGGAGTATAATTCAATCTGTTAAGGTACCTAACTAATTTTGTAAAAACGGAGATATTTGTAAAATGGCACAAAGAATAAGCTATCAAACTAATCAAAAGGTACAACAGAATCGCTGGTGGATTCTGGTTGCCGTGGGACTTTTCACGTTCATGTCAACTTTAGATGGCACAATTGTTAATATTGCTTTGCCAGTAATCAGTAAAGATTTGCGGATTCCAATGAGCCAGTCCGAATGGGTAGTTTCGCTGTACTTAATTGTAGTCTGCAGCTTTATTTTGTTTTTTGGCAAGTTAAGTGATATCTTGGGCAAGATTAAAATTTTTCGCTTAGGCGCAATCTTTTTTATTGCGGGGTCACTTTTATCAGGTTTTAGAATCAATCTATTGTTTTTGCTGGGCGCAAGGGCCTTGCAAGCAGTTGGTGCCGCTATGACTATGGCTACTAATAATGGTATTATCACAGAAATTTTTCCCACTACAGAAAGGGGAAAAGCGTTAGGAACTATTGGCTCCTTTGTTGCTCTGGGCTCAATCGCTGGACCCGGTTTAGGTGGATTAATATTAAGTCACCTGTCCTGGTCTTACATTTTTTGGCTTAATGTGCCGGTGGGAATCATTGCTGCATTAATTGGCGCCAAGTTTTTACCACAAGACATTACTTTTACCAACGCTCCTCTGGATAAAATGGGTTCGTTCAGCTTTGCTTTCGGCATGATTACTCTATTTGGTGGTGTTTTCTTAGGCCAGCAATTAGGTTTCAGTTCTTTACCGGTTTTATTAATGTTAATAATTGGTCTTGTAAGTTTTATTTGGTTTGTTTATGTGGAAAATCATGCTGCTAATCCATTGTTACAATTCAAATTGTTTAAAAATCCGGATTTTTCAGTTAGTCTGCTCTGTGCGTTATTAATTTTTATTACGAACTTTTTCTTCAATGTGGTCACACCTTTTTACTTGGAAAATGCGCGTCATTTACCTCCGAGTCTAACTGGCTACATCTTAATGATTTTGCCTGTAGTTCAGCTGGTTGCCGCACCGGTTGCAGGCTCTCTTTCTGACAAGATAGGTCCTAAATTAATCACATTTATAGGTTTGGTTTTACTGTTAATCAGCCAGGTGGGTTACACATTGTGCAACTTAAATTCACCAATTTGGCTGTTCATTATCAGCATCGCTTTAATGGGATTGGGAAGCGGCATTTTTAGTTCTCCTAATAATTCACTTGTCATGGGTTCTGTTGAACAAAAGGATTTAGGTGTTGCTGGCAGTATTAACTCTTTATCCCGTAATCTAGGTATGGTTATTGGTATTTCCAGTGCAACTACCGTATTATTTGCGGCAATGAGCAAAGCAAAAGGAGCTAGAGTCACCGCATATTTACCCAAGCAACCTGAAATTTTTATTTATGGTATGCATGTAGTTTTCATTATTTCAATGATAATTTGTCTAATTACTGTTATCTTAAGTGGCTGGAGACTATTCAAAAATAATAAATAATAACTTGTAAATAAGTGTCGAAAATAAAAATTTTCAACACTTTTTTGCTTTAAAAAATAATTTTTTAATAATTTTTTCTTCTTTTTACTTATTTGGGTATATTATTGTAGAGGGAAAGTGCAAAACGAGGAGGTTTAGGATGAACCATAAAGTTGTGACGTATCCAGCCATTTTTAAGCCACTGGAAAATGATATATATGTAATTAGTTTCCCTGATGTTAAAGGGGGAATAACCGAAGGGCAAGGTCTGCGTGAAGCAATGAAAATGGCTGCTGATACACTTGCGAGTCGTTTATACAATAAAGCGGTATTGCCGAAGGCTAGCAAAGCTAGTGATATTAAGTTGCCAGATGATGGTTCCTTTGTTGCACCGGTTTCTGCAGATTTAACTGAGGCGTCGCGCGATCGGATTAATTATGAAATTTGATTTACAAAAAAAGCACCCCAATTTCTTGGGATGCTCTTTTTATTAACTTGTTCCAAAAACTTTCTTTTAATTCTCGGGAACAAGTCTATTATAATATATCTAACAAAATTTTGCTAATACTTTTAGCTTGTTTTACTAAAAAGTGTTTGCAATAAGCTCTAATTAAATGTACAAAAGCATTTTAGATATTCGATACAAATTGACAATAACATTATTTGAGTGCTATTTTTGAGAAAGAAAAAAGTGTGGGAGTAAATTATGCAAACGATTGAAAGTTCTGTTTTGCGAATTTCTATTTCTGAAAAGGGTGCCAAGTTAGTTAACTTTATTGCCCAAAATAAGCAGACTGATTATTTTAAAGATGAGAATGAGCAAAAACAATTAGAGATTATTTTTAAGGGAGCAGGTCAAGGGGAAAACCTGGCTGACATCCTGCCATGGACAGTTGTAGATAAGGGAGATTCCAGAGTAAGCTTAGCGTTAATTGACGACAACTCAAGCTATAAAAACTTTCCTTACCATTTTGAGGCAATTCTGACATATGCTTTGGAGGGAAATAGAATTGATATTAAGTTTTATTTAAAAAACAATTCGCATAAAGATTTGCCATTTTCGTTACAATTCTTAATGCCTGTTTTCACAGGCTGGTCAATCACTACCAACGCAAATGAACTCGAGCTGAGTAGAGACGATACTACTTTGACTTTGGATTCTGCTCATTTCGCGTTAACAGCTGCTCATGAGCAAGTTAAAGCCAGTATCGACCAGGCCAGTCTTGCCAGTGATAGTGATGAAGAATTGACATTGACCTTAACATTGAGTTAAACAAATTAATGTTTTTAATAAGATAAAATTGACAAACCGTCGTCGGTTTTTTTTTTTGCTATAATATACTCATTGTAACTAGATTTTAGGTAAGTAAAAAGTTATGGATCACAACGAGAATCACCCGCATAAGAGTCGGGTCGAATTACACGCCAAGGACTACCACAGAAGAAAGCGAATTTTAGCTTGGGTGTTAAGCCTTGCAGTCCTGTTGACTGTGGCGGTTGGTGCATATTCCGCATATATTTATTTGCGCACGAAAGATGCAGTTGATAATGCCTACGATGACCAAAATAGTGTGCAGATCAAAAATGGCGAGTTTGATGGTAAGAAAAAATTTGCTGTATTGCTAATGGGCACTGATACCGGGGCACTTGATCGTAAAGAAAAAATAGGTAATACTGATACTATTATTATTGCCGTCGTTAATCCGCAGAAAAAGCGCTATTCATTGATGTCGGTACCAAGAGACACAATGGCTCAAATGATAGGAGCAGAAAAATTTCAAGTTAAAAAAATTAATGCTGCTTATCCTGTTGGTGGGGCTGCCATGTCCATGGCCAGTGTTTCTAAACTAGTTAATGTGCCTCTCAAATACTATGTTTTGGTAAATATGAAAGGTATTATGCGATTAATCCGCTATATCGGTGGCATTAATATCAAACCTACTTTGAGTTTTGAGTATGGTGGTTACATTTTTAAGAAAAATCAATTGACTCACATGGGTGGCGGTGGAGCTCTGGCATACTCACGTATGCGCTATGATGATCCGGAAGGTGATTATGGTCGTCAAAAACGCCAGCGGCAAGTGATAACTACTATCATCAAGAAGTCAGTATCAATCAATACTTTAGCCAGGCTAGATTCAGTATTGTCCGCAATTTCTAACAACATTAAAACTAATTTGCCCTTTGATGCTCTGCGTCAAATTGCGTTTAACTACCGTGATTCTACCAAGAATGTCAAAAATGATTATCTTCACGGACACAATGCGACAATTGACGGTGCATCTTATCAAGTACAATCAACTAAGGAACTGCAAAGAGTTTCAGATTACTTACGAACGGAATTAGGCTTGTCTATTGTACCAGTAGACAATAACGAAACCTACCAAAACAAACGTAACAAAATTCAAGGGTTTGATTTTAAAAATCCTGAAAATCAAGATTATCATATTTACGAGGATTATCAAGATCAAAGTTACCAGGAAGAAGGCGACAATTGGTAATGCGTTTGTGGTCAATCGCTATCGGATATGGATTCGGCTGTTTGCTGTCTGCGGTTTTTATTTGCCGCTTTGCTTTACACGAGGATCCCACAAAGGTGGGTTCGGGTAACCCAGGAACGGCTAATGTCGGAGCAGTGTTTGGGAAAAAATGGGGTATATTAACTTGTATTGGTGACTTGTTAAAAACGCTCAACTGTCTTCTTATCGTACACTATCTTTTCTCAGACAATATTGCTCTTTTGTATGCTGGCTTAGGCTTGGAGCTGGGGCACTGCTTTCCCTTTTGGAACCATTTTGACGGGGGAAAGGGCGTCACGGTAGCCGTGATAGTAGCGGCGCTGTATGATACTCCTGCTGCTGCGGTGACACTTCTAGTTTGTTTAATACTACTGATACTATTACAAAATTTGACGATTCCGCCGATAATTTTTATAATATTGTTCAGTTTGTATGAACTTTTTAAAGTTAAAGAAGCGGGAATCGTATTATTAATAATGACTCTGGTCATGACTTTCAAATTTAGATATGACCTACGTGACTTTTTTACTGGCAACGGGAAAAAGGTTGATGTTTTATACTCAATTAAGAAAAAATTGGGTCTATTGCATGATAGTCAGCAGCATCATTTTTAGTGAGGAATATAACTTAGGAATATGAATAAAAATAAGAAATCTTTAAAAGCTATTCAGATAATTTTCCTACTGGTGGCAACTCTGTTTATGCTAGTGCAAATGTTTAATTTGAAAGGATTTGCTGCCAGAGCGCACTTTTCATTTATTCACTTTATGCCTAACATGTTGCACAACGCAACTTTAATGATAGTGCCTATGGTATTTGGTGCTGTTTACAGCAAGAAAAAGCAAAGTGTTAGTGAAAGCTTTAAATATTGGCTGCTAGCCAGTGTTACTTTAATCGTTTACTACATTTTCTTTTTCTTTATAGTTCCAACCCGTTTTAATATGTGGCGCGTTTGGGGAATGCTGTTTCCCATCATTACCAGTACTTCAGTTTTGTTCTCCGGCCTGGTTTTTTGCTTACTAATCCAGCCACACCTGTATGACTTTTTGCACAAATTAACTGTTAAGCAAAATCTCTTAGTACTAAGTTTGCTGACATTATTAGGTTTTGCCCTCAGTGCCGGTAATTTATCTTTTCAATACTCGTTTTATGGCTTGTACTTAGTGCTTTTCTTTGCCTGGGGCATGTTTTTAGCCAATGTTCCCATCAATAATAAGTTGCTGACATTATCTTTAATCAGTGGTTTTTTGTCCTTCTTCATTGTAGTGATTGGCGTTTCCGGCTTTGACGCTGTTTACTGGTCTCAGATAATTTCCGGTAATGGTGGTGGCGACTGGAACAGGGAATTTTTAAATAATCCTACGTCACCATTTATGTTTTTACTGGTGGTTGCCGTCTTTTTATTGTTTAAGAAGTTAATCTTAACTTTTAACAAAAAGCAGATGCGCTACTTTATACCAGTAATCATGATCATGGATGCACCTATTTCACCCAGATTTATGAGAGCTTTTAGCTTTACAGGATCATCCATTATTGACAAGCTGATTTTGCTGCTAGTGATGACAATCATTGTGGTTGTCTGGTATCAATTGCTTGAGCGCTATTTGTTCCAAATAAATCCATTTGCTAAGATTATCAATTACTTAGATCATGAACCTAATCTGGCCAAAATTTGTGAAAAGGGTTGGGCAATATTTACCAACTTTGTTATTAAAAACAGGGTTAATCTGCTAACTTGGGCCTGGTTCTACATTTTAAGTTTTGGCTCTTTCCTAATTGAATCCGATAACTTACGAATTCAGATAAGCACGGCGGCAACGATTAATGCGATAGTTTATCTTCTTGGCACTAAGTTCTTTGCCATGATTCTAACCACCATTTTTCTAGATGCATTGTTCTCAGTATTTTATTTCGTAACAACGCGTTACTGGACTTCGAATATTCTGGTAAGTCTGATAGCTATCGGCTGGGCTATCGCAAATAAAATTAAGCTTTTACTCCGTGGTGAACCAATCTACCCCACTGAATTAAGTGAGATAGTCAACTGGAGAACCTTGATTCCAATGATTGGTAAAACAACTGTCATTGTAATTTTAATTGCATTGGTTGTAATAATCGCGCTGGATATTTTCTTAGAATTAAAGTGTCCAATCAAAAAGCGCGGATCATGGAAACGGCGTGGAATTTGGGCACTGTTAAGTCTGTTACTATTTGTTACGCCGCTGCGTTTTAACCATGATGGTGGTGTAATCTATCATATTAATCGCGGTTTTGACAACAGACAGAGATTCCGTAACCCAGAGCGTGATATTCAGGTTAATGGGCCTGTCCTTAATTTCTTGAATTACATTGACCTGCAAATTATGGATCAGCCTGAAGGTTATTCAGAAACAAGCATTAAGCAACTAAATACCAAGTATGAAAAAGTTGCTGTCAAAATTAATAAGAAACGTAAAAATGACCTGAAGAATCAAACCATTGTCTTTAATCTGAGTGAAAGCTTTGTTGATCCAAGCACCTTCCCTACGATTAGATTCGATCGTGATGTTCCAAATCCAGTTAAATTTATCCAGTCGATGAAGTCACGCTCAACCTACGGTAATATGTTGAGTGCTGGTTATGGTGGTGGTACTGCCAACATGGAATGGGAAACTTTAACTGGTTTGAATATGGGTATGTTCAAGTCTACTTTGACGCCTTACGTTCAGATTGTGCCAAATTATGACTTCTACCCAACAATAGGGATGAACTTTGATTATAAATCTGCAGTCCACCCATTTATCGGTACATACTACTCACGTCAGGAAGACTACCATAGATTTAAGTTTGATAAGTTTATCTATGTTGGTTCAAAATATAAAATTATTGACCAAAAGAAGCTAGGTAAGAGCGGTTATAACTCTGACTTCACTACCTACGCTAATGGACTAAAAGAAATCAATTCACGTAATGGCGGCCAGTTTATCAACCTGATATCAATTCAAAACCACATGCCATACAATAACTGGTACCCCAACAACGAATACATGGGTAAGATTTCGGGAGAGTTGTTCAAGTCTCCAGCAGTACGTGATCAAATGGCTACCTATGTCAAGGGTACGCAATATACTGACAAGGCAGTTGAGCAATTTATCAAGCAGATTGATAAAATTCAAAAGCCTATTACACTAGTCTTTTATGGCGATCACTATCCAAGCATTATTTCTCAAAACTATACTGCTAAGTATCCGGTACAAATGCATTCAACGCGCTACTTTATTTACTCAAACAAGTATGCTCGTCAACATGGTGCTAAGACTAGGTTGCCGCGTAGGGCTAATAACTTCGTCAGCTCGAGTGACTTTATTGCTATGATGCTGGAACAGACTGATTCGAAAGTTACCCCTTACCAAGCGCTGTTAACTGAAGTGCATAAGAAATTGCCGGCAATTACGATTAACTTTAAAGGCGATAAGGGCTTCGAATTAATTGGCCGGCAAGGACAAGTAATTGATCCAAAATATCTCACTAAAAAGCAACAAGAAATTTTAGCTGACTATGAAGCTATCCAATATGATATGACAGCAGGTAAAGCATATGGCTTAAAGATTAAAGGCTTCTATAAGTAATAAAATTGTGTTGACTTATTAAGAAAAAATGAGTATTATTCATTATAATAAATTTTAAGTAGCACCTTGATTCAGCGTTCAGAGAACTAGCGGTTAGTGTGAGCTAGACAGGTCAAGAGTAGCGAAATACTAGTTGGGTGGTTCCCGTAAAGACCATGGTTAAGGCACTTGTAATTTGAGTGTAAACGTGGGTGGTACCACGGCTGAAAAGGTAATTAGTCGTCCCTAGATTCCTAAACGAATCTGGGGACTTTTTTATTGGAGGAAAAAGATGGCAAACTTTGATATTTTAGAAGATTTAAAGTGGCGCGGAGCGATTAACCAGCAAACTGATGAAGCTGGACTGACTAAATATTTGCAAGAACACGATGATTTAGCTCTTTATTGTGGTACTGATCCCACGGGTGATTCATTACATATCGGGCATCTTATTCCTTTCATGATATTAAAAAGATTTCAATTGGCTGGTTATCATCCTGTGATTGTTATAGGTGGTGGTACGGGAACAATTGGTGATCCTTCTGGGCGTAAATCAGAGAGGGTTCTTCTTAGTGCAGAAAAATTGCATGAAAACGAGGTAGCTCTGACTAAACAAATGGAAAAGCTGTTTGGCACTGACAATTTTCAAATTGTTAATAACGCTGAATGGCTTGATAAATTAAGTTTAATTGAATTCTTGCGTGAATATGGCAAGCACTTCCAAGTTAATAACATGATTAATAAAGATGTAGTTGCCAGTCGTTTGGAAAATGGTATTTCCTTTACTGAATTCTCCTACCAAATTTTACAAGCCATTGATTTTTACCAGTTAAATAAAAATTATGGTGTCCAAATGCAAATTGGTGGCAGTGATCAGTGGGGCAATATCACCGCTGGCATTGATTTAATTCACAAGTTAATGGGACCAGACAGACAGGCATTTGGTTTAACAATTCCGTTAATGCTAAAAGCCGATGGCACCAAGTTTGGTAAATCAGCTGGTGGAGCTGTTTGGCTTGATCCTGAAAAAACCAGCCCTTACGAATTTTACCAGTTCTGGATTAATCAGGATGATCGTGATGTGGTTAAGTATTTGAAGTACTTTACATTCCTAAGTCATGAAGAAATTGATGATCTGGCTGAACAAGTAAAGACTGAACCATGGAAGAGGACAGCACAAAAGACACTTGCAAGGGAAGTAACCAAGTTTGTTCACGGCGAAGCAGGATTAAAAGAGGCAGAGATGATCACAGACGCTCTGTTTTCCGGCGATATTAAAAATCTGTCGGTTAAACAGATTGAGCAGGGACTTAAGAGTGCTCCTGCAGCCGTAGCACCTTCTCAGAGCCAAAATATCGTAGACTTCTTAGTTAATACTAAGATTGAATCTTCTAAACGTCAGGCACGAGAAGATGTTGTTAACGGAGCAATTTATGTTAATGGTGAGCGCGAGCAATCAGTTGACTTTGAGGTCGATCCTGCTAAAGCCTTTGACGGTAAATACGTTATTATTAGAAAAGGCAAAAGAAAATATACTTTAGTTACAATTAAAGATTAATCTAAAAGAGGCAGTTGCTATTTTCGCAACTGCCCTTTTTTAACTCTAATTAAAAGAGTATAATAAGAAAACATTATTTTTTCGGAAGGAGTGGTTGATATGCGTGCACGTGTAATTCTTTATAATTCTGAAAATGATGCGATTTTATTAATTCATAGATTAAAAAATGGTCGAGACTACTGGGTAATTCCGGGAGGTGGAGCTAAAGGGAATGAAACCCCAGTTGAAACCGCAATCAGAGAAATTAATGAAGAACTAAGTATTCAACTAAAACCAGCTGCCTTAAACCAGCTATTTGAATACAAAAGTCAAGAAGATGAACATTTCTTTTATGCTGAAATTTCCTTTATAGCTGCACCAGAAATTAGTGGAGAAGAAAAAGAACGCTCAAATAATGCAAATGTTTATCAGCCTGATTGGGTAGCTGTCAAAGACCTAACTCAGATTAATTTAATGCCTCCTAAAATTGCTTGTAAAATAATAAATCTGATTTGACTAATTTGACAAAAAAGTTATAGGATTTCATACTATTAATTTAGTAACGTATAACCATACTGCTAGGAGGGCAAAATGGCACAAAGAGAAATTTTAATAACAACTACAGAAAATATACCTAGTAAAAAATACGAAATTATCGGAGAAGTATTTGGTCTGACTACTCAGTCCAAAAATTTTGTTAAAAATTTTGGTGCAGGATTAAAATCAGTTGTTGGTGGTGAAATTCGCAGTTACACCAAAATGCTGGAAGATTCTCGCAATCAAGCTTTAGAAAGGCTGCGTCAAGCTGCAGAGGATAAGGGCGCAGATGCAATTGTGATGATGCGTTTTGACTCTCGTTCAATCAGTGGCGACATGCAGTCAGTGGTTGCCTACGGTACTGCTGTAAGATTTATTGCAGACAACGAATAGATATAGTATTATTTGAAGTATTCGCTTTATGGAAAGTGAATGCTTTTTTACTGAATTTAATTCGCCACTTTAGCTCAGAAGGTAGAGCACCGCCGTGGTAAGGAGGAGGTCCCCAGTTCAAATCTGGGAAGTGGCTTATGGATAAGGAAGGATGATTAATTTGGATTTAGCTAAAGTAACAGAATTTGTTAAAGAACAGCTGCAAGATGAAAAAACTGGTCATGATTTTTATCATGGCCAACGGGTAGCGCATTTGGCCAGCAAAATGTATTTGCAGGATAATCCTGCTGCACATAAAGACAGCCGTATGGTTGCTATTATCGAGGCGGCTGGATATTTGCATGATACTATTGATGAAAAGATTTGCGCAGATCCTGATCAGGTTCTTGCCAGTATTAAAAAATTGTTGCCACAAGCAGGGTTTACTGCTTTAGAAGTAAAAGATATTTTATTTACAATACAGCATATGTCCTTTTCAGCCAATATAGAGCATCATTATCAGCTGCCAGTTTCTGGAGAATATGTCCAAGATGCTGATCGCATTGAAAGCCTAGGTGCAATCGGTATTGCGCGGGCTTTTACTTATGGTGGTGCCCATGGCAATGTTATATATGACCCCAGAATCAAACCGCAAAAGCTGGTTAGTCATGATCAATATCGAAAACACACGGAAACAACAATTAACCATTTCTATGAAAAATTATTTCACTTAGTTGATTTAATGAATACAGCCGGAGGTAAAAAGGAAGCTCAAAAAAGAACCGAATTTATGCGTGACTATGTCAAAGAATTTATGTCTGAATGGAATGTTTAAGCTGCATGAGCTCCATGCAGCTTTTTATTTTGGTTTAAAACCGAATATTAAATGCTTTATAGCAAGTCTAATTGACTAGAAAATTTGATTTGGGGATTTTCCATTTTTAATAATGTCTTTTTGCGGTCGAGACCTCCGGCATAACCCGTTAAAGAGCCGTCACTGCCAATTACTCGGTGGCAGGGAATGATTAAGCTAATAGGATTGTGTCCAACAGCATTGCCAATTGCACGAGCCTTATTTACTTTATTCTTTTGCCCCTTTTGCATGCGGTTGGCCAATTCTTTATAAGTGACAAGCTCGCCGTAAGGCACCTTTTGCAGTTCCTTAAGTACTTTTTGCCTAAAGGCTGACACGTCAGGTTTCACGGGGACAGTATACGGGTCGGGGTTTTGCCCAGCAAAATAGTCAGTCAGCCATTTTTGGGCCAATTTAATCGGGTTACTGGGAAAGACTTTGACAAGACTCAAATCATAGCCGGCACCAAAATATTTTTGTCCGTTAAACCATAATCCTAAGAGGTGGTTATCATCGCTTAAAAGCGTTAATGTTCCTAATTTTGATTTAAAAAAAGCTTTATATAATTTCATTAGATTACCTTTATCATTGACGAACATTTTACCGTTTATTTTATTATACGTTAGTTTATGAACAAAGGTTGCTTAATGGCGCCAGATTAACTTAATTAACACCTATACGAAAATTTTAACTTTTTTATTTGTGGTATACAAAACATTATGAGTAAGGCTCAGTTTCGCTTTCATGAAAAAATAGGAATGCTATCAGATCAACACTTTATCTTGTAGCTTACTTTTGACAATACTACCAGATATGGTATGTTAGGTATTGTGATATTTACAGGAGGTACAATATGAGGTCAAAAATCAAAAAAATCTTTTCCATCAGTGCGATAGCGGTTGCTGCAGGGTTAGCGCTTACTGCTTGTTCAGGTAAAAAGCAGGGTGGCGCCAGCAATTCAAGTAGTAGTGCCAAGCACTCAATTGCGCTAATCACTGATACTGCGGGCGTTAATGATAATTCTTTTAACCAGTCTGCTTGGCAAGGCTTTAAGGAATATGGCAAAGATCATAATCTTAATCGCGGGCGCAATGGCTACCAGTATTTTCAATCAGGCAGTGCGGCGGATTTTGAGCCTAATTTTGATCAGGCAAGCAAAGCCGGCTATCAGACAATTTTTGGTATTGGCTATAGCTTAAAGGATGCGGTCAAGGCTGCTGCTAAAAAGAATCCTAAAAAGAACTACGTTATTGTCGATGAAGTAATAAAGGGGCAGAAGAATGTAGCTTCTGCCAACTTCAAGAGTGAGCAGGCTTCCTATTTGGCAGGTGTTGTTGCGGCAACAGAAACAAAGACGAATGTCATCGGCTTTATTGGCGGTGCCCATGGCAATATTATTGATTTATTTGATGCCGGTTTTACCAAGGGCGTTCATGACCAGGCGCAAAAATTGCATAAAAAAATTACACTCTTAAACCAATATGTAGGCGACTTTAAGAGTGCTGATAAAGAAAAGGCAATTGCACAGTCAATGTATGCTAAAAAAGCTGATATCATTTTCCACGCTTCTGGTTTAGCTGGCAACGGCTTGTTCCAAGAGGCTAAATCAATTAACCAGACAAGAACAGCTGCTAACAAAGTTTGGGCTATTGGCGTCGATTCCGACCAGTCTCATTTAGGTAACTACAAGTCTAAAGATGGTAAAAAGGATAATTTTGTTTTGACTTCAGTTATTACCGGTGTAAATGTAGCTACACGGGACATTTCTAATCGCGCTTATCACGGGAAATTCCCTGGCGGTCAACAACTGGTTTATGGTTTAAAAACTAACGGGGTTTCGATCAAACGCGGACAAATTAGTGCAAAAGCTTGGCAATATTCACGTCAAGCTCGTACAGAAATTATTAAGGGTAATATCAAAGTGCCAATTCATCCAAGTAAATAGTTCGCAATACGCCAACATTTTTACCTATAATCAACCACAAAAAAATATTTCTTGAATTAATGCGTATTTTATTATAATATTAACTATGAAAAGTTCGTATTTTGTGGAGGGTAAAATCAATGGGTAAGAAATTTACGAAATTTTTGTCATTAGGATTTTTAATGGCATCATTTACTTTAGTTTTGAATGCTTGCTCGGGAAAAAAGCAGGGAACAAGCAGTCAGAACAAAAAAGACAGTATTGCTTTAATTACTGATAGCAATGGTATTAATGACCAATCCTTCAACCAGGCTGCATGGGCCGGTTTTAAAGATTATGGTAAAGAACATCATTTCAAGCAAGGTAAAGGCTATCAGTATTTCCAATCTAGCAGTGCTACTGACTATACGCCTAACTTTAACCAAGCTGCTAAATCTGGTTACCAAACAATATTTGGTATTGGTTATATGTTAAAAGATTCGGTTAAAGCAGCTGCTAAAAAGAATCCTAAGAAAAATTTTGTAATCGTTGACGATGTGATTACTGGTCAAAAAAATGTGGCTTCAGTAACTTTTAAGAGTAATGAATCATCATATTTAGGTGGTGTGGCTGCTGCTTATTCTACTAAAACCAACAAAGTTGGTTTTATCGGAGGAGCAAAGTCAGCTATCATTGATACTTTTGAAGCTGGTTTCAAGCAAGGCGTAAAAGACGCTGCTAAAGCTCAGCATAAAAAGATCAATGTCAGCGTACAATATATCGGTAACTTTACTTCAAACGATAAAGCTAAATCAATTGCTCAGTCAATGTATGCTAATAAATGTGATGTAGTATTCCAGGCTGCAGGTTCAGCCGGTAGCGGAGTCTTCCAAGAAGCTAAAGCCCTAAATCAAACTAAACCTGAAAGTAACAAGGTTTGGGTGATTGGTGTAGATGTTGACCAGAAAAATCTTGGTAACTATAAAACGAAAGATGGTAAAAAGGCTAACTTTACTTTAACTTCAGTATTGAAGGGACTAAACGTTGCAACTAAATCCTTGGCTGACGATGCGGCTAAAGGAAAATTCCCAGGAGGAAAGCATCTTGTCTACTCCTTAAAAGGCAATGGTGTTTCAATTACTAAAGGCAACCTTACACCAAAGGCATGGCTGGCAGTTGAAAAGGCCAAACAACAAATAGTTGCCGGAAAAATTACTGTAGCGCAAAATTAAAGTAAATTATTGATTAAAACTCTTTGTGTATACTTATGCAAAGAGTTTTTTACGAAAAAGGAAATTTACATAAAATGGAAGATATGACGAACGTAATAGAAATGCGCCATATTGTTAAGGATTTTAATGGCTTTAAAGCCAATAACGATATTAATCTGACTTTGAAAAAAGGTGAGATTCTAGCGTTATTAGGGGAAAACGGTGCTGGTAAATCAACTCTCATGAGCATTCTATCAGGATTGATTCAGCCCACTTCAGGTTCAATCGAAGTTCGCGGAAAAAAGGTTAATATTAAAAATCCGACTATCGCCAAAGATCTAGGTATCGGTATGGTACACCAGCACTTTATGTTGATGGAATCCTTTACAGTTTTGGAAAATATTATTTTGGGCCATGAAACAACCAAGGGACCTAAACTAGATTTCAAAAAAGCTGAAAAGCAGATTATGGCCTTATCTGAGCGCTATAACTTAAATATTGACCCTCAGAAAAAAATCAGTGAGATTACAGTGGCGCAACAACAAAGAGTGGAAATTCTGAAAGTTTTGTATCGCGGGGCTGATATTATGATTTTTGATGAGCCTACTGCTGTTTTAACGCCACAAGAAATTACGGAATTTATTCAAATTTTGCGTGGACTGGCTAAAGAGGGTAAATCGATTATTTTAATCACGCACAAGCTGGAAGAAATTGAGAGAGCTGCTGATCGTGTCACCGTTATTCGTGCTGGCCAAAGTGTAGGAACTTTTGCCGTTGCTAACGTCGATAATAATCGTTTGGCGGAATTGATGGTTGGTCGTCATGTTAACATGACGCTTAATAAACCAGTGGCAAAAATTGGTAAAACGATGTTGCAGGTTGAAAATTTGCAAGTGAAAAATAAGCAAAACGTGGCTGTAATTAAAGGAATGTCTTTTAATTTGCATGCTGGCGAAATTTTGGGTGTTGCCGGTATTGATGGTAATGGTCAAGATGAACTTGTCAGGGCTTTAACCGGCTTGCAACATGTTCATGCCGGCAAAATTATAATTGACGGCGAAGACATGACTAATCGCAAGGTGCGGCAAATAACTGAAAAGGGTGTTTCATATATACCTGCTGACCGGCAAAAATATGGCTTAATTTTACCTTTTTCAGTTTCAGATAATTTAGCCCTGCAAACTTATTATCAAGAGCCATTTTCACGTCACAACGTCATGCACTACGATGTCATTCACGAACATGCTAGAAACTTGATTAAGCAATTTGATATCAGGACGACCAGTGAAAAAATGCCTGTGAGTGATTTATCTGGTGGTAATCAACAAAAAGTAATAATTGCCCGTGAACTAAGTCGCAACAGCAATTTGGTTATTGCTTTTCAGCCGACACGCGGACTTGATGTTGGTGCTATTGAATACATTCATAATCAGCTTTTAAACGAAAGAGCTCAAGGTAAAGCAATTTTGTTAATCTCGTATGAACTTGATGAAATTATGCAGTTGTCTGATCGGATTATTGTCCTTCATAATGGCAGTATTTCAGGTGAAGTCAGACCGGAAAACACGAGTGATGAGGAATTAGGATTGTTAATGACTGGCGTTAAGAAAGAAGGCAGCGCTCTTGCTTAAAGTAACACTAAAAACTAAGAAAATTTTAGTACCAATTATTTCAATTTTGGCAGGCTTTTTAGTTGGGGCAATCATCATGCTGGTCTGGAGTTACAACCCGTTTCAAGCATATGCTTCAATGTTTTCCAGCGCCTTAGGCAACATGAATGGTATAGGTGAAACTATTCGTGAAGCAACTCCCCTGATTTTCACTGCTATTGGATTTGCCATTGCTTCTACTGCTGGTTTTTTCAATATTGGTTTACCCGGTCAGGCGCAAGCAGGCTGGTTGTCATCCATCTGGGTGGTGCTTGCTAATCCCAATATGCCTAAAGTGTTTTTACTGCCACTGGCTGTAATTACCGGTATTATTGCCGGTGCACTTGTGGCCGGTGTTGCCGGCTGGCTGCGTGCTCAATTTGGCACTAACGAAGTAATTACAACTATTATGATTAACTACATTGTGCTTTATTCCTGTCAATATTTGATGCAGCAGGTAATGTCAGCGAAATTACGTATTGATACTGATACTACTAAAACAATTACTGCCAACGGCAGTTTAAAGATTAACTGGCTTAGTTCAATGTTTGGTGATTCACGGATTAATGCGGGAATTTTTATTGCTTTAGTCGCCGTCTTTTTGTATTGGTATTTAATGAGAAAGACTACCACCGGCTTTGAAATTCGTTCGGTTGGTACTAATGCTGCAGCTAGTCGCTATGCCGGAATGTCTGCTAAAAAGAATATTATGCTATCGATGCTCCTGTCTGGCGGTTTTGCCGGTTTAGGTGGAGTTGTGCAAGGCCTTGGTACTTATCAAAACTACTTTACCCAGACGACTAGTTTGGATATTGGCTGGGATGGCTTGTCTGTTGCCCTTCTTGGTGGCGGCACAGCTGTTGGTATTTTGCTAGCTTCATTATTGTTTTCGATATTAAAAATTGGTGGTCTAGGGATGCAGACCATTGCCGGTATTCCTTATGAGATCGTTTCGATAGTTATTGCTGCTATTATTTTCTTTGTTGCTATTCAATATGTTATTGGACTGCTATTTAAAACTAAAAAAGCCCAGGCAATTCAAAGAGACACCAAAACTGCTGATACGGATTCAGACAGTGCGGTGGCGGATTCTACTAAAACTCAAGGAGGACAAAATTAATGAATTTAGTTACGATTTTAGCGTTAATTGTATCATCAACTTTTGTCTATTCGGCTCCGTTGATTTTCACCGCTTTAGGTGGCGTTTATAGTGAAAACTCAGGTATTACCAATATTGGCTTGGAAGGAATAATGACTATCGGTGCCTTTTCTGCCATTGTGTTTAACCTGACTTTTGCTTCTACTTTTGGTAAAGCAACGCCATGGCTTGGCTTATTGATTGGTGGAATTGTGGGTCTGCTCTTTTCATTACTACATGCTGTTGCCACTATTAATTTTCATGCTGACCATATTATCAGTGGGACTGTACTTAACCTCATGGCACCGCCTTTAGGAGTATTTTTAGTTAAAGCTATTTATGATAAAGGGCAAACTGAAAACATTACTCAAAGCTTTGGTTATTTTAGTTTTCCCGGCTTAGCTGATATTCCTGTAATAGGGCCTATTTTCTTTCAAAATACATCAGCACCAGCATGGCTGGCAATAGTGGTGTCCGTAGTATTGTGGTGGATTTTGTATAAAACCCGCTTTGGCTTGCGCTTGCGCTCATGTGGTGAAAATCCGCAAGCAGCTGATACTCTGGGGATTAATGTTTATGGTATGCGCTATGCCGGCGTATTAATATCAGGCTTTTTAGGTGGAGTTGGCGGTGCAGTTTTTGCAGAGGCAATTTCTGGTAACTTTTCAGTTTCTACTATTGTGGGCCAAGGTTTTATGGCTTTGGCGGCCTTGATCTTTGGTAAATGGAATCCGTTAGGTGCAATGATGGCTTCGCTTTTCTTTGGTTTTGCTCAAAGTATTAGTATCATCGGCAATCAATTGCCGTTCTTCAGCCACATACCTGCTGTTTACATGCAGATTGCTCCTTATGTAATTACAATCATAGTTTTAGTTCTGTTCTTCGGAAAATCGGTTGCTCCAGCAGCTGATGGTCAAAATTATATTAAGTCAAAATAGGGAGTATTAATGAAAACAATTTATTTTAACCATGATGGTAATATTGATGATTTAGTAGCTTGCTTGCTGTTTTTGCAAGCCCCAGATATTAAATTAATTGGCGTTAGTGCAATTGATGCGGATGGCTATGTTGATCCGGCTGTTGAAGTATGTCGTAAACTGACAGACCGCTTTAACTTGCGCGGTGATCAATTGGAAATTGCCAAATCAAATTCTCGCGCTGTTAATCAGTTTCCGGAAGATTGGCGTAAAGCGGCATATTCTTTCAATTATCTGCCGTTATTGAATCGTTCTGGCAAAGTGATTACCAAGATGGCGGACAAGCCGGCTCATTTAGATATGGTTGAGAAAATTATGACATCAGAGCAGCCTGTAACTTTAGTTATGACAGGTCCTTTAACGGATTTAGCGCGCGCACTAGAAACTAATCCTCAAATTGCGGATAACATTGAAAAGCTGTATTGGATGGGTGGTTCCCTTGATGGTCATGGTAATGTTGTTCAGGTTAATGCTGACGGTACTCAAGAATGGAATGCTTTCTGGGATCCTTTTGCGCTTGAAACTGTTTTGAAATCAAGCATTCCCATGCAGGTTATTGGTCTTGAAAGCAGTGAAGAACTGCCTTTAACTGATGAGTTAAGAATGCACTGGGCCAGTTTAAGTGAACATCCAGCTATGGATTTAGTTGCACAAGGATATTGTCTTCTGGTTAATCCGCCAATACCAACTGCGCAATTATACTTCTGGGACGTTTTAACGGTCATTAGTGCCCTGTATCCCGCAGTTGTTTTGACGACTGAAAAACACAAGGTAAGAGTAATTACCCAAGGCTTGGCAGCAGGCCGTCTGGAAGATGATCCCGCTGGTCGTGAAATAACTTTAGTGACTAAAGCAGATAAAAATTTATTCTTTAAAAAGTTTGATGAATTATTATTGCGTAGTTAAGTAATACTTATATAGATAAAACCCTCGATTTTCGAGGGTTTTCTTATAATTAAAATTTATAGTGAACAATTATGAACAGCAAGAATTTAATTGCAAATTTAGGTGGAAAAGACAATATCGAATTAATTTCACATTGTATGACTAGGATTCGTATTAAAGTCAAAAATCCACAATCTGTCAATAGAAGGCAAATTGCAAGTGAAAAAAATGTGATTAAGGAACAGTTTGTTGGTCATGAATACCAGATTATAGTGAGCAATAACGTGAAAAAAGAATTTGCCAGTCTGCAAAAGCAGATGCATTCAGGTGGGAATGATTTTACAGCTATTGAGTGGAAAACCATACCAAGTCAAATTTTAGTTCCTATACTACCTTTATATACAACCGCAGCTATTTTTCAAGGTGTTTTAGTATTAATTAAATTGTGCAATTTAGTTTCCGCTGATAATTATCAATTTCTATTAAATTTAATACGACTTCCCGTATTTTGTTTACCAATAATTATTGGTTATAGCACCGCCAAAAGTATCAAATTGAACCCACTTGCTGGAATAGGCTTTGGTATAGAATTAATGGCAGTACATCATTATTTCAAAGCTTTTCCCAATTATGTCGGTTCTTTTATTCCTGTGATTTTGGTATGCCTGGCAAGCAAAATTATTTTTGTGTTTTTGGATAAAAAAATCAGGGGTAGCATAGGTACTACTTATAATTTTACATTGGGCTTTATCATTACCAGTGTAATAGGAATTTTATTTTTAGCACCAATTGGCCTATTTTTAGGCAAATTATTTTCAGATACTATCAAGTTAATTATGCTAAAAATGCCTGTCATTGCAGCGTTAGTAAGTTCTATACTTTATTTGTTTTTAGTTGTCAAGGGTCAGCATTGGTGGTTAACGTTACTTGCTCTGAACAACTTAGGAGCCTTAGGCTATTCTTGGCTTTTTGCTTTTACTTCAACTGCACAGTTTGGCCAATTGGGAGCAGTTTTGGGAATTGCAACAAAGCATAAAGAATTAAAAAGTAAAAAAGTGGAGAATACTGTGAAAAATTGCCTTTTTTGTATTATTGAACCCGCATTATATGGTTATACGACATTAAAGAAAAGCAGATATATTTCAAGTCTTGTTGGACTAGCTCTCAGCGCAATTTATTTAGCTATATCTAACGCTAAAATGTATGCTTTTCCAAGCAGCATCCTTTCCTTGGTTAATCCGGAACAGCCGACCTGGGATCCACTAATAACAGGTTTAATTTCGATTTTAATTGCTATCTTCGCCAGCTTCATTGCTGCTTTAGTTAGCGAACAGAATAACAGTTTACCTAAAATTAAAGTGACGGCCCCAATTGCGGGAACATACTTTGATATTGCACAATCTAAGGACCAGACATTTGCCAGTAAGGTACTGGGAGATGGAATAGCAATTACTCCCTTATCCTCGACTAATGCTGACATTTATGCTCCCGTAAATGGGAAAATCATTATGATCGCGCCCGACCAACATGCATTTGGTATGAAAACTACTGCAGGTGTTGAACTTTTGGTACATGTCGGAATTGACACGGTAAAATTAAAAAAAGCAGCTGTTAAACTAAATTTAAAAGTAGGACAATTAGTTGCAAGAGGAGACAAAGTCGGAAATGTAAACATCAATAATATTATCCAAGCTGGCTATAATCCAGAAACATTGCTGATTGCATTGAAAAATCCAGAATATTATTTTGATAAGAATAATTTATGCTTAGTTAAGAGGAAAAATGAAACCAGATAAGAAAAGAGTTTTAGGAATATTGCAGGGAGTATCACTAGGTGATGCTATGGGAATGCCAACAGAAGTATTGTCACAAGAACATATTCGCGAAAAATTTCCTAACGGTATTCATGAGTTGCTAAGCCCTGTAAGCGGCGGACCGTACAAGAGAGATTTACCGGCTGGTTCTATCACTGATGATACCGTTAATACATTATTGGTCTGTAAAATGTTAATTAAAAATAATGGCAAAATAGACAGCAGGCAATTTATTGAATCCTTAATAAGATGGACACAGGATTCCAATATGGCGCAGTATGTTGCGGGTCCATCAACTAAAAGTGCTATTAAAGCTATACAAAGCGGGTTACCGCTAGAAAAAGCGGGAATTACTGGTACTACTAACGGAGCAGCAATGAAAATTTCTCCGGTTGGTATTGTGTTTGATTATAAAAATGCTAGTGCACTGCTAAAGGCTGTTTCGGCTATTTGTATGCCTACCCATAACACGAGTATTGCCATTGCGGGAGCTAGTGCGATAGCAGCTATAGATAGTTATGTTGCAAGGGGTGGCACGAAGATCAGTACAATATGGCAAATTGCAACGGATTTTGCTCAAAAGGGCTCACTTTATGGCTTTAAATTTCCATCCGCTGATTTAGTTTTTCGCATTAATCAGGCAAAAGCAATTGTTCAGACTTCCAGAACAAGAACAGTATTGCTTTCACGGCTTTACCAAGAAGTTGGCAGTGGAATGGAAACGATAGAAACTATTCCCTGCGTTTTGGCCATAGTTGACTTTGCCAAGGCAGATGCTTGGAAAGCGGCACAATTAGCTGCAGAAATTGGCTGGGATACAGATACAATTGGCTCAATTGCCACTGGTATATGTGGTGGTATACGTCCTGACAGTATACCAATTTCCAAAATTGCTCAGATTGAGAAAGTAAATAAGATCGAGCTTAATTCTATATCCGAACAATTATTTAAGGCGGCAAAATAAAATAAAGTTTGTAGTATTTACTTGCTAACGCAAAACTTTTCCTATATTTAAATAAAAGTAGCCTTGAAAATCACAATAATTTCATGTATTCTTAAATTGAATCATACGTATAAATTTATGCGTATATCATTATATTATTCGTCTTTTAAGGAGGAAAAATTGAAACGAGGACTTAGGTATGATTTCGATTTACTGGCACTATTATTAATACCAGTTGGCGTAGCGTTAAATTTTGTCGGTTATCAGTTATCTGCGGCATTAAAACTGCCCGTTTGGATTGATCAGGTAGGAACATGTTTTGTGTCTATGATTGCAGGTCCGTGGGTGGGAATGGTAATGGCTTTATTAGGCAATATCATTAACGGTATGTTAATACCAACTGCGATTCCATTCGCCTTCGTAGCCATGACTAACGCATTATTTGTTGGTTATTTTTCACGGTTTAAGTTTTTTAGCAACATTTTTACGGCAGTTATTGCATGTGCAATTGTTAATGTTGCAACTGCAGTACCTTCAGCTATAGTAACAACTTTTGTGTTCGGTGGAGCAACAGGAGCTGGTAGTGATTTGCTTACAGCTGTATTTTTAGCAGCAGGCAAAGCTTTGCTTTGGTCAACAATTCAAGCAAACTTAGTTGGGGGTACTTTTAGTGTGGCCTTTAACTTCACTATTGCATGGCTTTTAGTAAGACGTTTACCCGATAGATTTTTAATAAAATTAAATTATGGTCGTCCGTACATTAAAAACAGAAAGGCTCTAATCTATGCTTAAATGGTTTAAATCACTATATCCTTCAACTAAGGCATTAATTGTTTTGCTTCTTATTTTACTTAGTATGATGAGCTCAAAGTGGCAGGTTCAATTGTGTTTAATAGCTGTAACAATGATTCTGGCATTATTTTCTGGTACATTAATCAGACTAATTAAATTGTTCTTTGAATCTTTAGCATTAATTGTGGTCTTTTTATTTGTACTGCAAGTGTTTTTCATCAGCTATCCTGACTCTCATCAAATTTGGTGGGTCATTAAGTTTTCACAAACAGGTCTTAATACTGCAATTATGTTGGCAAGCAGGATAATTGCTATTTCGTTACCAATTATCTGGTATTTTTTGGTTACTTCCAGCGATGTTATCATCCAAGCTCTGGATCAAACTAAGTTGCCTAAAAAAGCTATCTTTGTTTTAGCTTCAACTATTCAGGTTGTTCCCCAATTAATGTGGCAGTCAAATATCATTAGTGAGGCACAGCAAGCAAGAGGAGTAGAAACTACGGGTTCATTATGGCAAAGAATAAAGACATTTATACCAATGATGGGGCCTTTAGTTTTATCTTCTGTTGAGCAAAATGAAGAAAAAGTTTTAACGTTACAGGCACGTGGCTTTTCTAATCCAACTCCCCGGACAACTTTGCATCATATCTCTAAAAAGAAAATCGATTATTTATTAGACATAATACTCTGTTTAATCTTGGTTGTTTTTGTTATTTGGGGAGGTAAATTTCTATGAGCTTAATAGAACTGCAACATATCAATTATCGCTATCCGTTAACTTCAGACCTAACGATTAAAGATCTGTCATTAAAGGTTGAGCCAGGTGAAGTATTGGGTGTTATTGGTAGCAATGGTTCTGGTAAAACGACTGTGTGCAATATAATGCGTGGCTTTATTCCTGCTTTTTATAAAGGCGAACTTGAAGGAAAGGTTATCTTTGAAGACAAACCGCTGGATACTTCTAACCTGGGCAGACTGGCACAAAAAATTGGTTATGCTTTTCAAAATCCGTTTACACAAATAACTGGCGTTAAATATACAGTTTATGATGAAATAGGTTATGGACTGGAGAACTTGTCTGTTCCCAGAGAAGAAGCTAATGAAAAAGTTGAGCAGGTCATAAAATTATTAAACTTAGAAAAAATACGTAATCAGAATCCTTATGATTTATCTGGTGGTCAAAAACAAATGGTAGCTCTGGCTTCAGTTATTGTATTAGATCCAGAATTAATTATTTTAGATGAGCCTACTTCACAGCTGGATCCCAGCTCGACATTAGCTGTGTATAATATTGTCAAAAACTTGAAAAAGCAAGGTAAGACCATAATTATTGTTGATCATAAAGTTGATTTACTAGCACAAGTTTGTGATGAAATTGCAGTGATCCAAGACGGACAACTTGTGGTTAAAGGAGAAACACATCATGTTTTTAGTGATGAAAAAGTAGTAGCTGCAGGTGGACAGATTCCAGAAGTATCAGCTTTCTATTTAAAAAAATATCCCAAATCAAAACAAGTTCCTGTTACGGTTGATGAAGCATATGAAATGTTAAAGGAAGCTAGAGCATGAGTTACTTAAGTCTGCAAGATGTCAGTTATTCGTATGATAATAAAAATAATGCAGTTGAAAGTGTCAATTTAGAATTTGAACTAGGTGAGGCAGTAGCTATTATCGGACAAAATGGTGCTGGTAAAACTACTACTGTAAAAATGATGAACGGATTGATTAGACCTGATAAGGGTCGAGTTTTACTCGATGGCAAAGATACTAAAGGAATCAGTGTAGCTCAATTATCTCACCATGTTGGGTATGTGTTTCAAAATCCTGATGAGCAGATTTTTCAAGATTCAGTTGAAAAAGAAATTGCATTTTCGCTAAAAAAGCAAAAGCTGCCACAAACGGAAATAACTACCAGGGTAAAAGACGCTGCTAGACTGTGTCACTTGGATAATAAATTAAATGAACATCCATATAATTTACCTTATTCTCAAAGAAAATTTGTTACAATTGCGGCAATTATAGCTATGAACCCAGAAGTTATGGTCTTTGATGAACCAACCGCAGGGCAGGATCATAACTCAATTATACGTTTAAATAAAATTATCAAAAAACTAACAAGCATGCATAAGCTAGTGATTACAATTACACACGACATGAGCTTTGTAGTTAATAATTTTAAACGCGTGATAGTTTTTGCTCAGGCTCATAAGCAAAAAGAAGGTTCTCCTGCAGAAATTTTTAGTGATGAGTCTCTTTTACGTAAGAGTAAATTAGAACCGCCAGTAATTGGTCAACTGGCAAAAAAACTAGGGTTTAGCAACGTCTTAACAGTTACAGATCTACTAAGAGTGGTAAATTAATGGATATTTTATATGACTGCGATCCTGGTCAAGATGACGCGATGGCTTTATTAACTGCTTTAGGTAATCCTGATAAGGTAAAGGTTTTATGTGTTTCCACAGTTGGCGGCAATCAGAATATTAATTTGGTAACGCAAAATGCGGGCTACTTACTAGCCTTTTGTAAGCAACACATTCCGTTAGTTCAAGGACAAGCAGGGCCACTGCTTAATCAATTACACGTGCAGGCAAAAGCTCATGGCAGCACTGGTATGGATGGCTCAGATAGTTTAAATAAATATGCTTATCCGGTTGAAGATGACAATGCAATTTGTTTTATGGCAAATATGTTGAAAAAGCAGTCTCAAAAGGTGACTATTGTTGCTACGGGACCGCTCACAAACATCGCGTTATTAATTAAAACTTTTCCCGAAATTATACCTAAAATAGCTAAAATAGTTATTATGGGCGGAGGTATAGATCACGGCAACGTTACTGACTTAGCTGAATTCAATATTTGGACTGACCCTGAAGCGGCGCAAATTGTCTTTAGTTCATCTTTGGAAGTGATCATGGCGGGTTTAGATGTAACTGAAAAAATTACTATTACTAAAAAGGAAATAGCAAGTCTTCAATTTGGTGGTCCAGCATCTAAATTGGCAGGGAACCTGTTACATTTTTATCAAAAATCAGGTGAACAATTTGGTTTTACGGCTGCACCTGTACACGACCTAGTTGCAATGGAGTATGCAATTTGGCCAGAATTTTTTGAGGCCGTTCCAGCCAACATTAAAGTTAATACTAATCACGGAGATGCATATGGGCAAACGTATATTGCTAAGGGAAAAGACGAGAATAAAGCAGCCCATAATGTACTAATTAAAAAAATGACTAAAAAGCTATTTTTTGCTCTTTTGCAAAAAGGTTTGCAGTTTTTGGACCAAAAATTAGTCAATTGAAATTAAAAGCAGTCAATTTTATTACATAATTGTTTTTAAATAGACAAAAAGACGAAATTCTATTGTGAATTTCGTCTTTTTTATTAGGTATAAATTAATTTAAGCGAGTGAATCCCAAGCTGGCAAATCAGTAATTGGACCTTCTGCTATAGCTACTTGCTCTGGTGTCAGGTACTTCTTGTGGACAACAACTTCGTAAACATAATCTTTAAACCAGTCGTTGTTCATAACAAAGAATCCTTTGTCGCCATTCTTTTCGCCCCAGGAGTTTTCAACCTTCCATTGGCGAACATGTCCACCGTCTTCATCTACACCAACTAAAGTCATTGCGTGAGTAGAAGCGCCTGCACCAGTGCGCAAACGATCAGCCTTGGACATCTTAAGGTCTACGCCAAAGAGTTCGCTTAGTTGATACAAATCACTGTCAAGATAGCCCTTCTTACGGTCGCTTTGTTCACCAACATCATTCCCAAACCAAACTGCTTCGCCGTCTTTTAACTGGTTAACAGCTGCAGTTTCCAAGTATTCCATTGGCACGTTTAAGAATTTGATGCGGTATGACCCCTCAACGTTATCTTCAAAAGGTAGACCGTATAATTTATCATATTCATGGTCTGGAGCGTTAGACAGTACGACATAGTCATTAAAATCAACGTCATCCATGTATTTATGCAAAAATTCCAGTGGAGTTAAATCTTTATCCAGGTGATATTTCTTATCGTCATCACGATATTCCAAATCAAATTTCTTAGGTGGTTCACCGACTGCAATTGCGGTCATCTGGTAAACTTCACTTAAGAATTGCTTACGGGCTTTTTCGATCTCATCATCTTTACCGGCCTGTTTTAACTTACGCAAGACCAGAGCATCCTTCTTCAACTTATCACCCAAAGCTTTGGCAAAGCCGTTAGTATTATTGGTATTAAAACTTTCAGGCATTGCATAAGAAGGAACGACACCATATTTTTCAATTAAAGCGGCACCCATGTGGAATTGGCCACCATCTTCGCCTGCACCATCTAGGTGGGCTTTAACAGTACGTGAATCGAGTGGTTCGTCTGCTGTGTCTAAGATATTGTCATAAAAAATATTTGCCCGTTCAATTTTATCCCAGAAGAAGTTGTAGCTTTGTGAGAAAGTGAAATTCTTGCAGTGATATTTTTTACCAAAATTGTGGCGTAAGATGTTTAAAGTAGCAAATTCCCAGCAGCGACCTGATTGACGTTGATTAGTAACATTTTCTGTGTCAAGTTCAGTTGAAAATACACGGGTCAATTCACCTTGAACGCGTTCATTGTAAGCAGCTGTTAAAACACCACTTTTTTGAGCTGCTCGAGCAACAACTTGATTTTGTGGTTTTTCATTAAAGTTTGCGGCAAATTCTTCCAACTCTTGGACAGTTAATTTATGAGCCATAAAATAAATTCTCCTTTTTTAATCTATTTTTAAATTACTATATATTTTAAGCTAAAATAAAAGCGAGTTCAATAGCTGAACTCGCTTTAGAGAATTGTATTAGTAATTTATTTAAAACTTATGCAATGTGGTAATAAGTTAATCAATTTGGATTGAGTTATCATTTGCACCGGCTTGCTGCTTTGGCAAGGTAATAGTCAATACACCGTTATCGTATTTGGCGTGAATGTCACTTGCAACTACATTTGGTAATCTGAAGCTGCGTGAAATGTGACCTTCGCTTCTTTCACGGTGGATAATACTGTTATCCTTAGAAGACATATCCTTAAATGATTTTCTTGAGCCGGATACGCTCAAAATACCATTATTATAATTTAGGTGAATTTTGTCCTTGTCCATTCCAGGCATATCAACTTTGATCACATATTCTTTGTCGTTTTCAACAACATCTGATTGCATTAATTTTGCTACTTCGTTATCGTCAAAAAATTTTCTCGGAAGATCAAACCAATCGTTCATCGCATCAAATAGGTCATTGTGCCGATTCATCATATCATTTGCCATAGTAAAAAACTTCCTTTCGAAATTTATATATTTGTATCAGAAGACTTTCATTTCTTCCTTACAATTATTATTATAGTATGCAGATTAATAAAAAGGAAATAATTAGCACTATTATTTTTAGAGTGCTAAATAATTATAATTTATAGCTTTAAATTGGTATTTATAGCTTGTGGATAATATTTTTAAGAACATAATTAGGAGAGAATATTTTGGTTTATTATCAAAAAATGACGCCCAAGGGTTACCAAAAAATTAAAGATGAAATAGCCAGTTTAAAAAAGGATAGGCCCAGAAGAATTAAAATTTTACAGGAAGCCCGCTCTTTAGGCGACTTATCGGAAAATACCGAATATACGGAGGCCAAACGTGATTTAGGTCATCTTCAAAGTCGTCTGCGTTATCTGGAAAAGCAGTTGAAATATGCCGAAATTATTGAGAAGAAGGATGACGGCAAAGTAGATTTAGGCAAGACGGTCACATTAAAATTTGCTGACGACCCAGAAACTGAAACATACCAGGTTGTCGGCCGTATGGAAGCTGATATTGGAGCAGGAAAAGTTGCGTTTGACTCACCTCTGGGTCAAGCAATTATGAAAAAAGAAGCTGGTCAAACTGTAAGTGTTGCAGCACCTGCCGGTGAGTATCAAGTTACTATTGCAAAAATCGAATAAATTTTTGCTTGATTATTCGAACTTGTGTTTGTATAATTTATTTTAGCGAACGTAAGTTTGCAATAGGAAGTGAAAGCAATGTATGATTACCGTTATGAACCACACCGGTTAATTTTTATGATTGATAACAAATCATTCTTTGCTAGTTGTGAGGCACTTCAATTAGGTCTAAACCCAATGAAAGCTGTGTTGGCAGTAGTTTCGCATCAGCCGCATACAAATTACGGCTCGGGGCTAATTATGGCGGCTTCACCATTAGCGAAAAAGAAATATGGGTTGACTAACGTCATGCGGGTACGTGATTTACCCACCAAAAAAGAAGCGCCGGATTTGATTTTAGTAGAACCTCATATGAATTTATATATCAAGCGCAGCATGCAGGTATTGGCAATTTTTCAAAAGTATGCTGCTGATGAGGATATCCATGTTTATTCTATTGATGAAAGCATGATTGATATGACTAAGTCATGGCGTTTGTTTGGCAACGATCCGTATCTGGTAGCACGCAAAATTCAGGTAGAAATCAAATCAAAAATTGGACTTTACACTACTTGCGGAATAGGAGAAAATCCATTGCTAGCCAAATTAGCCATGGATATTTCTGCTAAACATCGTTGTTCAATGATTGATTATTGGCATTATATTGATGTACCTGATACTATTTGGCAAATTAAAGATCTGGAAGATGTTTGGGGGATTGGCAAAAGAATAGCTGTCCGTTTGCGTCGGTTACATATTAATAATATGTATGAATTGGCACATACTGATCCAGCAATCTTAAAAAAAGAATTTGGCGTGATTGGTGACCAGTTATTTGCAATCAGCTGGGGGGTGGATCGCAGCATTATTAGCGAAAAATATTTTCCCATAATGAAAAATTACGGCAATTCACAGATTTTAAACCGTGACTATACAGATCAGCGGGAGATTGAGATAGTCATACGTGAAATTGGCGAGCAGGTAGGTGCCAGAATACGGGCACACCGCTTGCAAGCTGGCTGCATTAGTTTATTTGTCGGCTTTTCCAGGTATGAACAAGATGGCAGGCGCAAGGGCTTTAATGTGCAGCAAAAAATTTGTCCGACCAATGATAATGACTTGTTAGTGCAAGAAGTACTGGCACTTTTTCGTAAAAATTGGCATGGCGAAACAGTCCGTGCTTTAGGGGTTAACTGCAGTCGTTTAGAGCCGGATACCTGCCAGCAATTGACCTTCTTTGTTCCAGCTTCTGAGCAGATAAAAAAACGGACTATAAATATAACTATTGATAGAATCAGAAAGAAATATGGCTTTACCAGTTTGGTCAAGGCATCGAGTTTGGCTAAAGGTGCAACAGCAATCAGGCGTAGCAGTTTAGTTGGCGGGCATAATGGCGGAAATGCATATGAATGATTTTGATAAAATTGTCACAGACTTTTTTAAAAACTATCAAGATCGCAAAATGAAAAAGTGGCAAGGCTTCTTTTTAAGCGATCATACAATGGCAATTAATAAAGATAAGCAAAAGCGCAGCGTGAAGCATCCCGCTAAACAAACTATGAGTATGGAAGAAATAAGCCTGCAACTCCTTAAGGCGTATGGTAATCACCGCATGGTTCACCTGCAAGTTAAGGTCATGAACAGCGATGATCAGCTGCCCGCAGATATTGTCGGTTTTGTCAGTGGCTATAGTGAAGATGGTATTATTGTTGCTGGTCAAAAAATTGCGCTAGAAGATATCAACAATATCAGTGTCGATTGAGAAAAATTTTCTTGATATTTTATATAGATTGCTTTTTTTGCTATAATATGAAATTTGTAAGGTACATAATAGTATAGAGGTAATTTTTGTGAATACACCAGCATCGAGGCAAGGCAACATTATACGCTATTTTGTTTATTTTATTAGCTATTTGATGGTTGTCGGCGTGATTAAGCTAGTTACTGCTAATTCACCGATTCATATTTGGGATTTAATCTTATTTGCAACTATCTCGCTGATGGTTTCATTGTTTTTTATTTATCGTTTTAATAGAGAACAGCGCTTTTTTGACCGTAGTTTTGGGGGCTCCTGGCTGAACAATTTTGGTTTAATAATTGGTTTGACTGCTGTGGTAACGGCATTACGTATTAGTGTTTCCTGGCTCCAATCCTACGGCAGATTAAAATTATATAATTTTCAAATTGCTTATTTACACCATGAAGCAAGTTTAACCTACTGGTTTTTACTAGCTGCAATAGGGATAGTTTTGCCAATACTGCAAGAATTTTTAATTACTGGATTTTTGTTTAATTATGCGTTTAGAAGTAACACTGTCTTAACAGCAATTCTGGGCATACTTACTTCTGGTATCTTGTTCAGCTTACTTAATTGGCAAAATTCACTGTTACTATTAGTAGTTAACGTTGTACTCGGTGGGCTTTTTGCCTGGTCTTACCTTTATACTCAAACTTTATGGATGCCAATTTATTTAGCGGTGCTAAATGGCATTATCTTAATAATTATGACTTAAAATAGAAGCTTAGCACATGAAATAATTCCCTAAATTTTGTCCGAAATTTGGGGAATTTTTTTGGTTTTAATTATCTGCGTAGAGTAAAAAGGCAATGACTTTTGAAGCCATTGCCTTTTAATTAAGCGGATAGCGTGAATCGAACCCGCATCTTCAGCTTGGGAAGCTAACATTTTACCATTAAACTATACCCGCATTACTCAAACAGTTTACCATGTTTCGCTTGCGAAACCAAGTTTTGTTTTTAATTTTTAAAAACTAGCTAGATAAAAAAACATATCTAAATCTAATAGTATTTTAGCGTGTTTTAGCTTTATTTGCGTAATAATAAGTGATAGAAAAATTTAAGAGTAATTACTTTCTATGGGGCATTTTGACAGAATCAAGCTCCAACTGATTGCGATCAACTAATGATGAGAAGTTTTGAAACAGCCATTGGCGCAATTCATCTGCTTGAATAACTAGGGGCATACGGTCATGAATTGGGGCATAAGACGCGTTAGGTTTAGTAGTAACCATTGAAAAATGATCTTTTTGATAGATTCCGGCTATTAATGTCAGTGCGGCATTCGCATTTTTAAAACTGAAGCGTTCGTGATAATGATGGTTATTTTCACCCAGATAGGTTTCATGACCGGATTCAAAAAATTGCTTGGCGATTATAATGCAGCGAGATTTGGCAAAAGAAGAATCCCACATTGATCTTTTTTCTTCAAAGAAGCGTTCAACCCGGGCATTAAAAACCACTTGTTTGTGGTCGAATGGACTGGGATAACCCCAGGATTTAGGCAGTAACTGTAATTGCTTATCCGAATATACTAGTACAGGAGCAATTCCTTGTGGGAAAATGTTCTGGTTTTGGGGTAAGTTACTTGCTGGTTCTACTAAAGGCAAGTTTAAGTCGTTTGCTAAGTATTTTTTAATTTCGGCTAAACTTGGCAGTTGAAATTGATTGCACATTTTTTCCTCCGTGTTTAATCATTGCTTGATTTTTGGTAGAATTATTATAAATTATTATATTAAAAAGATTTTAATTATTTAAGGAAGGAAAACTAAATTGAAAAAGAAAATTATCCTGACAGGTGATCGACCAACGGGAAAGTTGCATGTGGGTCATTACATTGGTTCATTAAAGAATAGGGTAAAATTGCAAAATTCGGGTGAATATCACCCATTTATCATGATTGCTGATACCCAGGCTTTAACTGATAATGCCCGTAATCCTGAAAAGATTCAAAAAAGTTTAATTCAAGTAGCACTGGACTATTTGGCAGTAGGGATAGATCCTGAAATTTCTACAGTTTTCGTTCAATCTCAAATACCTGCTTTGTTTGAATTAACAGCTTATTACATGGACTTAGTCACAGTCAGCCGCTTGGAGCGTAATCCGACTGTTAAAGCTGAGATCAAGCAAAAAGGTTTTAACGATTCCATTCCCGTGGGTTTCTTAAATTATCCAGTATCACAGGCAGCTGATATCACAGCCTTTAAGGCAACTTTGGTACCCGTTGGAGATGACCAGGAGCCCATGCTAGAACAAGCACGTGAAATTGTGCGGACCTTTAATCGTGTCTATAACTGCAATGTCTTAGTAGAACCTAAAGGCTACTTCCCGGAAAAAGGTGAGGGACGCTTGCCGGGTCTAGATGGTAATGCCAAAATGTCCAAATCCTTAAATAATGCTATTTATTTGTCTGATGACGCCAAGACCGTTGAACAAAAAGTAATGTCAATGTATACTGATCCCCAGCACATCCATGTTGAAGATCCAGGCAAAGTAGAGGGTAATACTGTCTTTACCTACCTTGACATTTTTGATCCTGACAAGAATAAGGTAGCGCAATTAAAGGCAGATTACCAAAAAGGCGGCTTGGGTGACGTTAAAATTAAGCGTTACTTAAATACGGTGTTGGAAAAAGAACTGGCTCCAATACGTGAGCGGCGCGCTCAATATGAACAGAATACATCTATTGTTTATGATATGCTGATTGAGGGCTCTAAAAAAGCAAACGAAGTAGCTGATCAAACCTTACAAGAGGTACGAGACGCAATCGGTTTGAATTATTTCAAGAGGTAAAAAAATGCGTAAGCGAATTCCCTGGAAACAGTACTTTATGATGCAGGCCTTAGTGATTGCCCAGCGTTCAACATGTGACCGGGCTTTGGTTGGTAGTGTTTTAGTAAAAAAGAATCGTATTATTGGAACCGGTTATAACGGTTCTGTTACGGGTCAGCCTCATTGCGATGATGTAGGTCATCAATTAGTTGACGGTCACTGCGTGCGGACAATTCATTCAGAAATGAATTCACTTATTCAGTGTGCACGTAACGGTGTTTCAACCGATGATACTGAAATTTATGTTACGCACTTTCCCTGTTATAATTGTGCTAAAGCTTTAGTGCAGGCTGGAGTTAAAAAAATCAATTATTATTTTGATTACAATGACAGTCCGCTGGCGATTAAACTTTTTAAAGACTGTGGGGTTCCTTATGAACAAATTAAAATCGATCGGCAATATGTGGAGCAATTGGCCCATAAACTGGAAGATGCTGAAAACTAAATTAGCGTTATTTACGGCTTTAGTCGGTATTTTTCTGACGCTGACGGGCTTTGCAAGTCCTAACATTAAAGATAATAGTAATTTGCTTGAACGTGAAACCAGTAAATTGATTTTAGCCAAAAATGACCGTTATTTTCAAACCAGTGAACAACCACAAATCATTGTCAAAACGGTGAACCGGGTCGACCACTTAACACCCGCCAAATTAAATAAATATAAACGGACAGTTTTTATCGTTGTAGGTACTAAAAACAAGAAGCGTAACGTGCAGATATATTCCAGTAAAGATCTTCACAGTGCGTTTTCTGCTGATGTCCGGACAAATATAATTCGGTCTCAATCTGACAAATTGCGTAGTAACAATAAAAAGAAATTTAATGAAGGATTACGCTTTGTTTTTAGGGCATGTGCCACTACCATTGATCAGCGTTACCAATATTCACTTGATAAATATGACTTGTCCAGTGATGAACGTGCGCAACTTTCCCACCCTCATAGGCTGGCTTTACCTATCGCTTTAGCCTTGGCACTAGTAATCAGCGGCTTAGTTTACTTTTTTAAAAATAATTTGAACATAAAAAGGTAAAAATGTTGACTTTATCATGTGTTATGTATTAAACTCACAGTGCAAATTAAATAAGAACAAATAAACTGTTAGGTGAGACTCCTACGTGAACAAATGCTATCGCCCGGAAACATCCAGAGATGCCAACGGGTCAAATAGTTTTCGTCGATATAAGGCGCAAACCAGATAGCTAGCAGCACAAGCTTACGTCACGTAGTGTTAAAACTGAACGATGAGTATAATATACCTGTTGAAAAGGGGACGCCAAGCGGTTAGCTAGGTGGCTCCTTTTTTAGTTTGTTTGAATTAGTTGTGTGATGAGGAGAGTGGGGAAAATGCTGAAAAAACCAAATGGTACTACCAGCAACAAAGACTTGGCGCTGGTAAAAGCAATAGCTAAAGAAAGCAGATCAGAGACTTTAGCGCGGCTGCATGCCAGCAGTGATGGTTTAACTAGCCAGCAAGCTGAAAAAAACCGGGAGGAATATGGTTCTAATACTATTGCCACAAATAGACATAATTCTAAGCTCCGCTTTTTAGCGGAAGCTTTCATCACGCCATTTACTTTGGTATTGCTGGTCTTAGCTACATTGTCTTTATTTACTGATTATATTTTTGTGCCAGCGGGAGAAAAGGACTTAACCACTGTAGCAATTATGGTCACGATGGTTTTGATTTCCGGAATAACCAGTTTTGTGCAAAACGTCAGGTCATCTAATGCTGTGGATTCCTTACTTAAGCTCGTTTCTGTTACGACAGATATTATTCGCGATGGTCAGGACCAGGAAATTGATACCAGTGAAGTGGTTGTAGGTGATGTAATTCGGTTGGCTGCAGGAGATATGGTACCGGCTGATATGCGCCTTTTAACCAGTAAGGATCTCTTTTGTTCTTCCAGTTCTTTAAATGGTGAATCAAATCCGGTAGAAAAAATTGCCACTGCCAAGCCAAAAATTGGGGCGGATCGTGATTATCTGGATTATCCTAATATTTTATACGAAGGTACAACAATCGTTTCCGGTTCTGGTTTAGGAATTGTGTTTGCGACTGGTGAAAGAACCATATTCGGTAAACTGGCTCATGATATTTCACATAATGATGTAAAAAACACGACCTTTGATGTTGGTATCAAAAATGTTTCCAGATTATTAATAATTATGACTGCCATCATCGCACCTTTAGTTTTCATTATCAATGGTATTACTAAGGGCGATTGGGTTAATGCTCTAATCTTTTCAATTGCTACCGCAGTCGGCCTAACACCTGAAATGCTGCCTGTAATTGTAACCACCAATCTGGTTAAAGGTTCAATTGAAATGTCCAAAAAAGGCACAATTGTTAAAAAGATGAATTCAATCCAAAACTTTGGTTCAGCTGATATTTTGTGTACTGATAAAACCGGTACCCTTACTCAGGACAAAGTGGTTCTGGAGCGTCATTATGATTTAAATTTACGGGAAAATCCGCGGATTTTAGAGTTAGGCTATCTTAATTCCAATTATCAAACGGGGATGAAAAACCTAATTGACAAAGCAATCATTGAAGCTGCTGGGGATGAACTGGATATCAGTGAAATTCAGCGTGATTACAATAAGATTGATGAAATTCCATTTGACTTTTCCAGAAGGCGCATGAGCGTGGTGGTGGAAAACGCTGATGAACAGCACGGCGAACACCTGTTAGTAACTAAAGGTGCTTCAGAAGAAATGATGGCTGTTGCTACCAAGCTTGAAGTTGACGGTCAGATTTTACCTTTAACACCTGAACGTAAGCAAAAAGTAATGGCTAAAGTAAATGACATGAATGATGATGGCTTGCGCGTGATCATGCTGGGATACAAACGTAATCCTGCACCTGTCGGTGAATTTTCAGTAAAAGATGAAAATGACCTTATTCTTTGCGGCTATCTTGCTTTCCTTGATCCCCCTAAAGAGAGTGCCAAAGACGCTTTAGCTCGTCTAAAGTATGATGGTATCAACGTTAAAATTTTAACAGGAGATAACGAGGCTGTTACCAGAACTGTTGGCTTACAAGTTGGTTTAAATGTTGATACAGTTTACTCAGGTGCAGATCTTGAAGGCAAGAAACCTGAAGAGTTGGCAAAAATGGTGGAAGAATGCAATATTTTTGTCAAATTATCACCGGAAGATAAAACCAAAATCATTAATCTGTTAAAGCAAAATGGTCATACTGTAGGTTATATGGGTGATGGTATCAACGATGCCCCAGCAATGAAGGCAGCTGATGTCTCAATTTCTGTTGATACTGCTGTGGATATCGCCAAGGAATCTGCTGATATTATTCTGCTGCATAAGGATTTGAATGTACTAGAAGAAGGCGTGAGAATCGGTCGAAAAGTATTTGGCAACACTATGAAATATATCAAGATTACACTTTCTTCCAACTTTGGTAACATTTTATCAATTATGGTAGCTTCTTCATTCTTACCATTCTTGCCAATGCTGCCACTGCAACTCTTGGTTTTAGATTTACTCTATGGCACTAGTTGTCTCTCTCTGCCATTTGATGACATGTCTGATAAGTTCTTAAAAGAACCCCGGACATGGTCAACCAAGAAGTTGCCTAAGTTTATGTTTTACTTTGGTCCAACTTCATCTGTCTTCGATATTCTGACATTTGCGTTATTATTCTTTGTTATTTGTCCACAATTGACAGGAGGAAATTACAGCGCTTTGGGAGCAACCCAAAAAGTTGCATTTGTCGCTCTTTTCCACACTGGCTGGTTTATTGAATCGCTGTGGACTCAGGAAATGGTTATTCACGCTTTGCGTGATCCGCGCTTGCCATTTATTAAGCAGCATGCTGCACCCGGAGTCACGCTAGCAACATTTGGTGCTGGGGTAATTGGAACCTTGATTCCATTTTCATTCTTGGCAACAAAACTGGGCTTCGGCAAGATGCCAATTGAATTTATGTGGGTAGTATTCGGTATACTTGTTCTATATATTTTATTGACTTCAGTTGTCAAGTATTTCTATTTAAAGAGCGAAAAATTTTTAATCTAAAAATAAGTACAGAATACTAAATATCTACTAAAAAAGAGAACTCCGTAAGGAATTCGCTTTTTTGTTAGTGTAGTATAATATAGTATAATTAAGCGAAAATTAAGGAGCAAATGAATATGGCTGATAAAAAAACTTTTTATATCACAACACCAATCTACTATCCATCCGGCCGATTGACTATCGGCAATGCTTATACCACAATCGCAGCTGATGTGATGGCGCGCTACAAGCGCAGCCAAGGCTACGACACCTTCTTTTTAACTGGTACTGATGAGCACGGATTAAAAATTGAGCAAAAAGCTGAAAAGCAAGGGGTTAAACCACAAGAATTTGTGGATAAAATGGTGGTTATTTATAAAAAGCTGTGGCAAAGCCTTGATATTTCATACGATAAATTTATTCGGACTACTGATAAAGAACACGTTAAAGGCGTTCAAAAGATTTTTGAGCAGTTGTTAAAACAAGGTGATATTTATCTGGGTGAATATACCGGCTGGTATTCTGTAGAAGATGAAGAGTATTTCACAGAATCACAACTGGCTGAAGTTTATAAAGACGATGATGGTAATGTAATCGGTGGTAAGGCGCCATCCGGTCATGAAGTTCAACTGGTGAAAGAACCATCATACTTTTTCAAGATGAGCAAATATGCAGACAGACTTTATCAGTACTACCAAGACCATCCTGATTTTATCCTGCCTCATTCTCGCGAAAAGGAAATGGTCAACAATTTCATAAAGCCTGGTCTGGAAGATTTATCAGTCACCAGAACGACTGTTTCCTGGGGTATTCCTGTTCCAAGTGATCCTAAACATGTTGTGTATGTTTGGATAGATGCTTTATCTAACTATATTACTGCATTGGGCTATGGCTCGGACGATGATTCTTTATTTAAAAAATACTGGCCAGCTGATATTCACTTGGTAGGTAAAGAAATTGTTCGTTTCCACACAATATACTGGCCGATTATGTTGATGGCTTTAGGTTTGCCATTACCTAAGCATGTGATTGGTCACGGCTGGGTTTTGATGAAAGACGGCAAAATGTCCAAGTCGAAGGGCAACGCAGTTTATCCTGAATCTATTATTAACCGTTATGGCGTGGATGCATTGCGTTACTACTTAATGCGTGCCTTGCCATTTGGCTCTGATGGCGTCTTTACGCCAGAAGATTTCGTTGAGCGCGTTAACTATGACTTGGCTAACGACCTAGGCAACCTGCTCAACAGAACTGTTTCTATGATCAATCAATATCAAAACGGCAAAGTTGAACCAGTTGCCCAAGAGCAGGATGACTTAGGTAAGGACTTGGCCCAAACGGCGGCAGACGTTATTGCCAGCTACAAAAAAGAAATGGATACTTTGCACTTTACCCAGGCAATTGAAGATATCTGGAAGTTTATTAATCGTGCTAATAAATATATTGATGAAACAATGCCTTGGAAATTAAATAAGGAGGGTAAAGCTGCAGATTTAGCGCGCGTAATGTCGAACTTGGCAGAGAGTTTACGTATCATTGCTTTGTTGATTGCTCCAATTATGACCAGGACTCCAGTAGAGATGTACAGACAATTAGGTCTTGACTGGCAGAATGATGAGCACAAGCAACTTGAATTTGGTGCATGCACCTGGGAAACTCAAGTCATTTCTGATCCTAAGCCGATTTTTCCAAGAGTTAAGCCTGAAGAAGAAATTAAATACATTAAAGACGAGATGGCTAAAGCTAAGCCGAAGAAGGCAAGCCGCAGCGAACAAGGTAAGGATAAAGAAATATCTATTGACGATTTTGCTAAGGTTAAAATCCAAGTTGGTAAAATTCTGTCTGTTGAGCCGGTTCAAGGTTCTAAGAAATTGCTTCAGTTCCAAATGGATTTTGGCAATGGCGATGAAAGACAGATTTTAAGTGGTATTAGGCAGTATTACCCTAATGCCAGTGAATTACTGGGCAAAAAGGTTTTGGCTGTCACTAATCTTAAGCCACGCAAGATGTTAGGTCATTTGAGTCAAGGTATGCTTTTGTCCAGTGAGAAAAATGGGGAAGTTAAGTTAGCCTTGGTGGGCGCTGAACATGAAATTGGGGCCCAACTAAGTTAATGGAATTAATTGATAACCATACTCATTTACAAGATGAACCGTTTCGGGGCAAAGAAGAGTTTTACCTTGATCGGGCGCAAAAATTAGGTGTGACCAAAATAATTTGTGCAGGACAGGATCCTGAATTTAACAAGCGCGCGATTGATTTAAGCCAGCGCTTTACTCAAGTCTCTGCGATGGTGGGTTATTGTCCTGATGTGGCCAAAGATTATAACCAAAAAGCAGAAGACTTGCTAATTGAACAACTGCAACTTCCTGGGGTAGTGGCCTTAGGTGAAGTTGGACTAGATTACTATTGGGATGAATCTCCGCATGACAAACAAAGAGAGGTTTTTGCCAGACAAATTGAACTGGCCCATGAATTGAAAAAACCGGTTGATATTCATACGAGGGATGCTTTTAGTGATTGCTATGAGATATTAAAAAGCAGTAACTTAGAGTACGGTGCAATTTTGCACAGCTTTAATGGCGATATTTCATGGCTAACTAAATTTTTGGATTTAAATGTATATTTTTCTTATTCTGGTGTTGTTTCCTTTACTAAGGCAACTGCAGTGCATGAAGTGGCCAGAAAAACTCCGTTAGAGCGATTGTTGGTGGAAACCGATGCTCCGTATTTAACTCCTAAGCCATATCGCGGCCGGCAAAATGAACCGGGCAATGTTTATTACGTAGCTCGCGCTATTGCGAAATTAAAGGATCTCCCGTTAGAAAAAGTTGCTCAAGCAACATATGCGAATACGATGAGGGTCTATGGTCTTAACTAAAAAACAATATAATGCCGTTGTTGTCGTTGAGGGAAAAGACGATACTATTCGTCTTAAACAATTTTTCCCCGGGATTGAAACTATCGAAACGAATGGCTCAGATGTGCCTGATACAGTACTTACTGAGTTGCAGGAACTAGCTCATAAAAGAGAAATTATTGTCCTGACAGATCCTGATTTAAACGGCGAGCGAATAAGACGTCTAGTTACTAAAGCAGTGCCGACCGCAAAGCAGGCTTTTATAACGCGTAAAGAGGGTGAGCCTCATAAAAAAGGTTCACTTGGCGTTGAGCATGCATCAAAAGAGGCTCTGGTAAAGGCACTAAGTGTTTTACATGAAAAGAAGTTGCCCAGCAGTGATTTGACCAGGAAGAAATATCAAGAACTAGGTTTAGCCAGTGGCCCTAATTCACGCAAATTGCGGGAACAAGTGGGAATAAAGCTGCGCGTTGGCTATGGCAATGGCAAGCATTTCTACCATCGTTTACAAACTTTTGGGATTTCACTTGCGGAGCTTAAACAGGCTGTTGAGGAGGTTAAAGATGAACACTGAGATTCCTATTGGCTCTCCAGTTAGAACTCAAGCAATTATCAATCGCTATTTTATGAAAGCTAAAAAAAGCTTGGGTCAAAATTTTTTAGTAGACCTGGATGTACTTCAAGGTATAGTTCGAGCTGCTGCGATTAAACTTGGTGATCAGGTCATTGAAATTGGGCCGGGAATTGGCTCTTTGACTGAACAGCTGCTCAATGCCGGAGCTAAAGTTTATGCTTATGAAGTTGATGAAAACCTCCCAGAAGTGCTGCATAATGAACTACCGGCTAAAATAAATGGTAAACCTTTGAATCAATGCTTTAAATTAAAAATGAAAGATATTTTAAAGGCTGATTTTGAAGCTGATCTGGTTGACTTTTTTGATTTAAATAAACCGATCAAGGTTGTTGCCAATTTACCTTATTACATTACAACTCCAATCATTTTCTTTCTTAATAATTCTCAACTGAAATTTACCAGTTTAACCTTAATGATGCAAAAGGAAGTCGCCGACCGTTTGCATGCCCAAGTTGGAACAAAGGAATATGGGCCTTTAACAATCGCGGTTCAAGCCGAAATGAGTGTGCAGCCTTATTTGACTGTCAAAAGTAGCTCATTTATACCCCAACCCAAAGTTGACTCAAGCGTCGTAGTTTTAAAACCTTTAGCGGCAGCGAATAAGCCTGATATAGCTAACCTTGAACACTTTAACCGGGTAGTTAAGATGTGTTTTGCCCAAAGACGTAAAACATTAAATAATAACTTAAAAGTTCTTCTCCCAGATGAAAAACAGCGCTTAGCTCTGATTAAATCTTTGGGTGTTGATTCACGCATTCGTCCAGAACAACTGACACTAGAGCAATTTATTAAAATTGCACATAGTGTGTCGGTTAAAAATTGACGAAAATATTCTGGGGTAGTTTTTAAAAAGAATTGAAAAAATAATAATAAAGTGGTATAATACAACTCAAAGGAGTTGTTTTCATTGCCAACATCTATTATGACCATTAAGAGTAAGCTGGATTCACATTTAGGTGATTCATTAACTGTAGTTGCAAGAGCTGGACGTAAGAAGGTAACTAAAAGACGTGGAATTTTGAAGAACACTTTTCCTGCAGTTTTTGTAGTTGATTTAGATCAAGATTCAAATAACTTTGAACATGTTTCTTATAGTTACACAGATTTATTAACCAAAAATATAACATTAAAATTTGATAACGCTGCGCAATAAGATTAAGGCGTCATCTTTAGATTACTTTTTGGCAATAACATTTGGTAAAATGTTAGTGCCTTTTTTTATGGTTGAGTGTATAGTAGTAACTGGCAAAAAGCAAACAATAGGAGGTAATTTCTATGAAACGTTCAGAGAGATTAGTTGATATGACTAAATATTTAATGGAACGACCACATGACTTAATTCCGCTGCCATTTTTTGCAAAGAGATATGGTGCAGCCAAATCTTCAATTTCTGAAGATTTGGCAATTTTGAAGCACACCTTAGCAAGTAATCAAGACGGAATTTTGGAAACAGTCGCTGGTGCGGCTGGGGGTGTGCGTTATATTCCTTTTTGGGGTAAAAAGCACGCCCAGAAATATTTAAATGAGCTGGCCAATCGCATTGAGGATCCTGACCGCATTTTAGCTGGAGGATTTGTTTATCTGTCTGATATTATTGGCAATCCACAAGACTTGGATAAAATCGGTAAATTAATTGCTACTAGGTATGCATATTCTAATATTGATATTGTGATGACTATCGAGACCAAGGGCATTGCTTTGGCTCAAGCAGTTGCACGCTATTTAAACGTACCCTTTATCATTGCTCGTAAACGCTCAAAGGTAACTGAGGGAGCAACAGTTTCTGTAAATTATATTTCTTCATCACTTGACCGTGTTTCTAAAATGGAATTACCAACAAGAGTGCTAAAAGAAAACTCAAATGTACTGCTGATAGATGATTATATGATGGCTGGCGGAACGCTGACGGGAATGCAACAACTAGTAAAAGAATTTAATGGCAACATTGCCGGTATTTGCGTTTTATGTGAAGCGGATTTTGACGATGTTAAACTAATTGAAGGTCATCTTTCTTTAGTAAAAATTAAAAAAATAGATGATAAGAGGAAAGTTATCATGGCAGAGCCGGGTTCTTTGATTGCTCATACTGATTTTGGCAGCTTTTAGTTTCTGCGACAATATACTAAAATATAAACAGTAATTTAAGAATATAAAAGAGGCTGAAAATCTATGAAAAAATTTGTAATTGTTCTAGCGGCTGGCAAAGGAACACGTATGAAGTCCAAATCATACAAAGTTTTGAACAAGATATGTGGGAAAACTATGGTTGAATATGTGGTCGAAGCTGCCCAGGCCACTGAACCGGATAAAATAGTTACAATTGTTGGCAATGGCGCTGAAGAAGTTAAAAAAGTCCTGGCCGGTAAGTCCGAATTTGTTTTGCAGAAAAAGCAACTTGGTACAGGGGATGCTGTTTTAACTGCAGCTGATGAATTGGCGAAAGAAAATGGTGCAACCCTAGTGATTACTGGCGATACCCCCTTATTTACAGGGGAAACCTTTCAAAAATTATTTGATTACCACCAAAGTAAGGGAAATGCAGCTACAGTTTTGACTGCTCAAGCTGCTAATCCTTTTGGTTATGGCCGCATTATAAGGGATGACCAGGGTAACGTCTTAAGGATTGTTGAGCAAAAAGATGGCACAGCAGAAGAATTGGAAACTAACGAAATTAATACTGGCGTTTTTTGTTTTGACAATCAGAAACTGTTTAGCGCATTAAAGCAGGTTAACAACCATAATGCTCAAGGAGAATACTATTTAACTGACGTCTTGGAAATCTTGCGCAATCAAGGTGAAAGAATTGGTGCATATAAAATGCCTGATTTCAGTGAAAGCCTTGGGGTCAATGATCGCTTAGCATTAGCACAGGCTACTAAAACTATGCAGAAGAGAATCAATGAAAAGCACATGGCTAATGGCGTTACTTTTATAGATCCAGAGACGGCATATGTAGATGTAAATGTTAAAATCGGTTGTGATACCCAAATTGAGGGTAACGTAGTTATCAAAGGTAATACCGAGATCGGCAATAATTGCGTAATTACCTCTGGTTCAAGAATTGTTGACTCAAAAATTGGCAATAATGTGACTGTGACTTCATCCACGATTGAGCAGGCCGAAATGGCTGATTTTTCAGATATTGGGCCAAACTCACACTTGCGGCCCCAGGCTATTATTAGAAAGGGTGCCCACATCGGTAATTTTGTTGAAATTAAATGTGCCGAGATTGGAGAAAACTCCAAAGTTGGTCATTTAACTTATATTGGCGATGCTACATTAGGTAAAGATGTTAACGTTGGTTGTGGTACTATCTTTGCTAATTATGATGGTGTGAAAAAAGATCACACTAACGTTGGTGATCATGCATTTATTGGTTCAGGTGCTACCTTAGTGGCACCGGTTAATATTGCTGATCATGCTTTTGTAGCAGCAGACTCAACAATTACTAAAGATGTAGCTAAATTTGATATGGCGATTGCGCGTGGCCGACAGGTAAATAAGCCTGATTACTGGCATAAATTGCCCTTGTCTAACGATTCTAATTGGCAATAAAAATCAAACAGAACTGAAAATTGACTTCAGCTCTGTTTGATTTTGCAGAATAACTAAAAATAGCTCCTGAGTTCTTTAAACTCAAGAGCTATTTTAGTAAGCTACATCTAATTATTTAAAATTAGTTTCTTTAACAAACTTATTTTTAGCAATGATAAAGTACTTTTCGTGGTTAATTTTGACAGGACTGCCATAAGTTTTAATTACTTGCTGTTTCCTTAAAACTTTTGTGCTAATTAGATTACCATGTTGGCTGTAAACATAAGCATTATGCCTCAATTTAAGCTTATTAGAATCAATATTGTTAGCGGCGATGAATAAACCATCATCCAGTTCGTAGTATTTCTTACCATTGATGAATCGCTGGTTAACCGTATTAACAATTGAACCGGCCAGTATAACGATCTTGTTAGCACGTTTACCGTTTTGATCATATAGATAGGAATTGTGCATAATAGTTTTTGCAGCTGCTGGTCTCGCCTTTTCCGTTACGAGTTCGTTGTTCGGCGCTGCACTAGCGGCTTTTTGCAAAGCAATATTTGCAGCCTTAACAAAGCGGTTTTGGGCAATAATGTAATATTTTTTGCCCCGAATTGTGACTGCATTGCCATAGGTTTTAATATTATTGCCTTTTCTTAATACACCAGCTTTCTTTATGCGATTGCCATGTTTATTGTAAACATAGGCATTATGTTTTAATTTCTGACTTGTAGGAATAACATTACCCAGAGCAATATAGTAAATTTTATTCTGATTGCCTTTATCGACTAAGACGTAATAGCTCTGCCCGTTAATTTCTTTGGTACCATATGAAGTAATGACTGAGCCGGCACCAAGAATAACTTTGTTAGCACGTTTGCCATTTTCATCGTAAAGGTAAGCGTTATGCATTAAAGTTAATTCTTCTCTGCTGCTTAAATCAAGTTTTGCCTCATTATCTTCTTTGCTGGTAGTATTAACTGGCATATTGTTAGCAGGGGTAGGAACGGAATGATTGCTAGAACTATGTTCATTTTCGTGATTAATATTATGAAGAATACGGTCTATGGTGGCAGAATCCGTAACATTAAGATACATTTGCTTAATAGCATCATCACGCAGTTTAGTAATTGTCTGACTGTCATTGACCTCAGGCTGATTGATGGCATCTTTTGCATTATTCATATCAGTAGAAATTTGGTTAATAATAGCTTTCTTTTCCTGCTCAGTGTATTTGCTTGATGACTGAATTTCACTTGTAGCTGCATTTTGTGCGTCTGCCAGAGCTTCAGCAGCTATTTCTTTTTCACCAATTAACTCTGTTGCGGCCAGCTTATCTGCGTTAATAGAATTATTGAGAGCATCTTTGGCACTTTCGTATGCTTGATCAATGCTGGTCGTATTTGCCTTATCCTTAAATCTGTCTTTGAGAAGTTTAACAGCGGAATCATAGGCAGCTGTTAATCTCTCTTTTAGTACAGTGCTGTTGCTATTTAAAATATCATCCAGTTCCTTACTATCAGCACCAATAATATTGTTTATTTGCTCGACAGCTTCTTTTCTGGCTTTTTCTACGCCAGCAGAATCTTGAGCCTGATCAATAGTGCCCGTTTGATCCGAGTTAGCTTTAGCCGCTTTTTGATCAATGTAATCTTTAATTGCCTGCTTTTCAGCACTAGTATAATCGCTGCCATCTTGATGCTTTAATTTATCAACTCGGTTTTTAGCATTGGCAGCAGTGTCAGCTACTGAGCCTTTAGCTATTTCTTTTGCAGCTGCAATCTTAGCTGCTGTAATATCTGCAATTGAGTCACCATTCACCTGTGAGTGCTCGTGATATGCTTTATCAACATTGGTGGTATCAGCATTTTTACCAAATTTTTCTTTTAGTTCAGCAACTGCTTTTTGATGTTCAGCAGCTAATTCATTGTTTGCTTCTGCTTTAAGCGAACTAATAGATTCCTCTTTAGCGGCATTACCAGCACTGCCAATATCGGATTTAACGGTTTCTGTGATTTTATCAATCTGGTCCTCTTTGCCCGATGTATCGCCTTTAGGAGCATTAACTGCATCAATTTGATCCTTGGCTTTCTGGCTATCATCTTTAATTTGCTCTTTCAGCCTGTTCTTTGTTTCAGCAGCTAATTTATCGTTACTGTCGATTTCTGCAGTTACTTTTGCAGCTTCTTCGTCAATGTCAGCCTTAGCCTGCTGCTTATGGATGATGGTCATAGCCTCATCATAAGCAGCGCTAGCAGTCTGGATATCAGTAGCATTATTAATAGCTTTAATTTGCTCGTCAATATGATCTAGCAATTCTGGTGACAGCTTATCTTTCAGTCTGTCTTTTAATTTACTGTATGCATCGTTAATGCCATCTACTCCTTCAGCGCCCTTAAGGGCATTATTTTGTTCATTATTAAACCATTCTGGTTCATTGCCAGTTTCAGGCTTAATTAACAGACGATCAATATTTTGCCCAATATCAGCTTCTTCTGGGATGTCGGGACTTGCAGCAGCACTTTCGATATCTTGGTAGCTCTGCTTGTATGCATCATCAACTGCTTTTTTGGCTGCTGCCTTTTGCTCGGCAGTTAATTGAGATTGTTCAATTACAGCATGAGCGTTGGTTTGTTTATCTTTCAGAATGCTTTCGGCTTTTGTCTTATGGCCAGCCAGGGCTGTCTGTTCTTTAATGCTGTTGATATTAGTAATAGCTTGTTTTCTATTACTATCTATTTGATCTTTAGCGCCGGCTTCAGATTGCGAAACAGAATTAATGTCAGTTTTTGCTTGTTCAACAAGTTTTTGAACTTGTTCCTTCTGCTTTTGCTGGTCTGCTGGGGACAAACCAGATTTTTCTATGGCATCATTTGCTTCTTTTTGTGCTTGTTCTACCTGAGAGATTGCATCTTGTTTCGCTTTAACTATTTCGGCTTTTTCTTGTGCAACTTGGAAAATGCGGTCGATTTCTTTCTCACCAAAATTAGCAGTTTCACCTTCTGGCACTATACCTTGTTCGGTATTTTCAACTTGTGTTTTAGCATCTTCGTAGTTGTTTTCAAGCTTAATACCGGCAATGTTAGCAATGGTTTTGTTAACGGCTTCTTCCAATTGCTTTTGAAGAGCGTCAATTTGATCTTGCTCTAGGTTGGTTGCAACATCTTCAATTTTCCCTTTACTCTTAACATAGTCCTTAAACTTATTAATTTGTTTATTCTTTTCTGCAGTCAGTTTGCTTGGCAATTTCGCCTGATCAATGTTTGTTTTGGCATCTTGTTCTAACTGGGATAGCTGTTCACTTGTCCCGCCATAAATTGAACTAATACCATCATTTAAGGCCTGGTCAATGTCTTTATAGCCACTAGCGGCATCGTTGCCGGCTAAACCTATACTATCAATGTCAGCTTTGGCTTCTGCGGCATGATCTTTCAAGTCCTTAACAATTTGTTTTTTACGATCAAAGTCTTCACCTAGTTTGTTAATTGTGGTGATGCCATCTTCTGCAGCTGATTGAATTTGCGTAATAGTGTTTTGCTTACTGCTCCTGGCGTTAATAATCTTTGCTGCTGCTTTTTTTTGTTCCTGATCTATTTGTGCTTTCATTTGGTCAGCAACAGTACTGTCTTCGACTTCAGCAGCTTTAGCTTTGGCGTTAGTGGCTGCAGCTTGTAAATCATTTAGAGCTTGGGCTAGAGCTTCTTCGTTAGCAATATCATTATTGACCTTGTTAAGAGCTATTTCACCATTACCTTTGGCAGCATTAATTTTATCCAGATGAGTGGCGGCAGAAATTTCGGCTTTAGCTGCACTTAAAGCGTCACTAATAGCCTTACTTAAGTCATCATATTGATTTTGATCAATTTTGTTATGCAAACGGTCATCGTTTAAGCGCTGGCTCAGCTTTTTAGCCTGCTCAACCAGTGAGTTGTAGGCGGCATTTTGTTCCTGCAGTAAAGCTGCGTTTTCTTTAGCATTCTGAACAATACCAGTAATGGCATTTTCAGCGCCTTGTTTGGCTTTCTCCACCTCGTCTGGACTTTGCGCCTGGTTAATATTTTGGATAGCTGTTTCTTTATTTGAATTGATTAAGTCAATTTGTTGCGCTTTCTCAGTATCACTTAGAGCCGACTGTTCGATCTTCTTGATATTATCTGCAGCAGTTTGAGCAATATCTGCTAAGTATTTATTAGCATTATTCTTAGACGCTTGTAATTGTGCGGCGCTTAAAGCCTTGTCAATGTTAATAATTCCAGTAGTCTTAGCTGCTGTAATATCGTCTGTTGTTTGCTGAGCGTTAATCTGACTAACGGCTTTATTTTTGGCAGCAGTTGCCTGACTCTTATATTGAGCTTTTTCTTCAGCGCTTAAGCCTGTGATTTGGTCAATTTGAGTTAAAATTCCCGGAGTATCAGGATTACCAGTTTTGCCATTGAGTTCTTCGGTAAGTGCATTAATCGCTTTATCTTTAGCATTTTGAATTTTGGCAGCATCATTAGAATCTGCTGTAGTCTTAATTCCTTTGATGTGATTAATGGTAGAATCTCTAATGCCTAAAACAGAGCCACTATCCTTTGCAGCAGCAATTTCTGCAGCAGCATTCTCAAGAATAGAATCAACACTGTCTTGATCCTTTTTATCTTTTAAGTTGTTTTTGATTTCGTCTGCGACATCTTTAATAGCTTTTCTGGCTTGTGCTTTGGTAATTGCTAAGTTACCACTTACTTCCGCTTTATTAATGGCATTAATGGTAGCAGTAGTGATTTTATTGATACCGTCTTTTGTTTTGCTATTTTGCGATTTGCTCTTGGCATCCGCAACAGCCTGATTAATATCAGAGATTGCCTGCTCATATTGGGAACTAGCGTCTGCTTTTTCTTCAGCGCTTAAAGAATTATAGGAGGTAGTTAATCTGCTAATTGCTTCTTGAGCAGATTGGTTAATAGCCTCTTCGCTTTGATGTTTAGCATTCTCCAAATCAGCTGTCATAGCTGTGGCTGCAACCTGACCAATAGCATCTTGACCATCATTTTTGGCTTTGTCTACGGCATCATTATTTTTTTGCAATTCAATATTTTGCTTAGCTTTAGCTCTTTCATCGTTGATTTTTGCAATGGTTTGAGTTTTATCCGCGTCAGACATCGCAGATTGATTAATGGTAGAAATTGCTTGATCAGCCTGCTTGTCGACTTCTTGCTTAGCATGATCAATATTGATATCAAGGCTTTGCGCATCCCTAATAACTGTGTTCATGTTATCAATGCCTTGCTGTTTTTCAGAATCGACTTGAGCAGCAGGAACATTCTTTACTTTAGCAACTGCATCATTATAATAATCGGTTAGCTGCTTAATTAATCCGTCTTTAGTAGTACTGTTAACATTCTGCAAGTTGGTAATTTGATTAGAAACATCGGTGTAGGCATTCAACAAATCTTTAAGGGCAGCGCTTCTACTTGATTGCAATACTACTTTAGCAAGAATTTTATTTAAAGCTTCTCGACCGGCATTAGTTGCAGTAGCAATTTCATCTTGGGAATGAGCATTTTGAATATCGGTTTTGGCTGAAGCTAAAGCAGAACTAATTTCGTCATAGTAATCACCTTTTTCTTTGCCGGAAAGGTTAGGATCTTTTTCGATACTTGTCCGAATTTTTTCTGCTAGAGCATTTAGGCCAGTGTCTTTGTTGGTTAAAGCGTCATCTTTTTGTTGCTCTAAGTATTTTGCTTCTTCACTGGCAATACTGCTAGCAACGCTGGCCATAGCAGCAATGCCGTTATCTCTATCTTTAGCCAGTTGTTCAGCAGTCGAGTCATTGTAAACTTTGCTGGTTGCCGTTTCGTAGAAGCTATTAATTTTGCCTGTTAAGGCGTCTCTTTGCTCGCTATTAATTTTATTATCGGTAAAAGCCTGATTAATAGTATCTAAGTCTTTTTTCTTCTCAGCTTGCAACGCTATATTTGCCTGAGATTTTGCGACTATTAATTGACTAGCCGCCAAATCCTCATTGATACTGGTTTTACCAGCTTGTCTAGCGGAATTAACACCATCATTGTCTTTAGCTGCATTAATTGCTGCTTTGGCATTAGCTAAGTCTTTATTAATAGTTTCTTGATAATGTTGTTTATCTTCTGGACTTAAAACGGTATCGTCAAAGTTGTCAATTGTACTTAAAGCGTTATTAGCTGCTTCTTCAACTTCCTTAATTGCATCTTGGCGCTGCTTATTTAAATTAGTAGAGCCGGTATTAGCAGCATTTTCTTGATAACCAGTAATATTTTTAATGGCTCTGTCTTCGTCTGTTGCAATTGCAGTTTCATCTTCATCTTGCGTGATTTTAGCAACACCAGCATCAGTTGCAGTATTGATTAATTCTTGATATTTAGTTTTTTCTGCATCACTCAGGTTTTTATTATTTGTAATCGCAGCGATGGCTTTGTTTTTAGCATCCTGAATAGCTGCAATGGCCTGATTACGTCGACCATTTAAGTTTTGCTCATCAAGTAAATTGTTTAATGCGGCAGTGCCTTCTTTAGTAGCTGTATTAGTATCAGCTATAGTTTCGGCATTATCAATGCGGCTATTATAGCCTTGACTTCCGGTAAGCAATTCACTGGCTTTATTGGCAGCATCGTCTCTATTCTTGGCCGTTAAATTAGGATTATTCTGAATTTTGTTAGTAACGTCTTGTTTAACTGTTTCCAGTTGCTTTTTAGCAGCATCCTTATAAGCACTTAAAACGTTCTGCTTACCGTCAGCAATATCTTGCTTGATGTCAGCAGCAGAGCTATGACTGTCAATATCTTTAATAGCATTGGTAACAGCCTCATCAATATTAGCTTCTTGCTCAACTCCTAAATTGCCTTTAGCTGTCTCTGCGTCCGCCTTAACTTGAGCTTTAGCATTTTCCTTAAAAGCATTTAAGATATTTTCTTTAGCTGTATTTTCTGCTTGGGCAATATTTTGGCTGCTAGCAGCATTATCTTCAATTTTATCAATTGCCGTTAGGGCATCTGTCATGGCGGTTTTGGCTTGGCCAACTTGACCAAGGACACTCTCGTAGCCCTTAGTATAGTCGGCAATTTCAGCTTTGGCAGTAGCTTTGTTGATTAAACTTTTAGCAGCAGCTTTTCTCTTATTGATAATTTCACCGTCATCAGTGCCATAAATAGATTTGGCAGTATCACCAGTAGTAGCTGTTGCAGCAGCAACTGCTTGGTCTATTTCATCAAGATATTGTTTTTGTTCAGCACCAGATAAACCAGATTTTTGAATCCGTTCTTTAGCTTGAGCAGCTGTCTCCTTAATATCTTTTGCTGCCTGGTCTTTTACTTTATTAGCATGTGTGCCATTAATCTTATCAATGCCATTGTTAAGATCATCTTTAGGATTATTGCTGTTAATAATATCTTTGATAGCTTGATTTAAAGCAGCTTGAATTTCAGGTCGATCATCACCATACTGCGCTATTTGCTTTTTAGCAGCATCTTCTAATGCATTAATTGCGTCGACGGTATCTTGCACACCTGGGAGTAGAGCTTTGGCTTCTTTTTGATGGTTATTAATAGCCGCTTCATCTTCGTCTTGATCAAGATCACCGTCAGGAGCAACAATTTCTTTTGGCCGCTTGAGCTTGTCTTTTATACCGTTAATTAACTCGTCTACCGGTGATTTAACATTCTCATCTTTAGCGGCTGCGTCAATGGCATTTTCGACTTTTGTAATTGCCTGGTTAATATTAGTTTTTATATTATCTCGGTAATCTTTTCCTGCTTGATTAATGGCATTAATACCGTCATTAACAACCTGATCGATGTTAGTGTTATTTGTGGCAGCAGCCTGTACTTTACTAATGGCTTGGTTTTTAGCAGCAGTGATAGATTGTTCTTGTGCAGGGAACTTTTTAACTTGCTCGTCGGCTTGCTGGTTTAATTTGTCAATTGCAGCCGCTTTAGCTTTTTCATATTCTCCTTGACTTTGGGCTGTTTGTATAGCCTTATTGACCAAGTCTAAAGCCGTCTTTTTCCTATTATTTATTTCACTGATTGCCGTCTTGGAAGATTGGACGCCATAAACTGATTTTTTAGAATCATAATTGCTATTTTTATTATTAGTAGCATACTTGGCAGCTTCATTCAATGCATCTGTCAGTGCTTTTTCCTGATCTGCAGTTAAATTTGCCGGCTTTTTAGTTTTAGCATCGTTAATAGCATCAGTAATTTCCTGAGCTGCTTCTTGCTGTATCTCGCTAAATGGTTTGATGCCGAGACTAACTGTAGTAGGGCGGTCGCCACTGGCAATGTCTAACGGACTATATTCAATGAAGTTTGCGTGAGGAGTTAGTTGAATTGTGGCGTCTTTAGCCATCCTGGTAGTAATTTCAGCAGGAATGGTAATGATAAAGGTGCCATCAGGAGCAACTTTAGCGGCAAATTTGGTTGGCAAAACTGCCAAATCATTTGCTTCACCGCGATAAGTATCAACTGTTTCAGCGTATGGATTAGCGATTGATGAATCAATGAGGGCCTGGCCATTTTTGTAAAAGCCACTATCTTTGAAACTGGCTAAAATATAAGCTTCAGTACCACCAGGTAAGATATTTTTAAAAAAGCTGTCGCTATCTGGGCCGTCTTTTGCAGGATTATAGTATGATACATGACCCTTGACCAGCTTGGAGCCATCGTCTTGATTAGTTACTGTCACATCTTCTGGGTCAATATCTAAGAAACCGCTTTGATTGGCTGGTGTAAATCTGATATTATTGTAGCCTGGGTTGCTTTTATTGGAAAAAGCTGCTTCCACGATAGCCTGAAAGAGTTGGTCATAGCTTTGATGATTGTAATTTTGCAGCAATTTCTGAAAGTTTTCAGGTGCTTTACTGAGAATGGCGCTAAACTGGGGACTATCTTTTTTTACTTTTTCTAAATCGAAGATCCTATTACCGTTTAATACTTCCAGTTTATTAACTGCGACAGTTTTAGCAGTTTTTTCGACTTGTAAAACATGAAATGGCGGCAAGACTAAATTGCTGCCAAGAGCAGAGCCATTTAAAAGTTCACCAAGGTTTAAGTACTGGCGAACATTTGTGACAGTGACTTTATTATCACCGATAATGCTGGTGCGGTCATTGTTATTCAGATGGGCATCTAACACAAGAGAAGTAGGGTTATTAACAATCAATTGCCCAGTATTGGCCACATCAACCAATTTTATTGCACCAGTACCGGCATCACCAACTAATTGAATTTCAAAGCCGCCGTTTTGCACATTAGCTTTACCATCAATTTGCACTAGCGAACCAGTATAATTACCCATGTTCTGTCCAGTAATCTTGAGAGCACCGCCAGAGTTAATGGCAAAATCGCCCCCAATATAAATCAGGTTTTGCTTATTTTTAGTTGAAATATTACCATTCGTGTTAACGGTAATTGCACCATTTTTGCTAATATTGACCTTTGAATTGGCGTTGTTTAAATAAATGGCTCTGGCCTGGCCATTATTTTGCTTGCCCGCATACTTAATTCCTTCACTTTGTCCGATATTAATGTTCACTTGACCATGAACCGTTACTTGTGCATCGTCACTAATAAAGATGGCACTGATTGGATTGCCGTGTTCACCGTTGTTAGCACCATTTGAGCCATCATACGTCTTAAGTGGGGTCAGGTTAACAACTGCTCCTTGTTCAACAGTAAGAGAATTGCCTTCTCCTCTCATTTCAATCAAGGTACCACCAAATGTTGAACCGTCAAAGTGGCAGCCGGCTTTAAAAGTAATGCTATTATTGCTGTTAGTAAATTCTAAAAGTTGCTGATTATTACCGTCAAACCAACCGCCAATATTGCTTGGAATTTTGACAGTTTCCGCGTGAATTTGACCTTCAAAAATAATGTCAGTATTGTTTTTGGTATAAGCTAATTGTGAACCATAAAAGATAATGTTTCTAAAAGTAATTTTAGCCGTTTGCCCTCTAGTCATATTATAGGTATCCGCGACACCATAGTAATCGGTACTTTTAAGTATTAAGTTTTCATAAGTAATATCTAAAGAAGAATTACCGGTAAGAGTAGGGTGGTTACTCTTGAAATCAAGGGTATATTTCGCATTACCTGCAGACTTAATTAATAATTTTCTGCCCGGAAAAGCCTGGCGATTATGACCGGTCTCTTTATCAGCAATAATATTATTGGTAATATCAATTTCACTTACATTACTATTGGTTAGGGCGCTAATAAAATCCTTCCAGTTACCAACGCTTACTTTTTTACCAGCGTCTTTTGCATCTTTTGCGGTGATCTTAGACTTTGCGGTGTCCTTATTTTTATCTGTTTTGCCAGTTTCCTGCTTAGCAGTATCGTCTGTATGGGGCTCTTCTTTGTCCGAGTTATCGCTGTTAGTTTCTGTTTTATCTTCATTGTCTGTATTAATATCATTGTTGTCTGCACTATTTACGCTGGAACCTTCTTTGTTTGGATCGTCATTATTGGCAGCAGTTTGATTAGTTTGAGCAGTGTCATTTTGTTTACTGTTACTATTATTCTCCCTCAAAAACGAACTCAAGCCAGAAAATGCGGTTAAATTTGCTTCCCCTTCTGGCTTGTTTGTTTTGTAAGTAGCAGTAGATGTAGCTCGTGTGGTATTTTTGTTGCTGTCTTGCGAAAAAGGATTTGCTTGAGAATAGGCATTATTCTCAGTTAGTTGAGGTGGAACAACTGTATCAGCCTTAACTGTTTTGCTGTTTAAGCCTAAAAAAGTAAAGCCAAGCAATACAGAAGTAGTACCAATACTCAATTTACGAATTGAGAAATGGTCTTGCTTAGCCTGCTTTGCCATTTTTTTCACCCGTTCATTGTAATTATTCTTTCCTAACATAGAAATTTCCTTTCTAATTTCCATTTACTATACATTTATCAATTTAGTAGATGATGATATAAATGTCAATTATTGCGTTTTTTAAAGTATTAGTTTATAAATAACAAATTCTATAAAAATAAAACAGTAAAAATTAAATAAAAATAACGCTAGCATTAAATTTTAGATAACAATAATTGGCTTTTATAGGCAAAAATTAGATGATGATATTAAAAAAACTGTTCAAAATAAGACAGCTAAAATTTATATATATATCTAAATAATATTGTTATATAATTTATTTGATTTGCTAAAATACGAAGAAAAAATACAGTTGCTGAAATACATAATTTGTTATGTTTTAAATTAGTTGCACCATTTTAAGTATTGAGAAAGTTCTATGATATCCTGAAGGGGAGGAGGCATTTATGATGTTTAAATGGATTTTAAAACAGCCTGATTCGAATATGCTAGTTCCTAAAGAAAAAGTGGCACAAACATACAGATGGCGGCAACTAGGAGTTTTACTAGCAACTTGTATTGGCTATATTGGGTACTACATCATTCGCCTTGTATTTACCACAGAACAAAATGATATTATGAAAGAATATCATTTCTCTACAGCTAATATTGGTCTCATTTTGTCTTGTTTTGGTATTGGCTACGGCATAGCCAAACTCTTTATGGGGGTATTGGCAGATAGGTGTGATTCCAACCGGTATTTAATGGTAGGACTGTTATTGTCTGCAATATTAAATATTTTTTTAGGTTCAACTCACAACCTTTATTTAATGATGTTGTTAATGTTTTTAATGGCAGTCACACAAGGAATGGGGGCTGCAGCTTGCCAAAAAATGATTCAGCTCTGGTGGGGACCAAGAATGAGAGGAACAATGTATTCCATTTGGTCTTCAGCACATAATGCCGGCTCATTTATTTGTGTGTCCATAGTGCAACTGGCAGTTTTTCTTTTTTCAGGTTCAATTCCAGCTGTCTTTTATACATCCTCAGCAGTTTCCTTTATCATTTGTATTTTAATTTTAGTTTTGGGTGCTGATAGACCTAAGGTGGTCGGGTTACCTGACATTTCTACTTATACAGGCGACAAAGTTATTCTGGAGAATGGGCAGGTTTCTACTGCGGATCAGACTGATTTGAGTGTGGGCCAAATTTTTGTTAAGTATATCTTGCAAAATAAATTAGTTTGGGCAGTTACTCTGACTTCAATGTCACTTTATCTGGTTCGCTACGGCATTCAGAGCTGGATCCCATCTTATTTAGTCCAGAATAAGGGCTTCGATCCTGCAGCTGCTAAATGGATTATCGGCATTTTTGAATTAGCATCAGTTCCGGGAGTAATTATTATTGGAGCGATTTCAGATGCTTTAAAAGGTCGCCGCGCATTAGTTTCAATCGCTTGCGTGATTGGGACGTTAATTTGCTTAACGCTATATTTTTTCAGTAATAATCATGCTCTGATAATTGCCGCTTTAATCATAATGGGTAATTTGATTTATGCTCCCTTGACACTTGTGGGACTAATGATTAATGAGGTTGTCCCGAAATATGCAGTAGGTGCGTCAACGGGTTTCATGGGCTTTTTCCAATACATTTTTGGTGAAACTCTGGCTACTGCTTTAATCGGGATACTAGTTGATAAATTTGGCTGGATCGCCAGCAACTCGGTTCTTTACGTTGCCTCATTTGCGGCATTAATTTTCTTAATTTATACCGCTATTAGTGAAAACAAGATGCGCCAAGAAGCAGAAAGTAATAATAATTAGATTAAAAGAATTTTGCAGACATTTTACATTGATGCAAGAGTGTTAAAAAAAGGTAAGTAATGCTTTAAGCTATTTGAATTAGCGATTTTTAAGTATACAATATTATGTACCGATATAATTTTAAATAACGAGGTTGGAAACAAATGAAAATTAGTCGAAAATTATTAATGGTATCTGCTGCTGCATTAATAGGTGTCAGTCCTGTGCTTAGTGCAAGTCAAGCTGTTGTGGTTCAAGCCGCTAACAAGACTACCGCTAAGAAAAAGACGACAAAGAAGAATACCATTAAGTTGAGTCATAATGCTTATGTTTATGACAAAAATGGTAAACGCTTGAAGACCTACATGGGTAGTGCTAAAAACACTAAAATTGCTAAAGGCATTACTCTATCATTTAGTAGTAAAGTAACTATTAATAAAAAGGATTATTACAGCATTGGTAATAATGCCTTCATTAAGGCTGCTAATGTTGGCTATGTTAATGGTAAAAAGGTCACTAAAAGTGCACCAGTAGCTACTGCAAAAATTAAGCATAATTCATATATCTATAATGCTAAAGGCAAAACAGACAAGAAGAAAATTAAGAAAGGCCAAACTGTTACCTTCGACCAGTTAATTTATATTGGTAAAAAGTTGTTTTACAGAATTAGTGGTCAAAGTGATCAGTTTATAAAAGCCGCAAATGTTGGTAAAACCAGTGGTGCTAAACTGAAGCCAGTAAATAAGAAACCTGGTAAGAATGAAAATGTACCAAGCGATAATCAAAACGAACCAACTGTAATTCTTCTTAATCACAATGCTTATGTCTACGATAGTAATGGTGAAACCACCAAGACTCTGATTAGGAGTGGTGAAAAGGTCACAGTTGATAAATTACAATATATAGGTAAAAAGCTTTATTATCATATTAATGACGCTAATTACCCAGGTAATGATCAATGGGTTAAAAAGAATAATGTGGGAATTGTTACTGGCAAGCAACTTGAGCCTGCAAATTCAAAGCCTGAAAGTGATAAAAATGTAACCACTGTTACTTTGGCTCGCACAGCTAATGTCTACAACAATAAAGGTGTTCTGCAATCAACTAAGACTTTTGCTAAAGGCCACACTGCACGTGTAACAGAATTGCGTTATATTTGGGTAGCTGCTGAAAACCAATCTGCACTGTTTTACAAGTTGCAAAGTGATAAGAATGGCTATCTGAGAGAATCAGATATTAGTAATGTTAATGGTGTTAAATTATCACCAGTCAACACTCCAGAAGCAGCTAAGAATGAAAATACTTTTGCTTCAGCAACCGATAAAAAAGCTTTGCAAGATGCTTTGAGTCAAGATACAACTGTTAAAGCCAGTGATGCTTATAAGCTTTCTGCTAAATCATTACGCGATGCTTATGACGCGGCTATATCCAGTGGAAGTCAGGTTAACACTGCTAAGTCAACTGTTACTCAAGTAAATGATGCTTTAAGTAAAATTAATACTGCTAAAGCAGCTTTAAATGGTAAAAAGATAATTGTTAGTGATTTAAAGAACTTGTCATTAACTGAAGCCAGTCAAATTGTTGATTTAGTTGCCAGCGTAAATGGTATAGACAAGAGTGCTGTACAATTTAGCAACAATAATACGATACTGACAATTATTAGTGCTAATGGTTTCCAAAAACCTGTAATTATCACTGATTACGTCACAACTAACAAATAAGTTGTAAATAAAAATCAGCTAAACTAAAAAGAACACAATTCGCTGAAAATGTGAACTGTGTTCTTTTTTAGTAAATTATATAAAGCTCTTTAACTTTAAGCTTATAATATTGATAGATTCTGAAAGTCAAAATGAAAACCGACAGGAGGGAAAATGATGCACACAACAGAGCAACTTTTCGCTGAGGAAAAGATTATTAGAGAATATTTTAATTCATGGCTAGAAAGCGATTTTAGTAGACTTGATAACTGGTTTAGCCAAGATGTCTATTACCGTGAATGTTATGGTGCTACTTATGAGGGATTAAATGAGCTAAAAGCCTATATCAATTCAAAGTCTAAAGAGCAGACAGTTTTAAAATGGGATATTTTGAGCATAGCTTATACTTCTTCTGACCAGTTTGTAGTTACTTGGTTTTTTGATGCTAAAGAAAAGCAAGAATATTGTTTTGACGGTGTTTCTCTAATAGCTTTTTCTGATAACAAGATAAAAAGTATAGTGGAATATTCAACCAAACATGAGACATACCGACCATACAAGGACAAGGTGTAACTAAGAATTTGTGAACATGATATATGAAGCTCATTGTTGGATACAATATAAATTTAATAATTTCTTTTTTAATTGCAAAAAGAAAAAAGTTAAAAATTTTTTGAAGAAAAATATGGTATATACCATTTATATTCAAAAGCTATAAATATATTGAAATAGAAGACTAATTTGGTTTAGACCAAAGCTCTAAACCTTACTGCCACAACATTTTTCACCGATTTATAGTAAAACGTTTTCATTTAATGTGCTATAATACAATTGTAGTGAAATATTAGTAGGAGGAAATATTATGAATGCTATAATTAATTGGCTAAATAAGCATCTAGTACCTGTTGCAGCCAAGATTGGTTCAATTCGCTGGCTTGTAGCTTTACGTGACGCCTTTATTTCGATAATGCCAATAATGTTAGCTGGTTCTGTTGCTAGTGTATTGAATGCCATTTTTAGAGACGTTCCCACCAACTTAGGCTGGATGGGTGTTGTTAACTCAATGCAATGGCTGATTAGTATCAATGCAATGGTCTGGACAGGATCAACTGCTATTTTGGGCTTGCTGTTTGCCTTTACCTTTGGTTATCAGATGTGTGTGCAGTATAAAGTTGAACCAATTGCGGGTGGTCTTCTTACACTAGGCACATTTATTATGAGCTTGCCTCAGAGCTTTTCAGTTGATTTGAAAAATGCTCTTACTAAAGGTGATATAAAGACCTTAACTGATGCTGGTACAGCTGTTGTCGGTAAAAATGTTAGTGCCTGGGGCTGGTTTAACTTTAACAAGTACTTTGGTGCTTACGGCTTCTTTACCATAATGATTATGGGTGCCATTTCAGTTGCAGTTTATATTGCTTTAGTTAAGAGACATATTACTATTAAGATGCCTGAAAGTGTGCCACCTGCAGTTTCTAATGCCTTTACTGGTATTATTCCAGCAACTGCTGGTTTGTTCGTTGTCGGTATTATTGATTATCTATTTAGTTTAAAGAACACTACGGTTATTGACCTAATTGCTCAAACAATTCAAGAGCCATTAATGAAGATGGGTCAAGGCTATGGTTCATTATTATTAATTGTATTCTTAGTACAACTGTTCTGGTTCTTTGGTATTCATGGTACCAATGTTCTTGCTCCAGTTACTGAAAGTATTTGGACAACAGCATTAATCGCTAACGTTAATGCCCACAAGATGCAAAAAGCTTTACCATATATGTGGACTAGAAGCGACTTCGACCTTTACGTTTGGATTGGTGGTGCAGGTTCAACACTGTTACTTATTCTGGCTGTTCTTGCCTTTTCAAAACGTGAAGATGAACGTGCTGTTGCTAAGGTTTCTCTTGTACCTGGAATCTTCAACATTAACGAGCCAATGATGTTTGGTATGCCAATTGTTTTGAACCCAATTTACATTATTCCATTCATTCTTGCTCCATTAGTTATGGTATCAATTGCCTATGGCGTTTTGAGTCTCGGCTGGGTAAGTCCGGTTGCAGTACAGACTACTTGGGCAATGCCGCCATTTCTTAACGCAATAATCGCTACGATTGACTGGCGTTCAGTTATCTTACAAATTGTTAATATGGTTGTTGGCTTCCTAATCTATGTACCATTCGTTATTGCATCTAATAACATGGATCCTGAAAAAGTTAATAAAGTTTAAGGAGCAATAATTTTATGAAACAGTTAGGTATTTCCCTTTATCCCGAACAAAGTACATTTGAGCAGGATAAAGAATATATGGATTTAGCTCACAAGTATGGCTACAGCAGAATTTTTTCTTCACTCTTGCAATTAAAGAGTGCCAGCGGTGAAGATTTACTTGCCAAGTTAAAAAAAGACGTTGCTTATGCAAATGATTTAGGGTTTAAAACCGTAGTTGATATTAATCCCGTTTTATTTAAAGAATTAAAAATTGACTATAATGATTTAGTCTTTTTCCATGACTTAGGCGTTTGGGGCTTAAGGTTAGATGAGGGCTTCAGCGGTATGGAAGAAGCCGCTATGACTCATAATCAATATGGGTTAAAAATAGAACTTAATATGAGTCGTGGTACTAATTATTTGGATAGTATTATGGCTTATGACCCTGAAGTTGATAATTTGATTGGTTGTCATAACTTTTATCCTCAAGAATACACGGGATTAAGTGAGAAAATTTTTAATGAATATTCACAAAAGTATCGTGACTATGGCTTACATACCGCTGCGTTTATTTCATCTAAAAATGCTCAATTCGGTCCGTGGCCTGTTCATGAAGGTTTACCAACAATGGAAAGCGATCGTCAAAGAGATATTTTTAGTCAAGTAACACATTTGCGCTTGAGTAAAAAAATTGATGATATTATTTTTGGCAATGCGTTTGCCAGCGAAGGTGAACTAGCTGCTGCTGCAAAAGCTTTTAACAGTCCGTTTCCTGCTCTTGGCATTGAATTCGAACAAGATATTTTGCCAATTGAGAAGACAATTTGTCTTAAAGAGCCACATTTGTATCGTGGTGATGCTTCTGAATTTTTATTGCGTGATACACAACCCCGTGTCGTTTATGCTAAAGAAGATATTCCTGCACATAATAACGATAAAGCCTCTTTTGAAAGAGGAGATATAGTTGTTGTTAATGATAAATATCCACGCTACAAGGGAGAATTACAAATTGTCTTAACTCCATTTGCAAATGATGGCAGACGTAATCTTGTTGGTCATATCTGTCCAGATGATTTGGACTTGTTGAAAGGCATTGCGCCTTGGAGTACATTTATATTACGAGAATCTAACTAAGTTAATTTAATTATTAAAGCCATGAGCAATTGCTCATGGCTTTTTATTGTGCAATTTTTTAAGAATAAAATAGTATAATTGTACATGTAAGTTATTTCAGATAAAGGAAGAGAATTAAAAATACCAGGTTGTGTTTTTAGATTTTTCTTAACTATGTTTTAAGAATGATAATTATAATTATCTGCTTCCAGTGTTGGAATTAAAACGGCTCGGTAGCGATCATATTTTTATCTGAGCTGAATCTATAATTCTGAACCTGATTAACTACTTTTAAAATTATCTTAAAAAGAAAGTAATTATCCTTCATGTAAAAGAGAGAATACTCGATTTATTTCAACATGTTTGACACCAACCTTTAAAACAAGTTAGAATCTCATCCAATGGGAACTACTACTTGCGACAATGAGCGTTATTTGTGCTATCAAGATGAATTGCAAATGTGATTTACCTGCCGATGAGAGAGTTAATGTTTTAAGGCACGTGCTAATGAGTGACTTATCTCTTTTGGATCAAATATGTAAAGGTCAAAACATTATTTTTAGATCTATGAATGAACAAAAATAGCAGATTTTTGTTTGTTTAAATTTCTATGTTTACTTTAAAACTTATGCAATTTCCAAGATAATCTAGTATTCGGGGCTTGAATGTCACCAACTAAAGTTGAATAATAATAAAGGAAGTAACTTTTTCAGACAACTTTTGGTAAAATAATAAGTTGTTAACAAATTTAATACGGAGGAAATTATGTCTTATAAAGACAATATGATGTTGTTTGCCCTTAATTCAAACGTTCCGCTGGCCCAAAAAATTGCGGAGCGTGTGGGGGTGCCCTTAAGTAAGTCTAGCGTTCAACGCTTTAGTGATGGCGAAATTCAAATAAACATTGATGAATCAGTGCGGGGCAAAGATGTATATTTGATTCAGTCAACCAGTGTGCCGGTCAACGATAACTTAATGGAGTTGCTAATCATGATTGACGCTGTGCGCCGTGCCAGTGCACAGACGATTAATATCGTAATTCCTTATTATGGTTATGCTCGTCAAGATCGTAAAACAAGACCCCGTGAGCCAATCACTGCTAAACTAGTAGCTGATATGTTGCAAGAAGCTGGCGCAACTAGAGTTTTATCTCTTGATCTTCACGCCCCACAAATTCAAGGATTCTTTGATATCCCAGTTGACAATTTAATGGGTGCACCTTTACTTGCTGATTACTTTTTAAGAAATAATTTGCAAAAAGATGCTGTGGTAGTTTCACCTGACCATGGTGGTGTAACTCGTGCCCGCAAGTTAGCCGAGTTTTTAAAGACTCCAATTGCAATTGTCGATAAACGACGTCCACGAGCCAATGTTTCAGAAGTAATGAATATTATTGGCAACGTGAAAGGTAAGCGTGCGATTATCATTGACGACATGATTGATACTGCAGGAACTATCACGCTTGCTGCTCAGGCTCTGATAGATGCTGGAGCTACCGAAGTTTATGCCAGTGCTACACATGCGGTTTTATCAGGACCCGCTATTCAAAGGTTAAACGATTCTCCGATTAAAAATTTGGTGCTAACTGACTCTATTAATCAACCAGTAGAAAAGAAATTGGAAAAAACTCTTCTAGTTTCGGTTGGCCCGCTTATTGGGGATGCAATTAAATGTATTCAAAAACACGAGCCTCTTAGTCCATTGTTTAATACTCGGTATGAAAAAGATAAACATTAATAGGTTAAAAAAGATAGAAGATCTGCTTGAAATAAGGCAGATCTTTTATTTTGACAGAATTACCACTTAGTTTACTTTATTAACCTCTTAGTAAAATTCAATTGCTTTTGAAATAAAATTAAAGTTTAATAAAAATATACAAAAGATGAAAGGATAAAGGGTAATGTCACTGAAAGAACTTTTGAAAACCAATATTCCCCGTAGTGTGTTTATTCTAATCGTTTTCTTAGGTTATGCCATTTGTGGAACACTAGGAACATATCTTTTTAAATATGCAATTAATGATCTAACAAAGGGGCATTGGGACAGATTTGTGTTTTGGCTGGTTGTTGATTTTGTCATATCAATCTTTTCCGTTTTGCTTTTACCAGTAGGAACTTTTCTGTTTAATAAACAAACTCAAGAATGCTTGCATAATATTCGGACAGAACTCATGCGCCATTATTATCAGTCAAATACTTATAAAGTTTCAAATATTCAAAACCAGTTGAACAACAATCTCAAAATTTTAACTGATGATTACGCCACTCCCTGGATACAGGTCTGGACTAATTTGTTAAGTATAATTATGGCAATAGGTACATTGCTTACACTTCACTGGTCATTAATTTTATTCGTTGCCATAGCAGCTGTCATTGTGCTGACATTACCAAAAGTAATGACTAAAAAGTTATCGAGCTCAACAGCTGAAGCGTCAAAGAAAAATGCCGAATTTTTAAATACAATTGAAAATTGGTTTTCTGGTTTGAGTGAATTGCGTCGTTATAGTGCAGGCGCTCGCTTGGACAGAGCACTTGGTCAAGATAGCAGAAAACTGGCAGCAGCCAATGTTAATAGAAGAAAAATCCAAGGAATTTCTATTAGTATTAATGGCTTGGGTAATGCTATTGGTCAAATTGGTGCAAGTTTATGGAGTGGGCTGCTATTTTTTGCACATATTATCACCTTAGGTGATTGGTTTATAGCGGGCAGCTTTGCTTCGACAATTTTTAATGGTCTCTGGTCAGTTATTAGCGCAATGACACAGATGAGATCTACCAAAAAATTGCGTCAGGAAATTGCTCAATTGACAAAGCCAATACCTGGGAAGAAGCAAGGCACTAAAGTTTATGGCGTTGAATGTCATAATTTGAAGGTACAATATCAAAATGGTGAAAGTATATCCTATCCTGATTTTACTATTAATAAAGGCGATAAAGTCTTACTTTCAGGTGATTCAGGTACAGGTAAATCGACTTTATTCAAAGTTTTATTGGGACAACTTAAGCCTGAAACAGGTGAGGTCTACTTTACTGCTAAAGATGGCACCAAAATATCACCTCAAAAAGCTCAACTGGGTTATGTAGCTCAGGATGCAACGCTTTTTCCTGATACTATTGCTAATAATATTACAATGTTTAACCGCAAATTGACTGGCAAACTAAAAGAAGTTACACAAAGAGTTCAGTTAGTGCCGGATTTAGCCAAGTTTCCAAAACAAATTAATACAACAGTTGATTTAGATCAAGGCAATTTATCAGGTGGGCAAAGACAAAAAGTGGTTTTGGCCAGAGTGGAAATTCATGAAGAACCATTTCTGTTACTTGATGAGGCAACTAGCGCAATTGACAGTAAAACTACCAATGAAATTATTGGTAACTTGCTCGATACTGATAAAACAGTTTTGATGATTGCACATAACTTTAGTCCTGAACTAAAAGGTATGTTTGATTATCAGATCCATTTAAAATCAAACAAAAAGCTGGGTAGTAAAAATGACAATTAAAGAATTTTACAAAACCAATCCTTTGCGTTTTATTGTTTTACTATTAATCAATATTAGTTTTTATGCTCTGCTAATTATTGGCACAGTATTCAGTATTATAGAAACTACTGCAATTCAACAGGGCAATTTTAAAATCTTTTTAATTACTATTTTATGTAGTTTTGTATGTGTAATGGCAGATTATTTAATGCAAGGTCTGACAAACTACCTTTTGTCTTGTCAGGAAGAACAATATAATATCGCCATCAGAGCGAAAACCGTTAATCACTTTTATAAAGATCAAAAAGATCACACAGTGGCACAAGTTCAAAATCGGCTAACAAATGATGTAGTCCAAAGTCAGCAAAATTATATTACTCCCTTTTTTAGTTTAATTGGCGGAGTAGTCATCATAGTTTCTGCTGTTATATTATTGATTTCATTGCATTGGAGTTTGCTTGTTACTATTGTAATAATGGTGGTAATTTCTTTACTTTTACCCAAGCTGTTAGAGAAACCCTTGCAAAAGTCAATGCTTCGAATTTCTCAAAGTAACCAAAAATATCTCGATTGTCTGGAAAAATGGCTTAATGGACTTGCAGAAATACAGCGTTATTTTAGTGGGGCAAAACTATTTAGGGTAACAGGTAGCGCAGCTAAAGAATTAGAAGATGCCAATGTTAAGCAAAATGGTGTCATGCAATTATTAACTGTTATCAACGGTTTAGTGTCTGTCGTTTTCTCACTGATTTTATTTTTATTAGCCGGATATTTGTTTCAGCAAAAATTAGTAGTGTTTGGCGTCATTACCGCAGTAGGTAATTGCTTAAGCTACTTGAAACAAGGAATTCAGTTTATAGTAACCTCTTATGGGCAAATGAAGGCAACGGCATCTCTAAATAAAGAAATTGCTAAAACCGCAAAACCAGTAAGAAAAACTCAAACTGAAAAAATTGTGACTCCAGCAGCGATTAGCACATCTAATCTTAGTTTGCAATTTCCTAACGGTGAGAGTTTGCTCTTTCCTGATGTTAATGTGAAACCCGGTGAAAAAATACTATTAACTGGAGACTCTGGAGCTGGTAAGTCAACGTTGTTTAAACTCGTCTTGGGACAGATTAAACCAAGTTCTGGACAAATCACTTTTAAAAACAAAAATGGTAATATAGTTAACCCCGACATGAGTAAAATTGGCTATATTCCGCAAGACCCTGTGCTTTTTCCGGTAACTATTGCTGATAACATGACTATGTTTTCCGATAAATTAAAAAGTGCACTGCCACAATTAGTTGAAAAAGTTCAACTTGCTGGCGATATTGCAAAATTTGATGATGGCTTAGAACAAAAAATCGATTTAAACAAATTGAATATTTCTGGTGGCCAAAGACAAAAGATTGTTCTAGTACGAGCTTTAGTCCATCAAAGTGAAATTTTTTTGATTGATGAAGGAACCAGTGCTATTGACCAGCAAGCGACAATGCAAATTTTGCGGGAAATCACATCGAGTTCTGCTACAGTAATCTTTATTGCACACAGCTTTAATGATCAGATGAAAGAAATGTTTGACAGAGAAATTCACTTAACGAAAACATAAAGCAATAAAAAGGAGGTAAGATATTATGACAATTAAGGACTTTTATAAGCAAAACCCTTTACGCTTCATGATACTAATTTTGATTACCGTTTTAGAGTGGACTTTACCAATTGTAACCACACAAATACTTATGCTTTTAACCACAGCAATTCAGCAACAGAAATTCCAACAGTTTTTAATTATAAATGTCATTTCATTTATGCCTTTCTTATTTCAATATTTAATACAAGGACTGCATGCGTTCCTTCTATCAAAACAACAAGAGGAATTTAATTTTCATATCAGAAAAAGATCTGTATCTCACTTTTATGCGGATCAAAAAGAGCATTCTGTTGCCCAGATTCAAAATCGATTAACAAATGACCTGAATCAGAGCCAAGAAAATTATTTTGCACCATTTTTTGGTCTAATTGGTGGTGTTATTAATTTAGTATCTGTAATTGTTCTGCTTATTTCATTACACTGGAGTTTACTTCTCACAATTATTTTGATGGTAGCTATTTCATTATTGTTACCAAAATTATTAGAAAAGCCACTACAAAATTCAATGACCAAGATTTCAAAGAGTAATAATCAATATCTCGATTGCTTAGAAAAGTGGCTTAATGGCCTTGAAGAACTACAACGTTATTTTGCCGGAGGAAAACTATTTAAAGTAACTAATGATGCAGCTAAAGAGCTAGAAGATGCTTATGTCAAGCAAAATGGGGTTACGCAATTACTAAGTATCATTAATGGATTGGTATCAGTTTCTTTTTCATTAATTTTATTCTTACTAACGGGTTATTTGTTCCAAGCTAAAATAGTAGCATTTGGTGCAATTACTGGAGTAGGCAATTGTAATTTCTACTTAAGGCAAAGTATTCAAATCATAGTTAGTCGTTATGGACAAATAAAGGGCTCCAAAACTTTAAATCAGGAGATTGCCCAAACGGCTGCGCCAGTTAAAAAAGAGCAAGCTGAAGAAGTAGCAACTCCAGCATCACTTAGTACTCATGATCTTAGTTTGCAATTTCCTAATGGTGAAAGTCTAATTTTTCCAGACATTAATATTAAGTCAGGTGAAAAAGTGCTTCTGACTGGTGATTCTGGAGCTGGGAAATCAACTTTGTTTAAACTCATTCTCGGACAAATCAAACCAACTTCAGGGCAGATTGTTTTTAAAGACAAGGATGGTGCTGTAGTTAACCCAGATATGAGTAAAATTGGCTATATTCCCCAAGATCCAGTGCTTTTTCCGGTGAGTGTTGCTGACAATATGACTATGTTTGTAGACAAATTAAAAAGCGCTTTACCGTCATTGGTTGAAAAAGTACAATTAGCGGGAGACATTGCCAAATTTGACGATGGACTAAATCAAAAGATTGACCTAAATAAGTTAAATATTTCAGGCGGACAAAGACAAAAAATTGTACTGGTACGGGCTTTAGTTCACCAAAGCGAAATTGTCTTAATAGATGAAGGAACCAGTGCCATTGATCAACAAGCAACAATGCAAATCTTGCATGAAGTTACTTCAACCCCTGCTACAGTAGTCTTCATTGCACACAGCTTTAATGATAAGATGAAAAAAATGTTTGACAGGGAAATTCACTTAGTTAAAAATGTTAAAGTAAAAGTTAAAGATTAAGAGAAGAAATTAATAAGTAGAAGACTAATTCAAAGCCAATTTTGAATTAGTTTTTTATTTTTAGCAAAATGAATGAAAGCGATTTAAAAAAAGTGTTGATTTATTTCTAAAAACTGGTACACTTAAAAGTGAAATCGGACTTACTAAATATCCAATTTTGTTTTATCTTGTTTTTTTACTTGGGAGGTAAATAATGGAAACAGAAAAAGTAGAACTAATCAATTTTAACCCAGAAGCCTATCTAAAAGACGGTGAAATGGTCTATTCCAAGAGGTCAGAAATTGAAGAGCTGGCTGATAAGCTAACCCAAGAAGGATATAAAAATATCTATCTGATGGGAATAGGCGGAACTGAGTTTGAATTGTACCAGTTTGCATATGCAGCCAATAGAATGTCAGATTTACCTGTTAAAGTGATTAATGCTGCGGACTTAAATGCAGTTCATCCACGTGATTTGACTAAAGATACAGTTGTTATTACTGCAAGTGACAGTGGTAATACCCCAGAGATTATTGAAGCTGCACAGTGGTTGATAAAAGATAATATTAGACTAATTGCGTTTACTAAAAAGAGCGGTGAATTAGGTGGAATGGCACCAACTGTAATTGAAGTAAATGGCTCAACCGGTTCTGGACAAAACTACTATATGGCAGAAGCGATGCTAATTTATAGTTTGCTTTATAAACATGGTGATTTTCCAGACTACCCTCAATTTGCTGATCAACTGAAAAATGTCTTTAAGGATTTGCTGGACATCAGAAAGAAGTTTGAACCAAAGGCTGATGAGATTGCTCATAAATGCTACAAAGCACCTTACACTATTTTCACAGGTTCAGGAGCTCTATGGGGTGAAACTGAATTATTCGCTGAGTGTCTGCTTGAAGAAATGCAATGGGTAAGAACACGCCCAATTACTAGTGCTAAATTCTTCCATGGCACTCTGGAACTGGTTGAAAAAGGTGTACCAGTTTTCATTGTCGAAGGTGAAGACGAATTCAGAAAGCAAGACGTTCGTGTACAACGTTTCTGTGAAAAGATTGGCGCTGAACATTATGTAATTGATACAAAAGAATATAGTTTAAGTGTTGATGATAAGTTTAGACATTTGGTTATTCCATGGATTGTTAACTCCCTATTAACAGACAGATTAACAAATCACTACCAAGTTTATACAAAGCATAATAAAAACTACAGAAGATATTATCGTCAATTCGAATATTAGTATGATAAAAAGACGGGATACTTGTGTATCCCGCTTTTTATTTAAATTTTTAGTTTGGAAGTGAATATGATGAAAATGCTGGATTATGTTAAAGCGTCACCACAAAAAGTCAAAGAAAACATTAATGATAAAGAAAGTTTAGTTACACCATTAGTAAAACTTTTTTGTGATCAAAATTTTGTAAGCGTTATCATAGTTGCGTCTGGATCATCTATGAATGCTGCAAAAATGGCACAACCATATATGGTTAAACGTTTAGGATGTCCTGTATCGGTAATAACTCCTGAATTGTTTGAACTGATAGAACCAATTAATTTTAACAAAACATTCGTATTCTTTATATCTCAAAGTGGGGCTTCTACCAATATTCTGCATGCGATGAATTACATGAAAAAGTTAAGCCACCAAACTATTTTATTGACAGGTAATGTTCATAGTCAGGCTGCTGGTAATGCTGATTACGTAATTGATTACGGTGTAGGCGTTGAAACGGTTGGTTATGTGACCATCGGTTTGTCAACCTTAATTCTTTATTTAGCCCTCTTTGCAAATGAAGTTGCTATTAAAGGTGATCGTGAACATAACTCTAATGATGAATTTATCCAATTAGCCGATGTTATGTCTAGCACAATAGACAAGGGAGTCGATTTTGTCAATGAGCACTTCCTGGAGCTTGCTGAAATGGGCCCAACTTTTATTTGTGGTAATAATATGAACCTGGGTGTTGCCAGGGAAGCTGCTCTTAAATTCCAAGAAACTTTGAAAATTCCTACGATGCACTATGAAGTTGAAGAATTTATGCATGGACCAGATATTCAACTAAGCCCAAAATATACGGTGTTTTTAATTGATAATCTGCAACACAGCTCACGAATTTCCAGTATTTATGAAAAACTAGCTGTAGTAACTTCAAGAAGATATTTGATCACGTTTGGCAGTGAACCAAAAGAGCAAAACGTTATTAATATTACCAAACCGTTGATTACAGATCTGTGTTCTCTGGCTGTAATACCATTTTTCCAAGTTATTGTTGCCTCAATGATGCCCGCACTGAGTACGGAAAAATCTCATCCGCTGGCAGCAAAATTTATGGACGCAATTACTACTAAAAATTATAGTCAAAACAACAAGGAGTAAAAAATGGTTCAAGTATTGATATGTACGCATGAAGAGATGGCAGTTGGTGTGAAAAAAACAGCGGAATTTATTATGGGCCCGCAAAAAAATTTACATGCTATAGCAGCTTATACTGATGAACATTTAGATTATCAAAAAATGATTGCTGAATTTTTAGCAAAACATTCTTCTGAACCTGTTGTTGTGCTAACAGATATCCTTGGCGGCAGCGTTAATACAACATTAGGGAAAATGCTAGATCAATACCAAAACCTGCATATCATCTCGGGAGTCAATTTACCAATGATAGTGCAACTGTTGTTGTCAAATGAAAAAACCTTGGATGGAACAATCCAAAAGACAATTGCAGAAGCAAAAAATGGTATTCAGTATGTAAATCAAACACTCACTAAACAAACGAGTAGTTTAAGTGATGATTTTTAAGGGGATGTTTTAAATGATTAAAATGATCAGGGTTGATTATCGTCTATTACACGGACAAGTCGCTGTGTCATGGACAGGAACTCTTGGAGCTGATGCACTTTTGCTAGTTAGTGACACCTTGAAAAATGATAAGTTAAGATTACAAATGCTTGCTTTGGCTAAACCCAGTGGTGTCAAGGTAGTAGTAAAAGACACACAAGGTGCAATTGATGTCATCAAGAGTGGCAAAACCGATCGCTACAGTTTATTCATTATTTGTGAAACTGTTGAAATAGCGGCCAAGTTAGCTCGTGAATTTAATATTAAATCAGTTAATTTGGGCAATATCTCATTTGGTGACGGCAAGCAAAAGATTAGCAAGAGTATCTATATTAATGAAGACGAAAAACGAACAATTAAAGAATTAATTGATGAAGGAGTTGATGTCTTTATCCAAATGGTACCTACAGAAAATAAGATTGAGGCCAAAAACGTAATTTAGAGCGGTAAAGGAGATGTTCTAAATGTTTTTAAAAACGCTATTAGTTTTTATTGTAGCTTTAATTGGCTATAGTGATGCATTTACTGGTACGAGTTTAATTCAGCGTCCATTAGTTATGGGGATGTTAACTGGACTCGTTTTAGGTAATTTAAAAGACGGTATTATTATGGGTGGTGCCATGGAACTGGCTATGGTAGGTTCAGTTTCAATTGGTGCTTATGTTCCACCTGACATGGTTTCTGGAACTATTTTAGGAACTGCTTTGGCAATCCAAGCTCATGCAAACTCAGCGGCTGCTTTAACATTAGGTATTCCAATTGCTACTATAGTATTGGCTTTAAATACCGCTATTGGTCAACCCATAAAGTTGATCTTTGTTCACAGAATTGATAAAAATGCACAGGATGCTGATACTAAAGCAATTGCTCGTAATATGATCATTGGCGGTTATGCAGGTAGCTTACCAGGCTTAGTTATTGTCCCAACAGCATTTTACTTTGGGCAGCATGCGGTTACTACTTTACTCAGCAATATGCCTGAATTTATCTCGACGGGAATGACTATTGCTTCAGGATTACTGCCAGCTTTAGGATTCGCCATGTTAGCACAAATGATAATGAACAAGAAAGTTGCTGTGTTCTTTTTCATTGGTTTCTTCATGGTTGCTTACGGCAACTTGTCAACAACAGGTGTAGCTTTATTTGCTGCTTTAATCATCATTGTAATGTACATCTTCGTTGAAAGAAAAGATGATAAGAAAGGTCAAGATACAGCTACTGAAACTGCAACGGAACAAGCAACAGAAGAAGAAGGAGATGGTTTCGATGAATTTTAAAATACAGCCTGAATATAAAGGTAAAATAACTAAAAAGGATCTACAAAAAGTATTTTGGCGCAGTATTCCGACAGAGCATTTGTGGAACTACGAAAGAATGATGAATGTTGGCTATACTTTTGCCATGATTCCAATCTTAAAGAAGCTTTATCCTAAAAAAGAAGATTTAGCGGCTGCATTAACCCGAAACCTTGAAGTTTATAACGTGACTCCTTATATTATTACTCTACCAGAAGGCATTGGAGCTGCTATGGAAGAGCAAAATGCTAGTGATCCAGATTTTGATACGCAATCAATTTCGGCCGTTAAACTCGCTATGATGGGTCCTTTATCAGGAGTTGGTGATGCTTTCTTCTGGGGAACTTTAAGAATACTAGCTACTGGTGTTGGTACTTCCTTAGCAATGCAGGGAAATATATTGGGACCGTTACTTTTCTTGATAATTTTTGATGTACCACATTTTATAATCAGATATGTCATGACTTTTTTAGGATACGGTCTTGGCTCAAACGTGATTGATAAACTAAAGAAGTCCGGTATTATGGATAAGGTTATGGAATATGCTTCAATCATGGGAATCATGGTTGTTGGTGGCATGACGATGAGCATGTCAAAAATTAACTTTATTACAAAAATAGGTTCCGGTAAGGGCGCCCAGACGATCCAGGGACTACTTGATGGTATTGCCCCGGGACTAGGTGTCTTAGCGCTATTTGGCGTTATGTACTGGATGCTTAAGAAGAAAATGAATCCATTGTTAATTATGTTGATTGTCTTAATCGTAAGTGTAGCTGGTGCATACTTTCATATTTTAGGTGTTTAGCTTTATATTTAATTTAAGAGTCAACAAAAAGAAATGAGATTTAAACTCATTTCTTTTATTTTGTCTTGATTAATAGAGAAGACAGAATGAGGTGAAAAAATGTTGAAAAAAAGACGAACTATTTCTTTAAAATGGCTACTTCTTGGTGTTTTAATTACTAATACTGCAATGAGTTTTATTTGGCCGTTAAATACAATCTATATACATGAAACATTACATAAAAGCTTGGTAGTTGCGGCATCTGTATTATTCTTAAATCAACTTGCAACCATGTTGGGTAGTTTGATTGGTGGTAAATTGTTTGATAGCTGGAGTCCTTATTACTCCATTTTACTAGGAATAATTTTAAATATATTTGCTTTAGGGGGACTTATCTTTTTTCATGCTTGGCCGGCCTATGCTTTATTGCTCATTTTGTCTGGTCTTGCAAATGGTATTTCTGTAACTTGTGAAAATTCTTTGGCGACTAAAGTCGGCAATCATCGTTCCAGTTATGTATTTAACCTCTTATACTTCGCCTCGAACTTTGGCTTAGTTTTTGGAACTCTTACAGTTGGATATATTATGCCTTTGGGAATTGCCTACGTATTTGCCATTGCAACCATAATTCAAGTATTGTTTTTAGTGGTAGCTGTTATCAATTACAATATTCAGTTTAACCAAACAATGGGTGACAGAAATCAAGCAATAAAAAAGGGAAAATTAACACCCAAGATTCTAGGTGCTCTTATCATGGTTTTAATTTGCTGGCTCATTTATGAACAATGGCAAAGCAATCTTTCCACTTTTATGGTTGAAAAAGGCTTTAAAGTTAAAAGTTATAGCTTTCTTTGGACATTCAATGCAATTTTAATTGTTTTATTTCAACCTGTTGTTACTCATTTTGATGAATTGTTATTAAATCACATTAGAGGTCGCCTAAATATGGGAATCTTATTGCTGCTATTGTCTTTTGCACTTTTATTATTACCTTTTAAAGACAAATATGGCCTCTACGTGACATCTATGTGTTTACTCACACTAGGAGAGATATTGCTTTTTCCAGGGGTTGCCAGCTTTGTAGACATTGAATCACCTAAAAATTTAACAGGTTATTATCAAGGCAGAGTTCAAATGTTTAGTGCTTTAGGCAAAGCAATAGGTCCCTTATTTGGAGCATTAATTATTGACAATACCAGTTATGAAATTCTTTTCCTCATTTGCGTTCTTATGGCTTTTTTATCATTGCTTATTTTTACATTGCCCGTTATTTCAGCTTCAAAGAAATTCTAAATTTACTCATTGAGTCTCAGGTGGTAATGAATTTTCCCTTCTTTTGCTTTAACATAGCTTTCTGTATATTCTATAATGTTTTGATCTTGGTCAATACTTGAGTAACAAGATTTAAAGACAAAGGTATTGGTACTGATCTGTAATAATTTTGCTTCTTTTGTCATTAAGGTCTCAAGTTGCTGATAAGTTTGGTAGTCTTTTAGGTTATGGCCCATACTGTTCATGTAATCATATAAACCAATATTATTAAAGTTGATTTGATAAAAGTTAGGAAAGTATTTTCCCGGAACGTAAGAATTTTCTAACGCAAAAGGTATTCCACTATGTAGCTTTAACCGTTGAACGCCATAAACAGGTTCATTTTCGTTAAGAGCTAATTTTTGCCTTAAAAATCTTGAATCAATATTAGTGAAAAATCTAATTTGCTTGTTGGAAATACTAATTCCGCTTGAAGATAAAGAATCTGTCATGGAGCCAGAACTTTCAAAAGAAATATTGAATCTTTGGTCTAAACCACTTACAACAAAAGTCCCTTTTCCCATCTTTCTTATTAATAATCCTTGCTCAACCAATAAGTTGACGGCACGTTTTGTGGTGGTTCTGCTTATTTTGTAGTGTTCTGCCAATTCACGCTCACTAGGTATTTTTTGCCCCGGTAAATATTCTTGAGCTTTAATTTTCTCGTATAAGAGGTGTTCAATTTGTTCGTATAAAGGAGCTTTATAAGAAATTTTATTCATTAAATGTACCAAGTTTTTCACTAATTACAGAGGAAGGCGAAATACTAATACTATGCCTTGAATCACTGTATTGTTCTATAAATAAACATGTTTGATTAGCTGAGTTTGTAAATATTGCGTCTACAGACAACAAAGGATCCTGCACTTTGACGTGAAGAGCTTTAGCAATTAGCTTATCAGCAAAACAGAAGTTTAAAGTAACATCTGCATCTTGCGCCGTTTGTAGTTTTTCCTTAATTTTATTGAAGATCATTTCTTCACTACTCATTGAAAAACTGTTGTCAATTGGTAAAAAGATTCGATAAACTACATAACCGTTTGATTCTTTTTCAACTGATCTGAGAGTTATTAGTAGAATTTTTGTTCCCAATAAAACTTTTAATTTTTCAGAAAGCTCCTTGTCAGTGTCGATAAATTTATATCTTAGTATTTCATATTTGGTGTCATGTTGAGAAATATTAAGGTAATCAAGTTTATTTGAAAAAGAATTAATCAAATTTAAAAGAGGCTCATGCTTACGGTAGTTAACAAAGTAACCAGCTGCCGGTTTGCGAGAGATCAATCCTTGCTTTTCCAGTCTTTTTAGCGCCATTCTAGCAGTTCCACGAGACACTGAATAATTTTTGGCTGTAGTACGTTCAGTCAATTTTTGCTCATATTTAATGAAGCCTTGTTCAATTTGGTATTGAATATCTTTAGCTATCAATTCTTCTTTCCTTATAGCCGACAAGATAGCCACTCCTTAGATAGATTAATTCGGAATTAATTGAAAACATTTAGTTATATTTAAAGTAATTTTATCAAATTTATTTTGATATAGATGTGACGTGTTGATAAATTATTAAAAAAATTACTTCTTTATAATGCAAAATTTATTATATCATGATTGAAAAAACTAGTGTGTCAATAAGTTAGCCAATGAACAACTTGTGTATTGTTAAAAAAGCCTTATTTCGTTTTAAAAGCGAGATAAGGCTTTTAATTGTTTGAGCCATTAAATCTATATGTATATAAGTCAGGGTTATAGTATGAAACAAATACTCCTAGAGGTACCCGCTTACCAGATATGGAAACTGTATCAACGTTAGCTAAAGTTTTTAAAAGAAAGTCAACACTCAAATGTAATAAGCTTTGTTGCTCTTTTGTTGCTCTAACTGCGTTAATTTCAGCATAGTTCTCAATTAGTGGTAACTTACATTTTTTCAAATATTGGTATAAAGACTTGTTCAAAAGAGCCAAATCAATATTTTGCATTATATCGAAATTTAAATATTCTTCATTAATAGCTATAGGCTGATTATTACCTGTTCTAAGTCTTTTTAAATAATGAAATTTACTGGGCATAATTGAGGAATTAGAAAAGCTGACATATGTAGGAATGGCCTTGGATTCTAGTAAATTATATGAAAGCAGCGTTGAGCCCGGTGTCATACGTTGGCGTTTGATAATATCACTGAAACTAACAGTTTCGTTTAGCGATCGCACAATGCTTTTTTCTTTTACAAATGTTCCCCGGCCAGCAATCCTGGTTACATAACCTTGCTTTTCCAAGTCTTTAAGAGCCTTGTTTACAGTCATCCTGCTAAAACCGTTTTGCTGACTAATTTTTACTTCCGGTGGCAATCTGTCGCCTGCTTTAAGAGAACCACTATTTATTTTTTTGATAAAAAAATCTTCAATTTTTAGATATTTTGCCTTCAATTTTTTGTCCTTCATATTGTGATAAAAATCATTTCTTTACTATATATTATAGTTAAATAGTCAGTTTTTAAGCAAATAACTTTTTCATTTAAAAAATGTATAGACAAACATAAATTACTTTTAATATAGGCTAATTTTAATTGTTTAAATACTTATAAAATATGGATTAAACTAACTAATAAGTAAAAAATAGCTTGATAAATTGTATATACAGTAATAAAATTAACTTAGTTTTAATGTTAGCGCTAATATTTTAATTTCATTTTCGAAAGAAGGGAAGCGCATATATGAGCCAATTTATTATTGCGACGCATAGCTATTTAGCAGATGGATATAAACACTCAATTAAATTTTTTAATACTGAAGTTAAAAATATCCATTTTATAAATGCCTATACAGAAGAAAAAAATAATTTTGTTGAAGAACTAGAAAAACTATTAAACGAATTTGAAGATGAACAAGTAATTATTTTAACTGATTTGCCTGGAGGTAGTGTTAACAAAGAATCCACAGGTTTGATAAAGAAGTATAACTGCAATGTTATTAGCGGTATTAATTTGTCTTTAGTTTTAGAACTTGTGTTAAGTTCCGATGAAGTCCTTACAGACGAAACAATACGTTCGGCAGTAGAACAGGCTCGTTCACAAATTGTATTTATGAATGATTTGTTAAAAGGGGATGATTTGTAATGATCAGTCTTTTAAGAGCAGATGATCGTTTAGTTCACGGATTGGTTGCAGTTTCATGGACCAACCAGTTACACCCAGATATTTTATTGGTTGCTAATGATCATGCTGCAAATGATGCAATGACAAAAATGACAATGAAGCTGGCTAAACCGGCTGGGGTAATTTTGGGAATTAAAGATTTGTCATCTGCTGCAAAAATATTAAATAATCCAAAGTATGCGCATAAAAAAATTTTTGTGGTAACTATTAATGTTAAAGACGCTTTAACACTGAAACAAAGCGTTAAGGGTATAAACAAGGTAAATGTGGGAACAGCTGGAATTCATTACAAGGATGGGGTATCTGTTTTACCACAAGTAAAAATGACCAAAGACGAGTTTAATTGTGCAAGTCAACTAAATAATTTAGGAGTAGAAGTATTTGCTCAAGTAAATCCCACAGCAGAAAGTCTCAACTTTGCAGGGATAGCGAAGGCTTTTTAATCAATAATAAAAAGGAGATAAGTTATGTTACAAGCATTCTTAGTAGCATTGGTTGGCGCTGGGGTGTTCATGGAAAGCCCACTTCTGGGACAGCACATGCTCGCCAGACCAATAATTATTTCACCATTAGTTGGTTTAGTAATGGGTGATTTGAAAACTGGTTTAATGTTGGGCGGAGAATTGGAACTCGTTTGGATGGGTTTAGTTGGTATAGGAACAACTACTCCTCCCGACGTAGTTGTAGGTTCTGCTTTAGCAACAGCACTTGCCATAAAAACTGGAGCAAGTTGGCAAACAACATTAACTCTTGCTATTCCAATAGCATTGGTTGCCCAAATGATCAGTCTAGTTGTCAATAGCTTTGATGCTATTTTTACCCATTATGCTGACAGACAAATAGAAAAGAAAAATTGGAAAGGTATTGCAATCGGTCAGTGGACGGCTTCGGTAGTAGTATTTTTCTCAAAATTCATTCCTATTATGATTGGCTATCTTGTTGGGGCACCAGTTATTAAGATTATTGTTCAAGCTATACCGACAGTCATTAAAGATGGTTTAGCACAGTCAGGCAATCTGCTACCAGCTTTAGGTATAGCAATGCTCATGCAATTAACCTACGATAAAAAATACGCCCCATTTCTTTTCTTGGGATTTGCTCTTGTAGCATTTCTAAAAGTATCAATGATAGGAGTAGCTGTTTTTGGCTTAATAATTGCTTATATTTATTACCAATTTAAGCCTAACGATCAAAGTGAGGAGGACTTGTTATAATGACAGACTCAGTCGCAAATAATAAAAGGAAGCAACTTACAAAAAAAGATTTACGGAGTGTTATGTGGCGTCATTATCAACTCTTAGGTGCCTTCAATTATGAGCGTCAAATGTCCCTTGGATATGCATGGGCTATGACTCCAGTTTTGAAAAGGCTATATGGTGATAATGATGAAGAATTGCAAAAGGGATTTAAGCGCCACCTCGAATTCTTTAACTGTGCAACATCAACATCGCCAATGATTTTAGGTATTAGTTGTGCAATGGAGGAGCAAAATGCTAATTCAGAAGATTTTGATGCTAGTTCAATCAACTCAGTAAAAACTGCTTTGATGGGCCCGCTAGCCGGAATTGGTGATTCAATGTTCTGGGGTACTTTAAGGGTCATTGGTGTTGGCGTTGGTGCACCTCTTGCAGTAAAAGGAAGTATCTTAGGGCCGATTCTTTACTTTTTAATTAATGTTATCCCAAGTGAATTACTTCGTTGGTTTGGCTTTAAATTAGCTTATGAAGGCGGTAATAAATTTTTAGCAGAAGCCAGTGAGAGTGGAACTTTACAAAAATTGACGGAAGCGGCAAAAATTCTTGGCTTAGTTGTAGTCGGGGCGATGATTGCTTCAATGGTGATTATTAAGGTGCCACTGATAATGAAGTTTGGAGGAACTAAAGTCAGTCTGCAAAAAACATTAGACTCCCTGATGCCTAATTTACTGCCATTATTATTAACTTTTGGCTGCTATGGATTATTACAGAAAAAGGTTAACGGCACTGTAATCTTGATAGGATTAATTATACTGGGAATTTTAGCAGTAGCAGTTGGTTTGCTTTAAAGGGATAAATTATGAAATCTGTACTAATGATTTTATTTCTTATTTTGGCCTTTTTATTTAGTTGGTTAGCGGAAGCAAAATCAAAAAAGAAACTTTTTACCAATCTTTTGGCATGCGAGAAGAAAGGCGATAGCAAAAATTATTTTAAGCTTCTTGAGGAGCCTGTTGCCAAGATCTGTTTATCTGCAAGTTCACGTTTATTATTGCAGTTAGACTTTTATTTAACCTATGGGGATGTGAATAAGGTAAAGAAACTTATTACGAAAATTACGAAAAAACCTGCAGACTTGTCAAAAGACCAAAATTTATTAATTAGGCTAATGCGCAGCTATATTCTTTTTTTAGATAAAAATGATAATCAAGAAGCTTTAAAACTTGAAGATTATTTAAGAAAAAATTGTAAGAAAACTCAGATACAAAAGGAAATTGAACAGCTACATCAGGTATATTTGGCACCAAATCAAAATTTATTAACTGAACTAAGTAAACAATTAAAGACAGCAGAAAAGCCACAGCAAAAGTTGATCATTTATGATCGTCTAACTAAAGTAAGTGAATCATTAGGATTAAAAAAAACAAGCAAAAGAATATTTAACGCAAATGCGTAAAATTGCACAAAAAACAATTAAAATGGAGGAGTTTTAAATGGCAAAATTAACAATGATGGGACATATTGAAGATACGGCAAGAGTTTTGCAGAGAGCAATTGATGAAAGAAAAGATTATGGTCAGGAATTTATTGATTTTTGGCAAAATAATGATTTTAAAAAAGTTATTTTTACAGGGTCTGGAACTTCTTACAATGCTATGCGCGTGATTCGTAATATGTTTGTCAAATTACTGAATATCGAAGGTGTAGCGATTGAGCCCACAGTTTTCACGTATTCTGAAAGTATTAATCCAAGCAGTTGCTTTAGAAATGATCAGGTTTTAGTGATAGGCCTTTCGCAACATGGAGATAGCATTTCTACATGTGATGCCTTAAAAAGAGCAAAGGATGAAGGATTTGCTACTGTAGGAATTTCTGAGGAACAAAACACTGCGATTACTAAAATTGCTGATCATTATGTCCATCTTGTATGTGAAGAAGAACAAATCGGGCCTGAAACACGTGGTTATACTGAAACCTTGCTGCAATTTTATCTGTTAGCTGTTGAAGCAGCACATCAAACTAAATTAATTGGTAAAGAAAAATATAACCAACTTATCAGTGATGCACAAAACTTGGTAAATGATTTTCCAACTGTAGTAAAAGAAAGTTCCGAATGGTATGAAAAGCAACAAGATGAGCTAGTTTCTATGAAAAAAGCTTCAATTGCAGGATATGGTTACAACTTTCCAACTGCTCTAGAGGGGAGGCTAAAGTTTTTTGAAACTTTTGGCAGGCCAACAACAGCGTATGAGCAAGAAGAACAACTTCACGGACCTATTCGTGCTTATGATGAAGATAATTTTATCTTCTTAATTGGAGGCAATAATGGCCCTGAATTCAAACGGATGATTGATATTGCAGGATATTATCGTCGTGCTTTCACAAAACATGTTTTTGTGATATCTTCTGCAAAGGCAACAGAAGACAAGAGAGATTTGAAATTCACTGTAAAAACTACAGACTTGCTTTCACCCATTTTTTATGTAGTACCATTTCAAGTTTTGTCAGCAAAACTTTCAGAGAAAGTGGGTATTGATACCAGTGTGAGTCCTGTAACCGACAGATCAATTTCTGGACATATGAACGGCTAAAACTTTATTTAGATATTATGTATCCAGAAAAAGCAAAATATTGAAACTACACCAAAGAAGGTAAACCACATTTAGTGATTTGCCTTCTTTTTGTCTTTGCTGCGAAAAAATAGTAATGAAATTTTTCACCTTTTTATTAAATTGGAAAAATAATTTTTGCAGATTTTTATTTTTTAGGCTTTCTGATATATCTTAACGCACCATTTTTAACGTAGCGCTGAAATTTTTGGTATAAAGGGTCAAAAATTTGGGGTTCATCACTATTTGACATCATGATTTTTGGGAAAAAGAAACGCTCATCACCTTGAAGTGTGCCATTTAGTGATCTTACAAGTGGGCTTAATTGTGACAATTCAATCAATTGTCCGTCATCCTGCATGATTTCAATTTGACTGTTGGCATTTTTGCCTGATGGCTTATAAGCATCGTATGGCTCGTCAAAAGCCGAATTGGTATCTGTATAATAGTTTGGATCAAAACCCGCTTGTTTAATCAAATCTTTCAGTTTGGGTAGTAAATTTTTGGTTTCCTGATCAATACAAATGCTGGCTAAGGGTTGTCTAAAAAGGTAACGTTTGGTTAGATCAGCTAGAATTGGGTCACTAATTTTAGTCCACATTGAAAAATTAGTTTCCATTACGCCATCATCTAGCTTCAAATAATCATCAAGCGTCCAGTCATTGGCTAAAAATTTGGCTAAACTTGGTGTTACTGGCAAATTACCCTGCTGGTAAATAATTTTTGCTCTTTCAAGTAAATGTTGTAAAATTACTTCCATTGAACGACCAACTCTATGAAAGTAAACTTGTTGATACATTTGATAACGGGAAACAATATAATCTTCAACAGCATGCATACCTGCCATTGTGAAGCAGATTCCCTCATTGTAGGGACGAATTTCCTGTAAAATTCTTGATAAATCGAATTTACCGTAGGTTACACCAGTAAAATAAGCGTCACGTTGCAAATAGTCCATTCTGTCAGCATCTGCCTGACTGGATATCATTTTTACCACCTGTGGATTAGGATAAGTTTTGGCAATAACGCTAGCTACAAGAGCTGGAAAATTGGGTGAAACAGATCTCAAAACCTGATTGATTTCGGTATTTGGATCAGTGATAATTTTTTGACCGATTTTTTCGTGATTTGTACCAAAAAGATGCTCGAAGGTATGTGAATAGGGGCCGTGACCAATATCATGCAGTAGTCCCGCACATTCAACAAGGAGTCTGTTGTTATCGTCCCAGAGACCATCACCTGAGCGTTGAGAAGGATATTTTTTGGCAAAAATATTACAAATTCTGCGTGTCAGTTCATAGACACCTAAATTATGTTCAAAGCGTGTATGAGTTGCACCAGGAAAAACATATGAGATTGGTCCGAGTTGCTTTATTCTCCGCATACGCTGAAATTCTTTGGTTTTTAAAATATCAAGTATTACCTGATCTTCAATATGGATGTATTCATGAACCGGATCTCTTAAAACTACTTCTTTTTTAAGTTTTTGGCTGTAGAAATTTGGCATATAGAATCCTCGAAAATTACTAGATTAGTCTTTAAAGGTTATTTGATACCTAAATTATAACAAACTTAAGCCTCTTAGTTTAATACAGTTGCCGTTAATATTATTTTTATTAAAATTAAATAATGAGTTTTGCCAGTTGTGGCAAAACTGTTCATAATTATAAAGGCACTAATATTATTAAATAGATGGGAGATCATATGAACTATATAGGCAACAAATTAAAAGCCTTACGTCAGGAATTAGGCTTAACTCAAACAGAAATGGCAGCTGGTGTAATTTCCGTTTCCTTTTATTCAAAGGTCGAGCGAGGCTTAAATGACATCGGTGTAAATGATTTTCTGGAAATTTTACACAAGCACAATGTTAAACCACAGAAATTTTTTAATGATTTTAAAGTCGAGAAAGACAATAGAAAATTAGTTTTATCGTTAATGAATAAATTTATTAAAGCTGCATACTCAGATAACGATAAAGTAATAAAAAAAATAATAAAGGAATTGCAACTGATCAAACCAAGAACAGCTTTTATTAAATTTTCTCTTTTACAGGCGAAACTAATTGATCAAACTAAAGATATAAATGCACTTAAAAAGCTGGATAAATCCCAAAAAAATAAAATAAAAAAAATAATTTTTCAAAAAGATACGGATGAAAATGAGTATCACCGTATTTCTTTAATTGGAAATATTATTCAAATATATAGTTTTGATGAGGCATCTTTTTTAGTAAATAGTATAATTAGACATTATCACAATGTTGATAAATTAGATAAAAAAATTATGATTGCACTAAGTGTGTTAATGATTAATTATATAGATTGGTGTTATAAGGAAAGAAAATATAGTCTATGTTCTGTGCCAATTAATTTTCTGAAAAGGTTACCTAATGACATTGAATTGGCTTTTGGTAAAATATTAGGCAGGTATTATGAAGATTTAATTACTAATAAAAAAGATGAAGCAAGTAATATTAGAGATATACTTAATAAATCTGGGTATGAGGCCAACGTTAAAAAAATGGTCAAATAATTTTTTCAAATATGAAAAAGCAAATTACAATATCTAATATAAGAGTTATTATATATTTATTTAAAAAATTAAAAACAATCTAGGGAGGAATACATTATGGATCTTTTAAGAAACGTAATTATTTATATAGCTGACATGTAAATTTAATATTCAGAATTGAACTTTATCAATTTGAATAGGGATCAATCGTCTTTAGAAATTAATTGACTTTTTCTAAAACGATTTAATTAAAGGCCAATAATATTATTTAATTTAACCATGTAGATTAATTAAGTACATAATTATTGGTCTTTTTTTAATAAAAAAGATAATTAAAACATAAATTTGAATAGTAACAACTATTTCAATAATAATTAGGACAAACAAGAAATAAACCAGTTTTTCAATCCAGACAGGGTTTCAAAAGTTTATTAACTTTCGGAGCCTTTTTATTTATTAAAATTTTTTACAAAAAATAATTTATTATTAAAAATTAATGGTAAAATGAAACAAAATTAGTTTTTAATTTTAAGATGATGTTCCTAAGGTAGAGTTTTATGAAAAATTTGTTTAAATACGTTAAACAAGAACCGGCAAAAGTAACTTTGGTAGTAATTCTCCAACTGATTTGCTCAGCTTTTCGGGTTCTTAATTCATTAATTAATGTTTTCATTTTAAATAGCTTAATTAAACTTGATTTTCAAGCATTTTTTAAATACATTTTGCTCAATATCTTATTGTTTTTGGTAATGACTGTATTCTTAATTAGTGAACAAGTATTGAGCGTAAAAACGGTGCAGTTTCTTAGCTTAAGGTTACGTCAGGATATTATTGAACACATAGAAGATTATTCGGTTTCCAGATTTGAAAAACATGATACTGGAGTTTACACATCATGGCTAACTAATGACATGAATTTAGTTGAAGAAAATGGTTTTACAAATTTATTCTCAATGGTACAAATTTTTGGTGATTCCATCTTTTCTCTAATTGCATTGATAAAATTTAATTGGACTTTTCTGCCTCTGGTAGCCATTTTGACCCTTTTTACTTTGGGATTACCTCAGCTTGTGTGAAAGAAAGTCGCCAGCAGCAACTTCACTACTAGTAAGGAAAATGAAAAAGTGGTTAATGTAATTAATGATTGCTTACAAGGGTTTGCTACTTATAATATTTTTACTGCAGAACAGCAAATAGAAAAGCGTATTACCGATGCTATAAAAAAATTAATTGGGGCGAAAGTACGACAAGCAAAGTATAGCTCATATAATGGCAGTATAGCTGGGGCCAGCAATGTTATCAGTCAAGTAGCTATTCAAGCTTGGACAGGTTTTCTGATTTTAGAAAAGCAGGTAACTATTGGGGTAATTAATTCATCTACTTCGCTTGCCTTTAATGTTTTTAATTCATTAGCGGTTATTGCACCGATATTGACTGAATTGCAGGCACTCAATCCGATTTTTAGCAAATATCAATTAGACGAACCACTTAAGTCTCATACTCAAGGCGGTAGTAAAATTGCTGACATTAATATTACAGCTAAAAATTTACAAATTGCTTATCATCCAGGTAAGCCAGTATTTAAAAAGTCACTCAACTTTACCATTCATGATGGTCAAAAAATTGCTGTTGATGGAGAATCAGGTAGTGGTAAGAGTACGCTATTAAAAATTTTAGCTGGTAGGTTGACCGATTACACAGGTGATCTTCAATTAGACCAAACTGAGATTAAAAACATTGATAATAATGCATTACGGTCTAACATTGTTTACATTGATCAAACAGCATATCTTTTCAATACTACTGTGCGCTATAATTTGGAACTTGGCCAGCATTTTACTGACGAAGAAATAAAATCTGCATTGGAAAAGGCTGATTTATGGGAATTTGTCAGCACTTTGCCGCAAAAATTAGATACCCCAGTTGGCGAAGGTGGCGCTAGTTTATCTGGTGGGCAAAAGCAACGTTTGGCTTTAGCTCGAGGATTATTACGTAACCGTAAGTTATTCTTATTGGATGAATCGACTAGCAGCTTAGATAAAGCAGGAGCTATCAAAGTTGAAAATGACTTTTTAAATCAACCTAAGATTACTGTTGTGTTTGTTAGTCATCAGTTACATGAAGAAAATAAAGATAAGTTTGACCAAATCATAACTGTTTAACTTATTAAAAGTAACTCTTTTGTAAATCTAACATAAAACGACTCGGAACCATTTAAAAACAAGCGATTATTTATTTTAAGCACTTAATATAAAACGATATCATTAACAAGCTAAGCTTTAGAGGAAAAATCATGTTAGAAAAAAGACCGTACTTACTTTCCCGATTAGTCAGTGGTTTAGGCAACTCACTTTTTGGTATGGTATTTATTTGGTGGATCCAAATACAATCTAAGAGTTCATCTGTTGTTGGTATTACCAATGCCATTTTTACAATAACTGCAGCCCTTTCTATTTTTTATGGGCCATTCATTGACAATCATTCTTTCAAAAAAACCAGTATTTATTCAATGGTGATCCAAGTAGTCCTACTTTTTATGTTAACAGCTGCAATGATTTACTTTAGTAAATATTACGCTTTTGCCATTATTATTGCCGGGCTTCTGTCCATTTGTGATGAGTTTTTTGGTCCTGCTGATCGGGCTATTTTAAAAGAATCTGTGTTAGACGAAAGCGAAATGACCAGTATCATTTCCCAGATTAATATTGTTGATCAGCTAGTCAATGTTGGTGGTACTGCACTTTCTGGCGCATTACTGGCCTTTTTGACAAGTGGAGATATTATTTTAGCTTGTTCATGCTTAAGCTTGCTGGGACTTTTATTACTAATTAGAGCTCTAAGAAATATTCCTGTTCATAATGTAGTTAAAGAAAAAGAGAATAAAGATGAAGGCTTAACAAAATATTGGCAAAAAATTCTCAACGGTTACCGCTACATAAAGGGAAACAGCTTTTTGTTTCATTATCTTTGGTCCAGCGTACTATATTCATTTGCACAACCTGCACTGATCTTGATTTTGCCTCGTATAGCCGCAAAGGCAGGCCAACCGGCACTTTATAGCACATTTTACATTTGTATACTGGTAGGAATAATTCTTGGTGCTGTCATAGGTGGCAAAATGAAAGCCAAAATTAAAACAATTGGTTGGGCCTGGATTATTAGCGCTATACCTATCATTATTATGCTCTTTTTCTTAAAGAATATGGTTATGCTTTGTATCCTGCTTTTCCTGTTTGGCCCTGCAACCAGTATTCATAATGTCCTTGAAGAATCTATTATTCAAACTTCGACCTCTGATAATTACTTAGGACGAGTTTTGACGACTATCAGGACGTTTGCCAATATTGGTGGACCGATTTCGTCAGTTGTTGCCGGAGTAATTCTTGATCATCTTGGTGAAAAATTTATTGTTGTTATTAGTACAAGCCTAATTATAATTGGTGGTATTAATATTTTGCTGTCAGCACCTAAAAAAACTAATTAGTGGTGTTAAAAAATAATTTGTTTTATAATATTTTCTGCTAAAATTAAGAAGGATGTTAAATTATATTAGCTAATCGTGATGGTTGGCTTTTTTATTACAAAGAATCAGATAGATGACTAAAGTAAAAATTGATTTTACTAGTAGAATAACTCAAGGAAAAGAAAGCGAAACTTTTACTAAAAAATGCCAAGGAGAACTAATTGAATCAGGTGAAACTACTAGAGTTTCATACTTGGAAGATGGCAAAGTACCGGTTAAAATACTGATTAGAGAAAATAATGTGATTATTAGGCGTGGCAGTGACCAGAATAATTACTCGCAGTTACATTTTATAGTTGGCGAACGTAAAGATTGTCGCTATGTGGCACAAGGCTATCAAATGGATCTGCAAAGTACAACTGAATTTATTAAATTTTTTTCTAAAAATAATAATTCCCGTGAACTTCAGATTGAATATAACCTTTACAGTGGTCTATACTTAATAGGTAATTATACCGTCACATTGATTTTTACATGAACGCCTAGTAAAATAAGAAAGACTGTTTAAAAGAGAGGAATACAATTGTGGGATTAAACGACTTTAAAGACAAAAATCGCAATGAATTATCAATGATTGAAGTTGCTCGCGCAATTTTAGAAGATAACAATAAGAGAATGGCTTTTGCAGATATTGTTAACGCTGTGCAAAAGTACTTAGGTGTGAGCGATGAAGAAATAAGGGAACGTTTGCCCCAATTCTATACTGACATGAACACCGATGGTGAATTTATTTCAATGGGTGAAAATGTGTGGGCTCTTCGTTCATGGTTCCCATATGAATCTGTAGATGAAGAGGTTAACCATCCTGAAGATGAGGATGAAGAAGATACTCGGACTCACCATAAGAAAGTTAATGCCTTTTTGGCAAGTGCTACTGGCAGCGATGATATTATTGATTACGACAATGATGATCCAGAAGATGAAGACTTGGATGCCACTGCTGATGATGAGCCTGATGACTTTGATGATGACGATGATTATGTCAATACTGATGATGACGATGACGAAGACTTACCAGATGGTATTGAAGGTCAGTTATCAGAATTAAACGATGATGACGACGAAGATGACAATGAATAATTTTCTTGACTTTGCGTCCTAAAATAGATAGTATTTTATTTGGGCACGTTATGTGCGTTTAAGCTCCCGTGAGGGAGCTTTTTTATTTTTTGATTATTCTTATTTTTTGCAAAGGAGTTTGGGCTAATGACAAAATATATCTTCGTTACTGGCGGTGTTGTTTCTTCATTGGGTAAGGGAATTACCGCTTCTAGCTTAGGTCGATTATTAAAAAACCGCGGTTTAAAGGTGACAATGCAAAAGTTTGATCCCTACATTAACATTGACCCCGGAACAATGAATCCTTATCAACACGGGGAAGTGTTTGTCACTGATGATGGTACTGAGGCGGACCTTGATTTAGGACACTATGAAAGAATTGTTGACGTACGTACCAGCAAATATTCCAATGTTACTACCGGTAAAATTTATAAAGAAGTACTGGAAAAAGAGCGGCGCGGGGACTATCACGGTGCTACTGTTCAGGTCATTCCCCATATTACAGACATGATTAAGCAAAAAATTATGCGTGCAGGTCTGACCACTGATTCAGACGTTGTTATTTCAGAAATTGGCGGTACTGTTGGCGATATTGAATCTACTCCTTTTATGGAAGCTATCAGACAGATGCGCCGTGAAGTAGGTGAAGAAAATGTAATGTACATTCATTGTACGTTAGTACCTTATTTACACGCGGCACAAGAAATGAAAACTAAGCCTACCCAACACTCTGTCGCTGAATTGCGCAGTATTGGTATTCAGCCTAATATGCTGGTTTTACGTGCTGAAATGCCAATTGATCAGGAGCATAAGGATAAAATTTCCAATTTCACTGATGTGCCAGTTGATCGTATTATTGAATCAATTAATGCACCATCACTTTTTGACTTGCCATTAGCTTTTCAAAAGCAGGGAATGGATCAAAAGGTCTGTGATTTTCTCCATATCAAGAGTCCTAAGGATGAAGCAGATATGGCTGAATGGCAAAGGCTTGATGAACGGGTTAAAAATTTACAACACACTACCACGATTACTCTTGTTGGTAAGTATGTTGAACTTGAGGATGCCTACATTTCTGTTACTGATGCGTTAAAGCATGCAGGTTACGCCTATAATACTGATGTTAAAATTAATAAGGTGCAGGCAGAAGATGTGACCGAAGATAACATTGCCGACTTTATGAAAGGCTCTGATGGTTTAATCGTTCCTGGTGGTTTTGGTTCACGCGGTTTTGAGGGAATGATTACCGCAATTAAGTATGCCCGTGAAAATGATATTCCGTTTTTAGGAGTTTGCCTGGGGATGCAAATGGCGACTGTCGAATTTGCGCGTGACGTTTTAGGATATAAGGATGCTAATACCACCGAAGCAGATCCTAAGACTAAGCATAATGTAATTGACATTATGGCTGATAAGCGTGACGAAGAAAATATTGGCGGAACCTTGCGTTTAGGTCTTTACCCAGCTACCTTGAAGAAGGGAACAAAGACTGCTGCTGCATATGATAATCAAGATGTCATTCAGGAGCGTCACCGTCACCGTTACGAGTTCAATAATGAATATCGTGAAGCATTTGAAAAAGCAGGAATGACTTTTGCCGGAGTATCACCAGATAACCACTTAGTTGAAATTATTGAATTAACTAAAAACAAATTCTTCATTGCTGCACAATATCACCCTGAATTTTTGAGTAGACCGCAAAGGCCGGAAGGATTGTATAAAGCATTTATAGGTGCTGCATGTGGTCTTCCTGAAGAAAAGCTTTAATTGGCAAAGTTGAATAATACAAAAACCAGATTTTTGGGTGAGGGAAGGCAAAGGTCTTCTCTTGTTTTTTCTGTTAAATTCCTATAACATTATTATGACTAAACGAAATAGAAAAGGATTTTTTCGCCAATGAAGCAAATGATAATTCATGGTGGAAAGCCCCTGCAGGGTGATGTCTGGATTGGTGGTGCCAAAAATTCAACGGTCGCATTAATTCCAGCATCTATATTGTCGCGTACACCAGTAACTTTGGAAGGTGTTCCAAAGATTGCAGATGTTGACAACTTAATGGATCTGCTCAGTGAAATGGATGTTGTGAGTGATTTTCACAATACAACATTGCGTATCAATCCAGAACACATTAAGATGAGCCCATTGCCAAGTGGTAAAATCAAGAGTTTGCGTGCATCTTATTATTTTATGGGTGCCCTTCTTGGTCGTTTTGGTAAGGCTGTTGTGGGCTTCCCAGGTGGAGATGATATTGGTCCCCGCCCCATTGACCAACATATTAAGGGATTTGAAGCCTTAGGCGCATGTGTAAAAAATGAGAATGATCAAATAAAAATTACTTCCCCTGCAGAAGGGCTCCATGGTGCTACTATTCATTTAGCAATGCCTTCTGTAGGCGCAACAATGAATATAATTATGGCATCAGTAACCGCTAAGGGACAAACTATTATTGATAATGCTGCTAAAGAGCCTGAAATAATTGACTTGGCTACGTTTTTAAATAATATGGGCGCAGTTATCAGGGGTGCCGGAACGGATTCGATTAGGATTGAAGGAGTTAAGCAGCTGCAAGCTAAAACGCCACACACTATAATTCCTGATCGAATTGAAGCAGGCACTTATATTTCTCTTGCCGGTTGCATTGGCAATGGCATCTGCATTCATAATATTATTGAGGAACACCTTGATTCCTATTTAGCCAAGGTGGAAGAAATGGGTGTAGTAATTGATGCAACTGAAGATTCCCTTTATGTTTATCCTGCTGGCGATTTAAAAATGACACAAATTCGCACGTCTTCTTATCCAGGATTTGCGACAGATTTGCAGCAGCCGGTGACTCCGCTTCTGCTTTCTGCCAAGTCCGGTGAAGGCGTGATTATTGACCAGATCTATCCTAAAAGAATCGGTCACATTGAGCAGTTGCGTAAAATGGGTGCGGACATTAAAGTGGAAGATAATATTATTTTGATTCATCCAACTGCTAAACTTCATGGTACGAATGTTTCAGCTGGTGAAATTCGTGCAGGAGCCTGCTTAATGATAGCTGGTTTGATGGCAGATGGCGAGACTGTAATTGACAATGCTGATAATATTCTCCGTGGTTATGATCGCGTGCAAGAAAAACTCCGGCTACTTGGTGCGGATGTAAAAATCCAGGATGCACCTAATGAATAATTTAATAGTAACTGAATAATAATTGAGTGGGCTAATCATAATGATTAGCCTTTTTGTTTATATTTTAAAATTATAAAAAGTACTTTATTGTTTCTTTTGTAATAAGAACGTAATATAATTACATTATTATTACTAAAAGATGAAATAATGAGGTATAAAAATGAAAAAGGACTTTCATAAATTTTCTAAAACTGTCATAGCTGCGGCTTTGCTAAGCCTTCCTGTTGGAGCAGTTTTTTCTGTAAACAATGTTGGAGCAAAAACTGTTACAAGCGCAGAAAAACTCTTTCACTATTCTAAAAAGACTTTGTCCAAAAAGTTTGCTAAGGCCGGTTATGTTTTTAAACTAACTGATGCCACAAAGGGAGCCTTATATAAGTCTACTGGTAAACCCTATAGTACTAAAGTCATTAAAAAGATTGTAAAGAACAATACACTTTTTAAAGTTAAAAAAGTTACGCCAATTCATAATGGCATGTTTGTGGATTTAGTTTCAAAAGATGGTAAATATAAGGGTTCTACTACATATCTAACTGGTATATATAACAAAAATACAGAAGATGAAAAGCTGAAACCTTTGGTGCAGGCAGAGCTGGATGTTATGACAGCTAGAGATAATAATAAGCCAACTGCAGAACTATTAGCTAAAGCTGAAACATTAGCTAATGAATTGACAGGACACGAAAAGAAAATCGCACTGACATCTATCAAAGAACTAAAAGAATTCGTTAAGTATGGGACTATGGGAGAAATACCAGTGCTATTAATTGGAAAGTATCCTGATTAATTAAAGGAATAGATCAAGTATAGAATTATGTGGTAATACAGCTACTACTGATTGAAAATTGTTCAAAGACTTATTATAGATAAGATAAATAATATAGTTTAAGTAAAATATAAAGCCTGAAGTATGATTGCTTCGGGCTTTTTTATTAAATAATTGTTTGTATGGCTTGCAGGAAGACGCACTTTTTATTTGAGAAAAAAATTTTTTATTCTGATTGAGAGTTATAATAAAAAAGTAACTAAAATGAAAGGTCAATTAAGGAGTTATAAATGCTATTAGGTTCAATAGAAGCTGGCGGTACCAAGTTTGTTTGTGCAGTCGGCAATGAAAATTATCAAATTAAAGATCAAACAACTTTTCCCACCACGACACCAGAAGAAACTTTGCAGAAAACAGTGGATTACTTTAAGCAATTTGCCGTTGATGCCATTGGAATTGCATCTTTTGGACCGATTGAGGTGCGGAAAACAGCGCCTAATTTTGGCTTTATCACTGATACACCCAAAAAGGGATGGAACAATACTGACTTTGTCGGATTTTTGACTAAAACAATTAAAGTCCCAGTTTTCTTTACTACTGATGTTAATGGTTCGGCTTTTGGGGAATACGTGATGTCACAGTTATCAAACGAAGATGTTGACTCTCTTGTTTACTATACAATTGGTACTGGAGTAGGTGGCGGAGCTATTATTAATGGTAAGTTGGTAGGCTCTTTAGGCCACCCTGAAATGGGTCACGTAAAAGTTAAACGTCATCCAGATGACTTGGATTTTGCAGGAATTTGTCCTTTTCATAAAGATTGCCTGGAAGGCTTAGTTTCAGGTCCTACTTTTGAAGCTCGCCTTAATAAATCCGGTAAAGATGTGCCGCTTTCAGATCCTGTTTGGGATATTATGAGTTACTACGTAGCTCAGGCTGCCTTGCAAGTCACCTTAATTTTACGTCCGGACAAAATTGTTTTTGGTGGCGGTGTTACTAGTGAAAAATTTCTAGAAAAAGTGCGGCGTGATTTTGCGACATTATTGCATAATTATGTCCACGTTCCACCATTAGAGCAATACATCACTATGCCGGAAATTAGTAATAATGGTTCTGCCACAGTTGGTGACTTTGCTTTGGCAAAACGGGTGTTGAGAGAATAATTTATAGAATAAAAATATGATCTGACCTCCAAATTTAGGAAAAATTTGGGGGTATTATTGTGGTTAAATTATCTATGCTGGATAAAATTTAAATCTATCATAATAGCATGATTATTAAACAACTCTATTGCAATCTTTCTACAATAAAAGCCACTGATATTTTATTAATATCAGTGGCTTTTAAAGTGTCTATTTTACTATAATTTCAGAATTTTAATCTAACAAGTCAAACTTAAGTGTTGCCAGGTTATGACCTTCATTGACCATGTTACCCAGCAGTTCAATAGTGTTGTTGTAAACTTGATCAGCCATCTTTTGGTTGGCCTCAGTTAATAAATCTTCAGCTTTTTTACCAGAAAGACCAGCTGCTTTTTTATCAGTTTCGTGTTGAATGAAGTGACATTGTGCCAATGATTTTTGCTCAAAGTCATTTTCTAGTTCACCGTAGACCTTAAAGTTAGTGTCACCCAATTGTGCTGTTAATTTGTTTAACCAGAAAATCTTGTTCAAATCGAACTTTGGCCCGGTTTGGAAACTGGCTGGGGTGTCATTAACGTTGGTATAAAATGGGACAAAGCTGTTAAAAGTATTTGGACCAAAGCAAAGCCATTGCACGCCAGCAATTTCTTCAGGCACGTCATTTCTAACTTGTAGGATATGAGTTTCGAAGTTGCGATTAAGGGCAATTGGACGGAAGGTCTTCTTTTGTTCAGGGGTACCTTGATCGCCATAAGGATCAAATGGTGTATCTTGATAGTGAGAACTCTCGATAAAACAAATATCTTCAATACTGATCTTACGGTTTGCGTGACAAATAAAAGGTTGGTCTTGATCACTTGGCTTGCCACCGAATTCTGGATCAAAGTAATTGTGAACAAACCAGGCACGAGGATTGTTGTAATGAGCATCTTTAATAGTTGAACTACCAAAGATATGACGCATATTGTAACTTTCACGGTCAGGATTTAAGTGGTATTCCTTAATCAAGTCTTCTAAGGTATCATCAGCTAAGAAGCCATCTTTACCAAAGTGGAATTCATCGATGTTCAAACGGTTAGGAGCAACAACGTAGGCGTCATCAGGGATGCGGCGTGCAATCCAGTGGTGGCCACCAATTGTTTCCAGATACCAAACTTCATCATGATCGGCAAAAGCCATACCATTCATTTCGTAAGTACCGTATTTTTCCAGCAAATAACCAATCCGCTTAACGCCATCAAGAGCACTGTGGATATAAGGCAAAGTCAAAGTAACAAAGTCTTCTTCACCAAGTCCCCCCTTAGTAACCAGTGGATCAATCCCTTGAATACGTGCGTTAGTGGTAATAGTTTCAGTAGCAGTCATTGCTACGTTTTCTGAGTTAATTCCGGCTGCACCCCAGATGCCGCTTTCGCCAGAAACATCAGGCGCACTGGTATAACGCAAAGGCTTTTCCGCTAAATCTGCATCATCAATCTTTTGGTGACTGATGACACTTTCATAATGTTTTGGTTGTTTTTCCGGTGTAATAAGTTCAAACCCTTCAGGAATTATTTCACGGCCACCGTCTTCACTTCTGGCAATCATAGCTGAGCCGTCAATGGTGGCATTTTTACCGACAAGAATAGTCGTACATTCTGCTTTTTTCATCTTATCTGTCCTTTCAAAATTACTTAACCTATATTGTATTAAAAAAGACGGGCTGTTTGCAAAAAAATGAGTAAACTTAAACCTAAATTATTATTACTTTTACGAAGTTGGGATTTTAACTAAATTCTAATTGATGATTGGCAAAAAATGTAAAAGATGCTTTACTAAAAATGTCAAATAAGTTTGACATGAGAGTGAACTAGTGAAAAGTAGAATTGCTCAATTGCGTAAAAAGCAGAGGTACTCACAGGCTCAATTCGCCGCAGCCGCTCATGTTACTCGGCAAACAATCAACTCCTTGATTATTGAAAATGATAAGTATGACCCATCATTAGGATTAGCTTTTCACTTGGCGCAGATATGAGGGGTAACGGTTGACGAATTATTCTTATATGAAGGCGAGAATTAAAATGATTAATACTAAAAAAACATAGTTTATGGTGCGTTTTCATACTGCTACCTTGATTGGCAAGAAAATCGGTAAACAACTTTTGTGCTAAGTCGCTTGGGCATTGCCCGCATTGGTGAAATGAGAGAACTAGACTAATGACTATAGAAAAAATTTTAGAAGAAAAACTGCAAGCTGACTTAACAAAGATTACGCACGAGTCACAGAACAGCACTTTTGTTGGTGATAGTGCAAAATTTGAGCAAAAAATTTTTGTCAAAGTCTTTGCACAAGCAGGAAAATTTTTAACTGAAAAAGCTGTTAACGAGCAACTAAATACTCGGGTATTAGACTCTTTTGTTGTCAAACAAATGCAACAATTTGTTTTGGTCATGAAAGATTTGGCGCCTTCTGATATTAAAGAAGAAATCACTCCTGATATAGCAATTAACTTGGGCATAGAATTGTCTCACTTCCATCAAAAAGTCAAACCTTTTTCTGGCATATACCTAAATAATCAACTATTCAATAAGGCAAAAGGCGACATTGATAACTTAAATAAACCCGAAATCAAAAACAAGCTGCTGAAATTGCTAGCGCTGTTTACAGCTAAAAGAGCAGATATTGAAAAAGATTTAGCAGTTCATGCAAATACTGTCTTACACGGGGATGTCGGCTTGCGCAATTATAAAATCGTTGCTGATCATCTTCGTTTAATTGACTTTGAACGAGCGCGCATGGGAGTAAATTATCAAGACTTCATTAAGCTTTTTTACCAGGACTTTGGTTTAAATAAAGAATTGATCGTTTCTTTTGTCAAAGGATATGAAAAGTGTGGTCAGAAAGTTGCAGTTGCTCCAGTGACACAGGTTTTTCTCATTTTTATCACTGCTATTGGAATTATGAAGTATACAGAAAAGATTGTGGATAAGCCATTTGAGAAAATTGGAGAGCAAATGCTTGCAACTTGCAGTTTATTTCTAAATACAGGGAGTTTGACTGAGCCCCTGAATAACATGAATGCTATTATACGATAAAAATAAAAAAGCATCTTCACGCAAGAAGATGCTTTTTTTGGGGTAAATAGAATTATCTCAAGGGTAAAGACAATTTCATTTACGTGATATTTGCAGTTTGAGTATTTTGTTTTCTTTTTCTATCACCTCCTTTAAGTAAAAAGTTTAGAATTGTTGCGGATAAGCTAGTAATGACGATGCCGTTGCTTAAAAATAATTGCACAGTAGCCGGTAGATTTTTGAAAAATTGGGGATAAATAGTAACACCGAGTCCCAGTCCAATTGAGATAGCAATAATTAAGACATTGTTATTGTCACTTAAATCAACTTTGGCCAGTGTCTTGATACCTTGAACTGCAATCATAGTGAACATTACGAGCATTGCACCGCCCAAAACTGGGGTAGGGATGATAGTTACCATTGCGCCAATTTTAGGCAACAATCCCATAGCCATTAGTAGACCACCGGCCCAGTAAATCGGACGCTTGGTTTTTATGCCTGATAGTTGTAAAAGCCCAACATTCTGGGAAAAAGTGGTATAAGGAAAAGCATTGAATAAACCACCAAAAATCTGGGCAATGCCTTCTGCGCGGTAACCTTTTTTCAAGTCTTCTTCAGTGACGTCATGGTGTAAGAGATCACCAATGGCGAAGAATACGCCGGTTGATTCGACCATCGAGACTAAAGCTATGATGATCATTGTCAGACTGGAAGACCATTCAAATTTTGGTACGCCAAAGTAAAAGAGTTGAGGTAGGTGGAACCAAGATGCTTCCATGACAGGAGTGAAGGAAACGAGTCCCATGCAAGCGGCAATAACAGTTCCGGCAACAAGACCGATTAAAACAGAAATTGACCTGATAAATCCTTTAGTCCAAATTTCTAATGCCAAGATTATAAACATGGTGCAAAAGGCTAGAAACAGGTTTTGACCACTGCCAAAACTTTTAGCAGCTGAATTGCCACCACCCATGTTTTGAATTGCGACCGGAACGAGGGTTAATCCAATAGTAGTAATTAACGTACCTGTTACCACATGAGGAAAGAACTTTTTGATTTTAGCAAAAACACCCGAGATTAAAACTACGAAAATACCGGCAACTATAATGGCACCATACATGTCGTTGATTGAGAATTTCTGCCCAATCATTTGCAAGGGGGCAACCGCCTGAATGGCGCAACCTAAAATAACTGGGAAGCCAATACCGAAATACTTATTACGCATTAATTGTAAAAGCGTAGCTAAGCCGCACATGAAAATATCAATTGAAACAAGGTAAGTCATTTGTGCAGGAGAAAATTTTAATGCATTACCAATTAACAAAGGAACCGCCACAGCACCGGAATACATTGCTAACAGGTGCTGCAAACCTAAAACAGCTGCTTTTTGCTGGCTAACTTCTTTTTCTGCCATTAGTTTTCTCCCACAAAATGTACTTGATTATTAGCTAAACTAGCGATTTCTGCCAATGCTTCGAGGCGATAGCCGTGTTCTTTAATCCAGTCGCTGCCGCCTTGGAAAGTTTTGGCGACTACGATACCAACACCAGCTACCTCAGCACCAGCCTGGTTAGCAATATTAATCATGCCTTTAACTGCTTCACCGTTTGCCAGGAAGTCATCAATAATTAACAAGTGATCCTCTTGGTCCAAAAATTTTTGTTCAACACAAATTTGATTAGTGACTTTCTTCGTGTAAGAATAAACATCTGCCCAATAAACCGCGTCATTAAGTGTTGCAGGTTTCTTCTTGCGGGCAAAGACCATTGGCACATGTAATTCATAGGCTGCCATTACTCCAGGGGCAATTCCGGAAGCTTCACAGGTCAACACCTTAGTGACACCACTATCCTTAAATAGCCGACTAAATTCTTCTCCGACTTTCTTCATTAGTTCGGGATCTACCTGATGATTTAAAAACGAGTTGATTTTTAAAACGTTACCGGGTAGAACTTCTCCGTCACTGCGAATCCGGTCTTCTAATAACTTCACTTTTTCCTCCTTCAAGACAAAAAGGGCTTTTCCTACCAAAACTATGGTAAAAAAAGCCCTTTAAACCAGTATTTTAACTACTTTAAATGCATATTATCCATAGTTCAGAATTTACGGTTCTGAGTAGAAACTGCCGACCACATTACGGCAATATATAGATTTTTATTTTGCTATTGCAAGCATTGTAACAGAGTCGCATAATATGTGCAAGATTAATTTTAAATGAAATTGCGAATTATATTCAGTAAATTGGCATAAATAATTCGTAAAATTTCTCATTAGAGCTAAAAAATTATTGACCACTGCTACATTTCTTAGTAAAGTTGATATAGTATGAATTTAGTGAGTAAAGGAGCTTGGATGTCGGTGAAAAAGAATATTAGTGATTTTGATGAAATTATTGTGCTGGATTTTGGTAGTCAATATAATCAACTAATCACACGCAGGCTGCGGGATTTTGGGATTTATTCCGAGTTGTTGCCCCATGATATTAGTATGGACCAAATAAGAAAGATTAACCCTAAGGGAATTATTTTTTCCGGGGGTCCTAACAGTATTTACGACCAAAATGCCTTGAAAGTAGATCCTGCAATTTTTAAATTGGGCATTCCTATCTTAGGTATTTGTTACGGGATGCAACTGATGACTTCTTATTTAAACGGTAAGGTCGAAAAAGCTGCTAATTCTGAATATGGTCGTGCCGACATCGAGGTTGAAGATACTAACTCCGTTTTATTTGCCGGATTGCCCAAAGATGAATACGTCTGGATGAGTCACGGTGATTTGGTCACTGGTGCACCCGCTGGCTTTGAAACGGTCGCTTCAAGTAAGAATTGCCCGATTGCCGCTATTGCTAACGATCAAGCTAAAATGTATGGTATTCAGTTCCACGCGGAAGTGCGCAATACGCAATATGGCCTTGATATCTTGCGTAATTTTGCCTTTAAAGTCTGCGGTGCTACGGCTGATTGGTCAATGACCGATTTTATTGATTTGCAAATTGCTGAAATTAGAAAAACTGTGGGGGATAAGAAAGTAATTTTAGGTCTATCTGGTGGGGTAGATTCCAGCGTCACCGCTACACTTCTACACAAAGCAATTGGCAATCAGCTGACAGCTATTTTTGTGGATCACGGTATGTTGCGCAAAAATGAAGGCGATGAAGTAATGGCTGCCTTGAACCGTGATTTAGGCGTTAACATTATTCGAGTAAACGCTCAAGAGCGCTTTTTAAATAAACTCAAAGGTGTCACCGACCCCGAGCAAAAGCGTAAAATCATTGGTAAAGAGTTTATTGAGGTGTTTGCGGACGAAGCAAAGAAAATTAAGGATGTGGACTTCTTAGCACAAGGCACCCTTTACACAGATGTGATTGAGAGCGGCACAAATACTGCCCAAACAATCAAATCGCATCATAACGTTGGAGGGTTACCTAAAGATTTACACTTTAAACTAATTGAACCTTTGCGCAAGTTATTTAAGGATGAAGTGCGTGAACTGGGTGAAAAATTAGGGATTCAGCATGATTTAGTTTGGCGGCAGCCATTCCCGGGACCTGGTCTTGGCATTCGCGTTATTGGCGAAGTAACCGAGGATAAACTCAAATTGGTGCGCGACAGTGATGCAATTTTGCGGGATGAAATTAAAAAAGCCGGTTTACAGGAAAAAGTTTGGCAATACTTTACCGTTTTACCCGGTATCAAATCCGTGGGCGTAATGGGTGACGGTCGCACCTACGACTATACTATTGGTATCCGTGCCGTTACATCAATTGATGGGATGACCGCTGACTTTGCTCGCTTGCCGTGGGATGTTTTACAAAAAATTTCAACGCGCATTGTCGACGAAGTGCCAAACATTAACCGCGTAGTCTATGATGTCACCAGTAAGCCACCATCAACGATTGAATGGGAGTAAGAATGTAGTATTGATTAGAGTGGAATGCTGATAAACATGCATTAACTGAAACTAGGGATTAATTGACATGGTAGCGTACCAAATTAAAGCTCCTAGTTATTGAAATAAGGGCTTTTTTTATTTTGGGAGATATTTTTCAATAAAATTAGTGCTCTGATATAATTAAGATTGTATAAGAGATGAAAGTTATGAAGCAATCGTTTTTAGATAATTTAATTAAAGAGAATGAATTTCCTATAATATTTATTGGTTCAGGTATTACTAGAAGATACTTTAAAGATGCTCCTACATGGGATAAGTTATTACATATTTTATGGAATGAAACAAATCCAACTGATAATTATTACTCTGCTTTTCATGATCTGAGTAAAAAAACTGAAGATTCTTTTTATATCTATACTAGTTTGGCTTCTAAGATAGAAAGTAGATATGATGATGCTTTTTATGACGGAAAAATAAAATTACCTGATCTTACATTAGAGCGAGCACATAAACAAGGCATTTCACCTTTTAGAACCAGAATTGCAGATATATTTTCAAAATTGCAACCTAAGGATGAAGTTAATGAAATAAATCTACTGAAGAAGATGCTAGTTAAAGCCAGGTTTATTGTAACTACTAATTATGATGAATTTTTGGAAAATGAATTAAATGGAAATGTGAATATAAAAGTCGGAAATAAAGGCTTGTTTTCTACAGGAGCCGAGTTTGGAGAATTATATAAAATTCATGGGTCTATAAGTGATCCTAACTCTATAGTAATAACTGAAGATGATTACAAAAAATTAAAAAGAACTTCCGCAATTATCAATGCAAAGATTTTAAGTAGATTAACGGTATCTCCAATTTTATTTTTGGGCTATTCTTTAACCGATAAAAATGTCAAATCATTATTAAAGGATTTATCAGACAATATGCCTTTTTCAATAAGGGAAGCTGCTGAAAGAATTGGAGTAGTTGAATATAATGAAGGGCATCAGGATATTGTTGAAACTACAATGGAAACTGATGGTGTTCATTATACGAATATTAGTACTGATAATTATTCGGAAGTTTATAAAAAAATAGCCAAAATCGATCAGGGTGTTTCTCCCATTGAAATTTCAAAGTATCAAGATATGATCAAGCAGATAATAGTTACTAGGGGGAAAAGCGGAGAATTGAAGCATGTTTTAACATCAGTCGGAGATCTAAATAACTTACCCGAAAAATTAAAAAGACAAGATATTGTTGTTGCTATGGGAGACAGTAAGTATATTTATAAAATACCTAACTACGTCGATTATGTAAAGGATTATTATTTACATCCTGGAAACATGCCCGAAGAAATTGCATTGCCATTTATTCTTAAATCACCACCACACAGCACATTGCCAATTTCAAAATATATCCATTCTAAGATGAAACTAGCTTCAAAAGAAAAAGATAAGATAAATGCTAGATTAAAAAGATTTAATTCTTTAGAAGAGCTTAAAAATGGAATTAGTATTTCAAGAAGTAATAATATTCAATTAGAAAAAGAATTTAAGGATACGGATAAAGCAATAGATTTTCTAAAAGGAAAAAATAATGCTGAAAAACTGAAAAGAGTAGCTTTTTTGATTAAGAAGATAGATAAAATTAAAAGAAATGAGTTAGAAGAACTTGTCATGTCATTATTGAGAGAAGAAGATGATTCTTTTTTGTTGAAGACTAATACTAGAAAATTTTTTATGGCATATAGTTTATTGACAGAAAAAATATTTAAACAATTACCTTAATTATTGCTTGAGATAAAAGATTTATAGTTGCTATAACTAAAATATTTTTGTTATGTAAGATTAGCAATTAATAGTTGTTGATATAATAGAATTATTTATAGAAGTTTTAGGAGATGTAAAAGATGACGGTGAAAATAATACCATTCCTAAAAAACGGTCAGAGCAATTTCTGGTGGGTGATTGGGTAACCTTAGACCCACAAATAGATTTTGATTTAATTAATGAGCGCCTTCCGCGTTATAGTACATTAGGTCGAATAACCGGTGAAGAATTTCATGCCCAAGAAAAAGATTCGGCAAGCAATATTGATCAGCTGTTTATCTGTTTTTCAATGAATAAGAATTTAAAGTCTTCACGTATCAACCGTTTTCTTTATGCTTTAAAAAAAGAAAATGAGTATCAAACATCAATAGTTTTAACAAAATCAGATCTTTTCCCAGAGAGCCTGAACCTTGCCCAACAAATTGCTGATAAATTAAAAATACCAGTTTTCTGTACTTCATGTATCACTGGAAATGGATTGGCTGAATTACGCTCAAGTATTTTACCAGGGCAAACTGTTTCTTTTTATGGTAATTCAGGAGTTGGAAAGTCAAGTTTGATTAACGCCATTGCTCAAAAAGAATTAATGTCCACAAAACGTATCAGTGCAAAGACTGATAAGGAAAGGCATACAACGACGAGTTCAAGATTAATCCCAATTGAACTTGGAGACTTTGTTTTAATTGATACACCTGGAATTAAAAGTATGGGCATTAGTGGTGGCAATCCGAAGCAAGTTTTTCCTGAGATTGCTGATCTCTCTGAGAAGTGTCGCTTTAATGATTGTAAGCATATAGATCAGCCTGACTGTGCCGTTAAAGAAACTGTTAACAATGGAACATTAGAACGAAAAGTTTATGATCAGTTCATAGCTTTGGAAAAAGAAAGTCAAGTAACTAAAGGGTACTTAGATCAAAAATTGGCAAAGAAATTAAATAAAAAGGCTGAGTTTAAAAAGGCAACCATTAACTACCATCATTATCGTAAACCGCCAATGTAAAATTTTAATCACTTTCACACTAATTCTTTTTAAAGAATTAGTTTTTATTTATAACCAGCTATTACCAGCTATTATATATTGACTGTTAACTTGACACCCTTGCTCATTCATCTTATTATTAGATAAATTTAATAAAATTGATTTAGCATAAAATGAAAGACGCAAGCATATGACATTAAAGGGACTGATTGGCTCTAATAAACAACGAGCAATTTTTATTATCTTACTTTATTTTATTTTTGCTGTTACCGGCTCACTTGACCAATATTTTTTTCAATTTGCAGTTAATGGATTAAGTGTCGGCAATTTGCCCGTTTACATTCGCTGGCAATTAATTGAATTTATCCCGGTAGTTTGTGGTGTATTTATTTTGCCTTTAGCGACTTACCTTTTTAACGCACAGATTCAGGAATATCTTGATCAATTAAGGGGGCAAATGGTAGATCATTTTTATACTGAAAACGATGCGACTGTGGCGCAAATGCAGAATTACCTGCAAAGCAATTTCGATACTTTAACCAGCGATTTTGCTCTGCCCTGGGTTAATGTTCTTAGCAATTTGTTCATCATTTTGCTTTCTGCGGGTGTCCTTTTTAGCTTAAATTGGTCTTTTGTTTTACTAACTGCATTTTTTGTTTTAATTGATTTAAGCTTACCCAAAATAATGGCGCGCATGACTTCAGAGGCAAGTAGAAAAGTAATGCAAAATACTAGCGCTTTTTTAACTGGTATCGGTGAATGGATCAATGGCTTAAATGAACTGCGGCGGTATCATGCTTGGACGATCTTAAATAAAGAAATGAGCAGCTACGCTGAGAAGTTGGAAAAGTCCAAAGTCAATCAAACCAACAAAAACTGTGCTTCCAATACAATTAATGGAATTGGTAATACTTTAGGGCAAATGTCGATTGCCTTTTTAGCTGGCATCCTATTTTTAACTGGTCAAATAAAAAGATTCATCTGCTCAAATTGCCCAAATTGAAATTAAAAATTTGGCGCTTAAATATCCTAATGGTCCAATAATTAAATATCCCGATTTTGTGATCAATAAGGGTGAAAAAGTTTTACTTTCAGGCGATAGCGGAACTGGCAAGTCAACACTGCTTCAAGCTCTTTTAGGTAAGATCAAGCCTTATCAAGGGCAAATTATTTTTAGAAATAATGCGGGGCAGATTTTTCAACCAAATTTAAACCGGATCAGTTACATTGCTCAAGATCCGCAATTGTTTCCAGGAACAATTGCGGAAAATATCGTGATGTTTCACCAGCAGTTGTTGGATCAAGTACCTAATTTAATTAATAAAGTGCAATTGCAGAGCGACATTGCGAGATTTCCCCAAGGAACTGATACCCAAGTTGATTTGGATAAAAATAATTTATCCGGTGGTCAAAGGCAAAAGATTATCCTTGCCAGATCAGAAATTTTCGCTGATGAAATTATTTTGCTGGACGAAGCGACAAGCGCCATTGATAGTCAAGCTACTAAGCAAATTATTACCGAGCTGATTAACACTGATAAGACCGTGATCATGATTGCCCATAATCTTAATTCTGAAGTTAAAAATATGTTTGATAAAACGATTCGGTTAGCAAGCCAGAAGGAGAACCACCATGACTTTTAAAAATTTCTTTCATACCAATCGAATTCGTTTCATATTCATTGTACTTTTTAGTTTCTTACAACCCTTTGTTTTAATCGGGGCATCTTACTTAAATATGTGGGAATTTACCGCCTTGCGCCAACATGACGGTCAAGCGTGGTTGTTAATCATTATTTTTACAACATTAGCTTATCTTTCGTCGTATGCTTTTGACTGGGGTTCTGAATATTTATTGACACGACAAGTTCAAGAATTTAATCACACTTTAAGAAGCAAAATAGTAAGCCACGTCTACCATGACCGTAAAAATTATCAAACTTCGCAAGTTAAAAATCGCCTGACTAATGATCTTAATACGGTTAACAATCAGTCCTTTAACTTAATTCCTGTCATTTGTAATTTTCTAGGCTATATTCTTTTCTCCGTAATTGCCCTGTTGACAATGCACTGGAGTTTGTTGCTGCTTATCTTAATTTCGGTAGCCGTTTCCCTGATTTTGCCTAAAATAATTGAAAAGCCGCTGCAAAGAGCTATGGAGAAAGTATCTCATCAAAATAGGCAGTATTTGGATCTGATTGAAAAATGGCTAAGCGGTATTGCTGAACTAGAGCGGTATCTTGCTGGCGATAAATTAACTAGCGTAATGCATAAGGGCGCGCAGGATTTAGAAAAAGCCAACCTCAAGCAGACACAGGAACAACAAGTTCTGTCCATTATTACCAATGGTGTTGCCCAAATTATGATCCTGATATTGTTCGTCTGGACGGGTATTTTAATTAAAAGCGGACTAGTCACGTTTGGTGCGATTGCGGTTATCGGTAATTTTAGTCATTATATTTCGCTGGCAATCGAATACTTGCCATTCTATTTTGGCTTAATTAAGGGCAGTAAAACTTTAAGAAATAAAGTTACAGCAGCAACTGTACCAGTAAAAACTGATGAGCAAAATTTGGCAACACCTTATGCTTTTAGTACAAATAATTTGGCAATTAGTTTTCCTAATGGTGAAACTTTGAATTTCCCTGATATCACTGTCAATTGTGGCGAAAAAATTTTATTAACAGGTGATAGCAGAACAGGCAAGTCAACTTTGTTTAAACTAATTTTAGGGATTTTGTCACCGAGTTCGGGGGAAATAGCATTTAAGAATCAAGAGGGAAAAGTGATCAAACCGGATTTAGCTAAAATCGGCTACATTGCACAAGATCCAGTTTTATTTCACAGCACCATTAAAAACAATATTACAATGTTCAATCCCAAATTAGACTTGCTGGCCGAACCTGCAGCTCTAGCAGTAGGTTTGGGCCCAGATATTGCCAAGTTTTCTAATGGCTTGAATACAGAAATAAACTTGCAAAAACTAAATGTTTCTGGCGGCCAAAGGCAAAAAATAATTCTTGTGCGCTCGCAAATACATGACAGTAAAATCTTACTGATTGATGAAGGCACAAGTGCAATTGATCAGGCAGGAACCAGAGCAATCCTGCAAGAACTCCTTAAAATGCCAGGCACTGTCATTTTTATCGCCCATAATTTTGATAAAAACCTGCAACTGCTGTTTGACCGCGAGATTCATCTAAGTAAATAGCAACAGTAAAAAGACGTTAATCAAATTTTTGATTAACACCTTTTTTATTGTTTCAGTGCAGCAACTGAATCACGCAATTTCATCTCAGGGTGATGTACCACTGAAGCAAACTTCTTACCATTTATTAAAGCTAAAATTCCTTTGCCTGCCTCTTGACCAACGGAAGTTCTCTGATAATTCATTGTGGTCAAACTAGGATTCAAGTAAGCAGATGAATCGTAGTTATCGAAACCAACTACAGAAATATCCTGGGGAATTTTGATTTTTAGCTTTTTCAATTTGTCAATGACTAAAACAGCTAATTCATCATGATAGCATGCTATTGCTGTTGGTGGTTCTGGACTATTTAAATACATATCAATTTTTTTACTAATGACAGAGAAAGAATCATGTGAGCTGTACATAATTAAATTACTACTTGCTAAATTAACATTATTTTCCTGATAAGCAGCGATAAAGCCCTTCATCCGTTCGACCCCTTGAAGATCGTCTGTTTGAAAGATACCTAAAATTCGGCGATGATTTTGCTGCAATAAATAAGTTGTCAATTCATTTTCTGACTCTCTATCCGAATTCACAATAGCAGGAAAATTAAATTCTGGATATTCTGCATTAATAAATAGCAAGGGTATTTTACTTTTTGCAATCCGGAGGTAAATATCCCTATTTTGACATGGCTTGGCACTTTCACTGGGTTCAACGATTAAACCGGCCACTTGCGAATCAAGCATTTTAATCAAACTTGACCGTTCAGTTTGAGGGTAATTATGCGTATTAGCTAAAAGCAGGGAATAGCCCTGCGGTTCAATTACTGAATCAATTTGAGCAATAATCTTGGGAAAAATGTAATCTGCAATGTGAGTACAAATTAATCCGATGGTTTTACTTTGCGGATTGGCTTGCCATTTTTTATTCCAATCCTGGATGTACATTCCGCTTCCTTGGACTTTGTAGATTAAATGCTCATTTTGCAATTCAGTTAAGGCTTTTCTAACAGCATAACGAGTGACCTTGAAGCGGCGCATTAACTCGTCTTCTGTGGGTAATTTTTGGTTAACTTCGTAATTACCAAAAGTTATTTCATTTTTAAGTGTTTCCACAACGTTTATGTAATCGCTTTTCATTGTGTAACCTCCTAAAATTCATTTGAATAAATTTTAACTAATATTGTTAAAATCCTTATTCTTTTGATTAAAATCATAACATAGTTCAATTTTAAAAGGTAACTTATATTTATTTTTTGCTGAAATATTGGCATTTTTATAAAAAATAAAGGTATAAGTGTAAACAATAAATTTCTGCTGAAAAAGCCCAATAAAAACAAATAAAAATTCTAAAATAGCTCAAATATAGAGAAAACAAGAGCGATGCAGGCTTAAAAAGTTTCAAAAACATTCGAATGAATTTTTAATCCTATTGAATTATTCAAATAAAAAATATATCATGAAAGTGCTTTCCGAAGAAAGCTAAGGATAGAATTCTACCGTGAGGAAAGAGGCGTTTAAATGAACATTACTAAAATTGTTCAACTCATTCAAAGGGGGCAAACAGCATTAGGGATTGAATTCGGTTCTACACAAATTAAGGCAGTTTTAATCAGCCCTGATTTTCAGCCGCTGGCTTCTGGCAGCTTTTCATGGGAAAACAGATTGCAAGATGGTATTTGGACCTATTCTGAAGAAGATATTTTAACTGGTTTAAGGCAAAGTTATGCCCAGTTAGCCGCTATGGTCAGCAGTAAATATCATGTCAAAATTGAAAGAATAGGAGCCATAGGTGTTAGTGCAATGATGCACGGCTATTTAGCTTTTGACGCTAATGACAAACTGCTGGTGCCATTCAGAACATGGCGTAACACTATTACGGAAGATGCAGCAGAAGAACTAACCAAGCTATTTAACTTTAATATTCCTTTACGTTGGAGTATCGCTCATTTATATCATGCGATACTGCAAAACGAGCATCATGTTAAAGATATTGCTTACATCACAACTTTAGCTGGTTATGTTCACTGGCAATTATCTGGTGAAAAAAATATTGGAGTTGGGGACGCTTCAGGAATGTTTCCAATTGATAGTGATGGTCAGTTTGACCAAACATGTCTTCTCAAATTTTCCAGTTTAGAAAAGGTGAAACAGTATCCGTGGCAAATCGAAGATATTTTACCTCAAGTTTTAAAAGCTGGTGAAGTTGCAGGCTATTTAACTGAAAAAGGTGCTGCTTTACTTGATCCAAGTGGCACTTTAAAAGCTGGTAGTGTTATGGCACCACCTGAAGGAGATGCTGGAACCGGCATGATTAGTACCAACAGCGTTAGACTGCGCACAGGAAACATCTCTGTTGGTACATCAGAATTTTCAATGGTTGTTTTAGATAAGCCTTTGCAAAAAGTACACAGGGATATTGATATTGTGACAACTCCCACAGGACTGCCAGTGGCAATGGTTCACATAAATAACTGTTCTTCAGATATTAATGCTTGGTCGCAAGTTTTTAGCGAATTTGCAGGTAGGTTAGGTAAAAATATCAGTGCAGACGAACTATTTAGCACTTTGTTTTTAGATACTACAAAGTCAGATCCTGATGCCGGTGGCATAGTTAACTATAGCTACTTTTCAGGTGAGCCGGTAACGAAGACAACAGAAGGAAGGCCGTTGCTAATTAGAACACCTAACAGCAAATTTACTTTAGCTAATTTTATGTTGGCAGAGCTTTATTCAGCTTTTGCACCACTCAAGATTGGAATGGATATTTTAACTAATGAGGAGAAAGTGACAACGGATGTCATGATTGCTCAAGGTGGACTATTTAAGACGCCTGTTGTGGCTCAACAAGTTTTATCTAATGTTTTGAATATGCCAATTTCCGTTATGACTAATGCTAGTGCTGGTGGTCCTTGGGGTATGGCAATTTTAGCCCAATATGTATCATCCGGTGCTCAAGAAAAGCTGGAGGACTATTTAGATGAGAAGGTTTTTGTTGACTCGGAGATAATGACACTGAGTCCTGAACAAAAAGGAGTTGCAGGTGCGGGCAAGTACATTGAGCGTTACCGTTCGGCTCTATCTTTGGAAAATTCAGCGTCTATTTTGAAAGATGAGGAACGTTAAATGCTGGAGCAATTAAAGGAAGAAGTTTACAAGGCTAATATGCAGTTGCCTCAATTAGGATTAGTTACTTTTACTTGGGGTAACGTTTCTGGAATTGATCGTGATCAAGGATTATTTGTCATTAAGCCCTCAGGAGTTGAATACCATAAGCTAAAACCTGAGGACATGGTGGTAGTTGATTTGTCAGGCAAAGTAGTCGAAGGAAAATTGAATCCATCAAGTGATACTCCCACGCACACATATTTATATAATCATTTTCCAAAGATTGGTGGGATTGTTCATACTCATTCACCTTGGGCAGTAGCTTTTGCGGCTGCCAAGATGGATATTCCAGCACTTAACACCACACACGCCGATACTTTTTACACAGATGTTCCAGCAGCTGACGCACTGACAAAAGAAGAAATTGCAGAAGATTACGAAGGCAATACTGGCAAAACTATCGTCCGTACGTTTGATGAGCGCCACTTAGATTATGAAGCTACACCAGGAGCCTTAGTTAGTCAACATGGTCCGTTTTGCTGGGGGCAAACACCAGCCCAGGCTGTTTATAATGCCAAAGTTTTAGAAGTTGTAGCTGCAGAAGACTATCATACGCTGCAATTGACTAGAGCAAACAGTCGGCTGCCCCAATACTTGTTAGACAAGCATTATTACCGTAAGCATGGCAAGGATGCATATTATGGTCAAAATAACGCGCAATCACAGACGCATGCAAAAAAAGATAAAAGATTTAAATAAGGAGAATTTTGAAAATGTTACAAGTACCAAAATATGAATTTTGGTTTGCAGTTGGTAGTCAACATCTTTATGGTGAAGAAACCTTGCGCAGTGTAGCTGAAGATGCGCAAAAAATTGCTGACGGTTTAAATGAAAAAGGCAATTTGCCTTACAAGGTTGTGTTTAAAAAGGTTTTAACTACAGCTGATGAAATTACCCATTTTATGAAAGAAGTCAATTACAGGGATGAAGTTGCCGGTGTAATCACATGGATGCATACATTTTCACCCGCTAAAAACTGGATTCGCGGTACAAAACTATTACAAAAACCGTTGTTACACTTTGCAACCCAATTTTTAAATTATATTCCTTATGACACAATTGACTTTGACTATATGAACTTGAATCAAAGTGCTCATGGTGATCGTGAATATGGCTATATTAATGCTCGCTTGCAAAAGCATAATAAGATTATCTATGGCTATTGGCAGGATCCAAAGATCGTGAAGCAAATTGCTGACTGGGAAAATGTTGCAGTTGCTTATGATGATTCGTTCAATTTAAAAGTTTGCCGCTTTGGTGACACGATGCGGAATGTAGCCGTTACTGAAGGCGATAAAGTTCAAGCTCAAATTCAATTAGGCTGGACTGTTGACTATTACGGTGTTGGCGACTTAGTTGCTGAAATGGCAAAAGTCAAAGAATCTGAAATCGATGACGAATTTGCTGATTTGAAAGCAAAATATATTTTAGTCCAAGGCGCTATGGATCCAGATGCTTACAATAAAACGGTGCGCTACCAGTTAAAACAATATATTGCAATGAAACGCTTCTTAGAACGTGGTGGTTATACCGCTGTTACCAGCAACTTCGAAGATTTACATGGGCTAAAGCAATTACAAGGTTTATCAGCTCAACTGTTAATGCGTGACGGCTATGGCTTTGCAGGTGAAGGTGACTGGAAGACAGCAGCTTTACTGAGAACTTTCAAGATCATGACTCATAATCAAAAGACTGCCTTCATGGAAGATTACACTCTTGATCTGCGTCCGGGTCATGAAGCAATTTTGGGTTCACACATGCTTGAAGTTGACCCGTCGATTGCCTCTGAAAAGCCACGGGTTGAAGTTCATCCATTGGATATTGGCGGTAAAGCTGATCCAGCAAGATTAGTCTTTTCTGGATCAGAAGGAGACGCTATTGATGTTACTTTAGCTGACTTTAGAAATAACTTTAAGCTTGTGACTTATGCAGTAGATGCTCACAAGGCTGAAAAAGAAACACCACACTTGCCTGTAGCTAAACAATTATGGACTCCAAAAGTTGGTTTAGAAAAAGGCGCTACAGAGTGGATCAAAGCTGGTGGAGGTCACCATACTGTCTTCTCCTTTGCAGCAACAGAAGATCAAGTCACTGACCTTGCAACAATGTATGGCATTGACTTATGCAGTATCAAATAAAATCAAATCGCTAACTAATAAATCCCAAACACATACGCTTAAGATTTCTTAGAAAAAATACACTATTTCAATAGTATAATTGAAGTAGTGTATTTTACTAATGCGATTAAGTTAACTGGAGAAAAAGATGGAAGACATTGAGGAAACATTTGAAAATTATCAAGGTAACGATGTTAAAAAAGTTACGTTAAAAAATGATCATGGTATAACAATTTCATGTTTATCGCTGGGAGCTACCTGGTACGAATTTTTAGTACCTGATGAAAACAAGCAACAAAAGAATTTATTGATGAACTTTGATCATTGTGTAGATTATTATTCTAACGGTTTATGTTGCTGCCAATCAATTGGACGTGTAGCTGGCAGAATTAAAAACGGCCAGTTCACTTTAGATGGCGCTAATGTGCAAGTTCCCACCAACGAAAATGGCAACACTCTGCATGGTGGTAATAAAGGCTTTCGCTTTTTAAACTGGCAAGTGCAAACCGCTAAAACTGCTAACAGTGCAAGTGCAATATTTACACACCAGATTAAAGAAGATCATGATGGATTTCCTGGCGATATGCTGGTTACCATTACCTATACTTTAGATAATGAAGATAAAGTAACAATCTCTTATAAAGCTGAAAATGGTACGCAAACAACACTGTTTAATCCTACTTGTCATGCTTACTTTAATTTAAGTGACCAGCCTAATTTAAGTACGCACGAAATTAAGATAAATAGTGAGGAACATTTACAACTTGCCCCTGAGTTAATTCCGACTGGAAAAATGCTGGCAAATGCCAATACTCCGTATGATTTTCATGATTTTAGCAATTTAGCTGCTGCACTAGAAGCCAATAAAGGTTTCGATGACGCGTTTGTTATTAATGGCACGGAAAATCAAATGAAATCTGTGGCTACTTTGAGAGAAAAAGAAAGTGGCCGTCAAATTACTATTTCAAGTGAAGGCAATTGTTTAGTGATGTATACCATGACGCAGGAGCAATCCGAAGTAAAATTTAAACGGGATAACGGTTCAATTGGGCAGCCAAGTGAAGCTGTCGCTCTAGAAGCGCAAATATTACCAGATGCAATTAATCACCGAGATTTTGGAGATATTGTTTTACCTGCTAATACTACCAAGGAACATCAAATCGTCTTTGCTTTTGAGCAGCATTAAGTTTCTAACAAATCATATGTGGAAGGCTACTAAATGTAGCCTTTTTTATATTTCATGATTTAATTTTGTCCTTTTGTGTTAAATATTTGCTTGCTTATCTATAAGTTTGCTACAAATTTCTATTTTATTAGTATGATGGCTCTAATTAGAAAAAGGAGATGCCAATTATGCTGATTGAAACAAAAGAACTGACGAAAAAATTTGGTAATAAGGTTGCTGTCAGCAAAGCTGATATTCAAATTAAAGAGGGCCAGCTTGTTGCTTATTTAGGAACAAACGGTGCGGGTAAATCTACCACTATTAATATGCTAACCGGATTGTTAAAGCCGACTTCAGGTGTCATTTCATATGCGGCAGATTTGAAAATAGGCTTAGTTTTTCAGAATAGCATTTTAGATAATGAGTTAAAAGTTAAAGATAATCTTTATTTAAGAGCAAAGATGTACCCCAATTTTTCTCAAAAGTGGCTTGAGCAATTAATTGACTTAATTGGCATCAAAAACTTTTTAAAGCAAAAGTTTGGCACTTTATCGGGTGGTCAAAAAAGAAGGGTAGACATAGCCCGGGCTCTTATTTGCAAACCAAATTTACTGTTTCTGGACGAACCAACTACTGGGCTTGATATTCAAACGAGAAATGCTATTTGGCAATTATTGACCAAACTGCAAGAGCAACAAGATCTAACAATTTTTTTGACAACGCATTATTTAGAAGAAGCTGAAAATGCTGATCAGATGTATATTTTGGAAAATGGTCGAATCCTAGCTAGTGGTTCTGCTGCAGAAATTAAGACTAAATTTGCTCCTAATAAATTAATACTCACTGTTGGCGATATTCAGACTTTGAACACTAATCAAAAAGTTATTCGGCTTAATCGTAAGCAAGTTGAAATTGATTCCTTATCAGCGCAAGAAATCATTGAATTATTAAAAAACAATCAGGAAAATATCGCTGACTTTACTTATTCTAAAGGAACTATCAATGATGCATTTTTGCAGATAACTGGGAAGGAGATACAATAAATGGTTGCTTTATTTCGCAGAAATTTAAAAATCTATTTTTCTAACATTACTGGTGTAATTATGTCATGCCTCGGTGCACTGATATCTTTCTTTATTTATATTGGCTTTTTGCAAAACAATCTAGAAAAAAGTTGGCAAAATTTACCACATGTTACTAAAATATTAGATTTGTGGATGATAGCCGGTATTGTTGCAGTTTCTGGTATTACTACGGCTTTTCAAGCTCTTGGCCAGCAAGTTACTGATCAAGAAACTCATGCTGTTGCCGATTTTCAACTGACGGGTTTATCACAATTCAAACAGAATCTTGCATATGTTTTGAGCGGGGTAGTAGTTAGCTTTCTTATGCAAATAATTACATTTATTGTGATGGCTGCGTATTTTGCACTGGTAGATAAAGTAAGAATTCCGCAAGAAGCATACCTACCTGGGCTTGTATTTATTTTCGTGGGTGCAATTGCAGCGACTTTACTCGATGAGATAATTGTGCTGTTCATGCATTCCAGTACTACTTTTAGCCGATTTTCTACTGTTTTAGGTGCCGCTGCCGGTTTCGCGGTTGCGACTTATTTACCATATGGTATATTGGTTTCTGGAGCACAAAATTTGGTAAAATTAGTACCAAGTAGTTATGAGGCAGCTGCTCTAAGAGGCTTTTTACTTAAACCGACATTAGCTACTCTCCCCACTAATGTAAAACGGCATTTAATTAATTATTTAGGGATACAGTTCAAAATTAATAGTAACAGGCTAAATAATATGCTTGTTTTGCTATTAATGATTGCAATACTAATTTTAGTGATTATTATGCTTTCGCTTATCACTGATAGAAGGCGCAATAAGTAAAGTGAAGATTGAATTTAAGACAGATTCTGCTTTAAACAAAGAAGACATTGAAGTTGAAATTAAGGCAGCTCAAAAAAGTGAAGTAGTTGATAATTTAATAGATTATTTGCATAAATTCGGCGAAAAGAAATATCATCTTTTACCAATTAAGGTAGAAGACCGCATAGTCACAATTAAACCTACTGAGATTATTAAAGTAGAAATCCAAACAACAGATATCACATTTTATACTACTAAAGACATAATAAAAACCACTGGTCGCTTATATCAGGTACTTGAAAAATTGGGTGATGGGTTTATTCAGGTTTCAAAACATGCCATTATCAATATTAATTTTCTGGAATCAATAGAAGTAGGCTTTGCAGGAAATATGATCGCACTTTTAAAAAATAATTTAAAAGCTGACGTTTCCAGATTATATTTGCCGGCATTAAAAAAAGAATTGGGGCTATAAAAATGAGAAAATTGAGTAATTTCATTAACTATTTCTTTACCGGTGTGGGCTTTGGTGCAGCTACTTATTTGATAATACTGACTTTTGCTTCTCCTAGTATTCCTACCCGTTTAGGTGTTATTTCTGTTTTTATTATTTCAGGGTTAATAGGAATTTTATCAATGATTTTTGCAATGGATGTACCAACTGCTATTGCCTTTAGTGTTCATATCATAGGCACATTTTTGCTGGTGTTATTAATGTGCTGGATAAATAAGTGGCCGATTAATTTTTGGTTGGTTGGTGTCTTTGTCTTAGTTTATATCGTTATTTGGCTGATCGTTATTCTGTCGCAAGTACACACGGTGAATAAAATCAATTCTAGAATTAAAAAAAGAAATGCGAAAAAATAAATAATTTTGAAATATATAAAAGCCAGAATCTTTAACTAATAAAATTTGTCTTTTCAATTATTTAAATATAGTTCTATTTTCTAAATTGATTTCACCAATCAGCATGCAGAATAACCAGTTTAAAATTAACACAATACATTGATTGTCAAGTAGACATTAGCACTTTTTCTACTTCAAAATCTTATTTTCTTCCTTTTTTAATTCTTCGAGTTCTTGGTAATATCTGTCTATAACATCATTCATTTTAATTTCTAAGTCGTTAAGTGGAGATTTTTCAAAATCGTAACTATTAAAAATTAAAGTGAAGTCATCAATTGTTGCTGCTAAACACTTACATGCAATATACCAATTATTTAGTTTTTTAGGTGGTAATGGCAGGTCCCCATCTTTAAAATATAGTTCTTTAATTTTTAGACCGATCAGATTTATATGTTTGCTTAAATCTTGTTTGGTGATGTTTTGATTTAAAAATTCGTTATAGGTTGAAATAAAATTTTGCGCTTGATCAATTAATTTATATGTTATTGTCCTTTGTTTTTTTAATAGTAAATATTCTTTTTCAGTATTTTTATTTTGAAAATCCTTCAAAATAAGGTAATTATCATTAAAAGCAAAACCAATATTATTAATTTCTTTTTCAATACCAAAGTTTATTTTTTGCAGTTCTTTGTTCTCAGCCTTATCTGTCCAAACTGTGCGGCAAAAGAAATTTGGAAACATCATGTCTTGTTCATCTCTGCCAAAAAAGCAGAAGACTACATTTGCCTTTTTGTTTTTCCACCTAACTTCAGAACTACTATTATTAAATATATCTAGGTATTTAACTTTGTCGACGATTTGATTAGTTAGATTTGCAATTTGTTTAAAGGAGGGAAAATTTTTAACTATTATTTGAACTTTAAGTCTTTTTAAAGAACCTGTACTACTAGGCTTAACAGAATAAATAATGTAGTCTTTTGTTTCTTCGCTATATTTTTTTGAATGGTAAGGAATGTAATTACTTACAGGAAATGTTATAGTACCTTTAATATTTGAATGGAATGAAGGGTTTTGGATTTTGGCTCTTTTGACCTGTTTATTCCACCAACTAAAATAAAAACGTACTAAATTCGTTATATCATTTAAAGATTTTCCCCCTTTTTTAATTATTGCTTTATCTTCTATTGCTTCGCAAAAGAACTTTGTAAATGCACTGATATTAGAATCATCATAGGCGTATGAACTTTGAGATGAACTTGAAGAAGAAATAATTGCATAACCTCTGTCTAGAAAGTCATTTATAGTTTCACTAATTTTAAGAGGTGCTACTTCTTTAACTTTTACATTACCAGAGTAGCAGGTATCAAGAATTATTAACTTGTTTTTAGAAGGAATAAAATCTAAATCGTTAAGGACCTCTTCAGTTTTTATTTCTTTATCAGTTAATAAAAGATAGTGATTTTTTCCGTCAATATTTCCTCCATGACCGGAAAAATAAAGAATAAAAGTGTCATTAGAATTAACGCAATTAGCAGTTTTAAAAAGTTTACCAATAAAAGATGATTTTGTAACAATCCCATCGTTTCCTAATATAGATATATTTTCTTTGTTTACAGCAAGTCCCTTCATTAATGATTCAGAGATAGCCTTAATGTCATTTTTACAAAATGGAAGATTTGAATTATCGTTGTAATAATATTCACTGACACCAACTATTAGTGCTTTTATGCTCATAAAATTTATACCGTATAATCTTTAATTTTTATCTTTAACTAGACTTATTTTAAATCAATGTTCAGTAATGTTACAATCAATTTTATTGGTAATATAACTTATATTGATTTAGCACTAAAAAGCCTTGGAATAGAAAAAAACTCCAAGGCTATATTTTTTAATCTCTATAAAAGTCTTTAATACAGTTTTTAATACTTGAATTAAGTACGATTTTTCTTTTGCACGTAAATATAAACGGGCCAGCCAGTGAGGGTCAATAAAATGCCAATAATTGCTAAAAGCGGTTGAGTTAAGGTTGTAGTGATAACAATAAATAACGCACCACAAATGGCTAATACAGGTGGAAGAGGATACCAAGGCGTTTTATATGGTCGTAAAAGATCTGGTTGTTTTTTACGTAAGATAAGGACCCCTAAAAATAATAAAATTGAAAAAATCCAGGAAACATAGACTAACATGTTGGTTAATGAGTCAAATGTACCGGAAAAAATCATAATGGTGGCAATTACGCATTCAAAAATCATGCTGTTGGTAGGCACGATAGTTTTAGAATTTAGTTTGCTGAAGAAGCTTGCGGCTGGCAGCTTCTTTTCTTTACCTAAAACGTAAGGCATTCTTGATCCCAAAAGAAGGTGTCCATTAATGGCACCAAACACGGATACCAATATTCCTGTAGCGACTAGAGTGCCACCTACACTGCCAAATAGTTTTTTAGCAGTAAGCAGAGCTGTTGTTTGGTTACCTACGACTTTAGACCAGGGGATAACTCTGACATAGCTCCAATTAAGAAGAGTGTAAAAGATTGTTACTCCGAAAAGTCCCCAGATGATCGCTTTGGCCAACGTTTTTGCCGGGTTTTTAATTTCACTGGCTAAATTACCGATACTTAGCCAGCCGTCATAGGCAAAAAGTACGGCCAAAAGAGCTTGCCCAAAAGCCATTGCACCTGAAGCAGAAGAAATGTGTGGTGCTGGAGCACCAGCTAATTGGTTAGGCCCTCTGTAAAACAAAGCAAAAATGATAATTGCCGCAATTGGGAGTAGTTTAATAACTAAAGTTATTTTTTGCACTTGACCGCTCAATTTAGAACCGATCCAATTTATCAATAGGATTGTCAACATGACAATTAGGGCAATTACCGTAGTAGACAAGCCCTTAAAATGTGGTATTTCTTTTAACTGAGTGGCAAACACGATTGAAAGTGCTGCAATATTTGCTGGATAATAGACGATTATCAAAGACCAGCCAAAAAGAAAGGCTATCTTAGGTCCGTAAATTTCTTCCAGATATCTGACAGGTCCACCATCTTTAGGATAAATTGACGCTAATTCAGCTATGCTTAGTCCTGCCATTAGTGTGATAAAACCGGCAAAAGGCCAAACGATGATACTAAGCCATGCATTATGAGTCAATGCGGAGACGTTAGCAATTTTAAAAAAAGCACCGCCACCAATCATAGTGCCCATGACAGTTGCTAGTGCGGCGAAAAAGTTAAGTTCTCTTTTCATATTTTTACCTTACTTATTTTAAGTTAAACTGTATTATATTCTTTCTCTAAGAAAATAAAAAGAACTGTTAACGCACTTAAGCAAAAATAAATAAAAATTAAATGAAAAAATTACAAAATTCAGGTTTTGTTGCAAGCAGATTTTGATATGATATGATTTGAGTTGAATCAGGCAAAAATTTTATTTTTGAGGAGCAGAAATGAATAAAGTTACAGTTATTGGCAGTATTAATTTGGATACCAACTTACGTGTCAAGCAAATGCCCAGACCCGGTGAAACAATTCATGCTACAGATCACTATTCAGCTGCGGGAGGTAAAGGTGCTAATCAAGCAGTAGCTGCAGCTAGAGCAGGATCTGAGGTAAGTTTTATTGGCGGAGTTGGCGCTGACGCACCAGGAAAAGAAATGCTGAACTTGCTTAAAAGCGAAAATATTGATACTAGTGGCATAATTACAGCCACTAAAGAATCTACTGGTCAAGCATTTATCACGGTTGATGACAGTGGTCAAAATTCGATTACTATTTATGCTGGAGCTAATTACGCTTTTGGAGCAAATGAGGTTTTACAAAACCAGAGTTTAATAAAAAATGCAGATTTTGTTATTGCACAGTTTGAAACACAGCTTGCAGCTACAATTAAGGGCTTTGAAATTGCTCATGAGGCAGGCGTCAGAACAATTTTAAATCCAGCTCCTGGAATGGCTCAAATTCCAGCAGAATTATTAAAACTGACTGACATCATTACGCCAAATGAAACAGAGGCTGAAACTATTACAGGCGTTAAAGTAACTGATGAAAAAGCCGCACAAAAGGCTGCTGCTAAATTGCACGAGCAAGGCGTGGGTACAGTTATCATTACTATTGGCGATAAGGGTGCATTTTATTCTTATCAAAGTAAAAATGAGCTCATTCCTGCTTTTAAAGTTAAAGCTGTCGATACTACAGCTGCAGGTGACACATTTATTGGGGCAATGGCAAGTGTGTTGCACCCAGATCTGTCCAATTTAAAAGAAGCCATTCTTTTTGCCAATAAAGCCTCGTCACTTACCGTTCAAAAGTACGGTGCCCAACCTTCAATTCCTTATAGAAAAGATATTAAATAAAAACCCAAAAGTATTTGTCTTTTAAAGATTAAGATTCAAAAATTTTTTCTTTAAATTGTAACTTTGAAAGCCCTATCTTTGTATAATAGAGGAGTAATTGAGTTTGGCTGACAATATGTCAGATATTTTAAGGGAGAGGTACTTAATTATGACAACAAAAATAGGTATTATTGGTGACGGTCACGTTGGTTGCACTGTTGCTCACGAGTTAATAATTTCAGGATTAGTCGATGACTTGGTAATGATCGACGTTAATGAAGGCAAAGTCAAAGCTGACGCAATTGATTTTGAGGATGCTATGGCTAATTTGCCAAATCATGCCAACATTATTGTTAATGACTATGACGCATTGAAAGATGCCGACATTGTCATTAGCACTTTAGGCAAAATATCTTTAGAAACACAAGGCGATCGTTTTCAGGAATTGGAATATAATAAAAAACAGCTGAGTCCGATTACAGAGTCTATTAAAAATAGCGGCTTCAACGGAATTTTGCTTGTTATTTCCAATCCGGTAGATGCAATTACCAGTCTTTATCAGCAACTAACAGGTTTACCAAAAGAACATGTAATAGGAACTGGAACTTTGCTTGATACAGCAAGAATGAAGAAAGTGGTTGCTAAAAAGTTTAACGTTGACCCTCGTTCTGTAAGTGGCTTTGCACTAGGTGAACATGGTAATTCGCAATTTACTGCCTGGTCAACTGTAAAAGTATTCGAAAAACCTATAACTGAACTGGCTAAGAATGAATCATGGCAACCAAGTGACCTTGAGGATGAAATTAGATTCGGTGGTCAAACTGTTTTTATGGGTAAGCATTACACTAACTATGGAGTTTCCGCTGCTGGCGTTAGAATTGTTCGTGCTGTTTTGACAGATTCTCGGACAGAATTGCCTGTTTCTAGTTACCAAGAGAAATACGGTACATATATGTCTTATCCAGCAATTGTTGGCCGCGAGGGAATTGTCCGCAAGATTGATTTACAATTAACTGCGGCAGAAGAAGAATTATTGCAAAAGTCTGCTGCAGCAATTAAGGAAAAATCACAGGCTTAAAAAAGGTACATTATAATTAAAACGCGCTTGACTAAGCGCGTTTTTTGTTAACAAAAATTGGAAAAATGAAAGTAATATTAAGCAAAGTAATTGACAAAAAGTAAGTAAACGCATAGCATTAGAGACACTTATAGTTGCTAACAAAAAGGAAGTGAAAATAAGAAGTAGGCAAGTCTGACTATAAAAGGGAAAATAACAGTGATTCCTAATAAAAGTAGTTGGAACTTAGTTTTTCACTTGTTGCGATGGTGTTAGCAATTATGGCATTTAAATCTGCGAATAAATCTGATTCGTAGATTTTTTGTTTTTCTGACTTCTTGATTCTCTAACTCTTAGATCAGGTCGTCTACTTAAAAGTGGGAGGTAAAAAATGAGTTGGCAGATAATTACACAGAGTTTGCCTATTTTTTTGAAAGCCTTTGAGTTGACCCTTTGGCTATCGTGTGTGGGAATTGTGTGCTCAATCCTCGTGGGTATTTTTTGCAGTTTAGTGCGGTATTTTAAAGTGCCCGTTTTGCATCAAATAGTCACAGCCTATGTGGAATTGGCACGAAATACACCTTTATTGATCCAATTATTTTTTCTGTATTATGCTTTTCCAGTCATTGGCTTAAAAATGTCGGCTCAAACTTGCGGGATTATCGGTCTGGTATTCTTGGGTGGAGCATACATGGCTGAAGGCTTTACAGGCGGTTTTGCCGGGGTCAGTCCAAGTCAAATTGATGATGGCAAAGCCCTAGGGATGAATAACTTGCAATTAGCACGTTATGTGGTCTTTCCACAAGGTTTTGCTTTGAGTATGCCAGCCTTAACGGCTAACGTGATTTTCTTAATCAAAGAGACATCAATTTTTTCGGTCATTGCAATTCCCGAGCTGACTAACACTGCTTTGGACTTGATCGGGCTGTATTACCGTTCCAATGAATATCTACTGGTGTTGGTTATAGCCTATGCCATTATTCTGATTCCGGTTATTTTACTTTTAAATTATTTAGAAAGGAAGGTTCGCTATGGCACATTCGGCGATTAATGTTTTGTTTACCGGTAATAACTTCAGTAGAATTTTGCAAGGCTTATGGACATCCGTTTGGATTGCTGGGGTTAGCTTAATAATTGGCTTAATCTTGGGTACGCTTTTAGGAATATTGCGGACTTTACCTAATGAAATAATGCGCTTCATTTTACGACTGTATCTGGAATTTTTTAGAATAGTTCCAACAATCGTATTACTCTTCTTGTTCTATTATATTTTGCCACGTTCCTTTCATATTAATTGGCCAGCCAGTTGGATGGCGGTTTTAGCATTTTCTTTATGGGTTGCAGCTGAATTTAGCGACATTGTTCGTGGCGCACTTGAATCAGTTCCACTTGTGCAAAAAGAATCGGGCTTGGCACTGGGCTTAAGCAGAATGCAACTCTTGCGCTATGTCTTATTACCTCAAGCTGTGCAATTGGAACTACCGGCAACTATTAATCTGGCAACAAGAGTAATCAAAACGACCTCTTTATTAATGATGATCAGCATCATGGACGTGATTGCTATTGGCCAACAGATTATTGAAGCTAACAATCAAAAATACCCGACAGCCGTTTTTTGGATTTATGGTCTGATTTTCTTCCTGTATTTCATAATAGATTATCCGTTATCAAAATGGTCTAAACGGTTAGCGGCAAAGCAGAATAGGTGAGGCAAATGACAAAAGAAGTTTTACGAGTTGAACATTTAAATAAGTTTTATGGCGATTGGCAGGCTTTGCATGATATTAGTTTCACCCTTCATCAAGGCGAAGTTTTGACATTATTAGGACCTTCCGGCTCTGGCAAAAGTACGCTAATCAGATGCTTAAATGGTTTAGAAGATTTCAAGAGTGGTGCAATTTATTTTAAGGGTGAGAAAATTGCAGCCACTGCCAAAAACTGGCAAGAGTTACGCCAAAAAATTGGCATGGTTTTTCAAAGTTATGATTTATTTCCCAATTTTACGGTTCTTGAAAATATTTTGTTAGCGCCAGTAAAGGTGCAAAAAAGAGCTGAAGATGAAGTTAAAAAAGAAGCTTTAAAGCTGCTAAAACGAGTTGGACTAGAAAAGTACGTTAATTCTTATCCCCGTGAATTGTCTGGTGGACAAAAGCAAAGAATTGCTATTGTTAGAGCGTTAGCCATGCATCCTGAAATAATGCTGTTTGATGAAGTTACAGCTTCTCTTGATCCCGAAATGGTTCGAGGAGTTTTACAAATTGTGACTGACTTATCCCAAGTCGATCATATGACGATGATTATTGTGACCCACGAAATGAATTTTGCGCGTCAAGTAGCAGATCAGGTTTTATTTCTTGAAAATGGCAAAATTTTAGAAAACACGCCGGGAAAAGAATTTTTTAAGCATCCCCAAACAGATAGGGCACGCGCTTTCTTAACAAGTATGGATTTTTAAGGAGAAAATAATGCAGAAAAATAAAAATAGAAATATTATCATCACCATTTTAATTGTCTTGATAATTGCAGTAGCAGCTTTTTTTGGCATTAAGTCAACCAATAATAAAAGTAGCAACGCTAATGACAGCAGCGTGAGCGCAATTAAAAAGCGGGGCACGTTACGAGTTGCCGTATTTGGCGATTTACCGCCATATGGTTGGGTTGATGACAATGGTAATCGCGTAGGCTACGACGTTCGTCTTGCTCGCCAAATGGCTAAGGATATGGGTGTTAAAGTTAAATTTATCCAAGTAAATGCCAATAATCGTGTTGATACCCTAAATTCGAATAAGGCCGATATTGTTTTAGCCAATTTTACTGAAACGCCAGAACGTAAACAAGTCGTTGATTTTGCAAAACCATACATGAAAGTATCCGTTGGGGTTATTTCACCTAAGAGTGCTTCGATTACAAGTGCCAAACAGTTAAAGGGCAAAAATTTAATTGTTAATAAGGGCACAACAGCAGAAAATTACTTCACAAAAAAAGGCGGAGTTGATTTACTGAAATTTGATTCCAAAACGCAGCAGTTCAACGCTTTTAAAAACAAACGTGCTGTCGCTTTAGCGGATGACAATTCATATCTCTATGCCTGGGTCAAAAAGAATCCTAATTATACAGTCGGAATTAAAAACATTGGTCCTAATCAATTTATTGCCCCCGCAGTTAAACAAGGGAATAAGTCACTTTTAAACTGGACTAATAAAGAAATCACTAGATTGGCAGACAAAAAGTTCTTCACAGATGACTATAATAAAGAACTCAAACCATATTTTGGCAAGGAAGTTAAACCAATCGACATTGTTTTAAATTAACTCTGCTGCTATAATAAATAAGTCTTGAATTTTACTATTAAAAATGTTAAGGTATTAAACGTTAATCGATTAATCTATGACTTGCAATAGGAGTCATGGCAAAGGAGTAATAAATATGAAACAAGGTATTCATCCAGATTACCAACAAGTAGTCTTTATGGATTCAGCAACTGGTGCTAAATTTGTTGCTGGCTCAACATTAAAGTCCAAAGAAACAGTGGATTATGAAGGTAAAACTTACCCATTGATTCGTGTTGAAATTACTTCGGATTCTCACCCATTCTATACTGGCAAGCAAAAGTTTGCTCAGGCCGATGGTCGAATCGAAAAGTTCAACAAGAAGTATGGCATGAACAACAAGTAATATCTTCAATCTGGTGGAAGGCAGTCCCATTGGGGCTGCTTTTTTATGTAAAGCCTAATTGTTATACTACATAAATAAGGAGTATAATTAACTGCTTCAGCAAAAACTCTTTTCGGCTAGGAGATAAAAAGATGAAAATGCAACTGGCAGAGATAGCCAAAGCAATAAATTCAAAGTGTGAAGGCAACGATCAGACCGTTATTACTTCTGTTGCCTTTGATTCTAGAAAAATTGCCGCTGGTGGATTATTTGTCCCACTAAAGGGCGAAAGAGACGGTCATGATTTTATCAGCAGCGCAATTAGTAACGGTGCAAGTGCTACATTATGGCAGAAGGGTCATCCCAATAAACCCGACAATATTGCAGTTTTAGAAGTGGACGATCCATTAAGCAGTATGCAGCAACTGGCCCAATATTATTTAAATAAAGTCAATCCTACTGTAGTTGCCATTACAGGTTCAAATGGTAAGACTACGACCAAAGATATGACAGCAGCAGTTTTAGCGAAAAGGTTTAATGTGCATAAAACTGCTGCTAACTTTAACAATGAAATTGGCGTACCCATGACAATTTTAGATATGAAACCAAATACCGAAATCTTGGTTTTGGAAATGGGTATGGATCATGCAGGGCAACTTCATCAACTATCTAAACTGACTCGCCCTGATGTCACGGTCATTACAATGATTGGTGAGGCTCATATTGAATTTTTAGGCTCTCGTGCTGGAATTGCTGATGCCAAGATGGAAATTACCGATTTCTTACGAGAAGATGGTGAGTTCATATATAACGGGGATGAACCGCTTTTACGTGAACGGGCAGCAAAAATACCACAAGCAAAAGTTACCTTTGGTTTTGCAAAAAATGATACAGTTTATGCAACAGGTTATCGCAGTTACAAGCATCATGCTACTTTTACGATTAATAATTCTGCTCATAAATTTACTATTCCTATGATTGGCAAACATAATGTTTCTAATGCACTTTCGGCTCTTTGTGTTGGCAGGCATTTTGGTGAAAGTGATGAAGAAATTGCCACAGCCTTAGAAAAGTTCACTCCGACAGCGGATAGAATGGAATGGGAAAAGGGCGATGTGGGAGAAGATATTATGAGCGACGTTTATAATTCCAATCCTACTGCTGTGCGTGCCGTGATAACCAGTTTTGGTCAGATCCAGGTTCCAGCTGGAAGTCGCAGGATCGCCGTTTTGGGTGATATGTTAGAATTAGGCCAAAGATCTGCCAAACTTCACGCTGGGCTGGCAGATTGTCTTGACCCGCAGGTAATTAATGAAGTTTATTTGTTTGGTACAGAAATGAAAAATCTGGCAAATGCACTTAAAGAAAAGTATAAACCAGAGAATTTGCATTATTATACCCCAGAACAAATGCAACACATGGTTTCAGATTTAAGAAATGATATTAAGCCGAATGACATTGTTGTTTTAAAGGGTTCGCATGGGATGCACCTGGAAAAAGTGGTAAAACGGCTTAGATAAGGAGAATTTAGTGAAATTTTCAGAATTAGGATTAAAAGATGAGCTTTTAAAAGCAATTAAGCGCTCAGGCTTTGAAGAGGCAACACCAATACAGGAACAAACAATTCCTCTGGCTTTAGCAGGCAGGGATGTAATTGGTCAAGCTCAGACGGGTACTGGTAAGACTGCGGCCTTTGCGCTGCCTATCTTGCAGAACTTAGATAAACATAATAAGGTAATTCAGGCTTTAATTATTGAACCTACTCGTGAATTGGCCATTCAAACTCAGGAAGAACTTTTCAGACTGGGTCGCGATGAGAATGCTCGCGTGCAAGTTGTTTACGGCGGCGCTGATATTGGACGGCAAATTCGTTCACTTAAAAATCATGTGCCTGCGATTTTAGTAGGTACACCGGGAAGATTACTTGACCACTTAAAGCGCAAGACAATTGATTTAGAAAATGTTAATACCATTGTTTTAGATGAGGCTGATGAAATGCTGGACATGGGTTTTATCCAAGACATTGAAAGTATTTTAGGCTATGTTAAAAACCGGAAACAGACACTATTGTTTAGTGCGACGATGCCTAAACCGATTTTGAACATTAGTGAAAAGTTCATGCATAATCCGGAAATTGTCCGGATTAAAACTAAAGAGTTAACTGCCGATTTAATTGACCAGTACTTTGTCCGGGCAAAAGATTCAGAAAAATTTGACATCATGTGTCGTTTGATTGATGTTGAAAGCCCAGACCTGGCGGTTGTCTTTGTTAGAACTAAACGGCGAGTTGACGAAGTTACCAGGGGTCTTCAGGCTCGCGGTTACAATGCAGCGGGAATTCACGGTGATTTGACCCAAGCTCGCAGAATTACTGTCTTAAAAAGGTTTCGTGCTGGTAAACTGGATATTTTAGTCGCCACAGACGTGGCTGCACGTGGCCTTGATATTTCAGGCGTTACTCACGTGTATAATTACGATATTCCGCAAGACCCCGACTCTTATGTTCACCGCATCGGTCGTACCGGTCGTGCTGGACAAAATGGTAGTTCAATCACTTTTGTTACGCCAAATGAAATTGGTTATATGCGTACAATAGAGCAATTAACCAAGAAAAAGATGACTCCTTTGCGTCCGCCATCTGATGATCAAGCTTTAAGGGGCCAACTTAAAGTGGCTAAATCTAAGATTGAAGACATCATGAAAGATGACCTATCTAAATATACTGATGATGCCAATGAATTATTAGAAAATTATTCAGCCGTTGATTTGGTATCTGCTTTTCTGAAGAATTTGTCAAAAGATTCTTCAAATGTTGAGGTCAAAATTAGTTCTGAAAAACCATTGCCGTATAAGGGTAATGGTCGTGGTGGCCGCGGTCGCTATAGTCATGGCAGAAATAGTCGTGGTGGCTATCGTGGTGATCGTAACCGCAGCCGTGGCAATTATCGTGGAGGCCATTCTCGCCGCTCCGGTAATGGCAGAAATTTTATTATTAAAAATAAAAAAGGTTAATGTTTTTACTAAAAAAGAGTTGTGACAGTTTACAACTCTTTTTTGCTAATATAATTTTATTATTATGAGGATAAGAAAATGATCGTTGGAGTTGGCATTGATGCTGTTGAAATTGAACGAGTTAAAAAAATAGTAGCCAAAGGGGATAATTTTGCCCGCAAAGTTTTGACCCCAAAAGAATTTGCCCAATACCAAAAACTAGCAGGCAGACGCAAAGTAGAATATTTAGGTGGCCGCTTTTCTATTAAGGAGTCGTTTGTTAAAGCACTAGGAACAGGCTTTGGCAAAGAAGTGGGTCTGCAAGATGTTGAAACTTTATGGGATAAAGTAGGTCATCCAGTCACAAGCTCGCCTAAATTTGCCGGCAAGATTTTTCCTAGTATTACTCATGATCGGCATGAGATAGTTACATTGATTGTTTTGGAGAAGTAAGAAATGGTACCTGGAATTCATAGACCTGCAGCTGTGTGTGTCGATTTAGCTGCAATAAGACAAAATATTCAAGAAGAAATTAAACATTTGGCACCGGGACAAAAATTGTTTGCCGTTGTTAAAGCAAATGCATATGGCCATGGTGCAGTAAGAGTAGCTCAAGAAGCGGTTAAGGCAGGTGCCAGCGGCTTTTGCGTTGCTATTTTAGATGAAGCTCTGGAATTAAGGCAAGCCGGAATTGTCCAGCCGATCTTGGTGTTGGGCGTTACGCCCGCAAAGTATGCCTCACTTGCAGCTGTGAATGGCGTCTCATTAACTGTGCCTGATTTAAAATGGCTCAGAAAAGCCGAATCTAACTTGATTCAAGACAAGCTGCAACTAAAAGTTCATTTGGCAATAGATTCCGGGATGGGACGCATTGGTTTTAGTGAAGATGATGAATTTATTGCCGCAAATGATTTTTTATTGAATAATTCCAATTTTGATGTTGAAGGGCTGTTTACGCACTTTGCCTCCGCAGACAGTAGTGATGATTCATATTTTCAAGGACAAGTCACGCGCTTTAACCACTTTAAAAAATTGTTGAAAATAAAACCCAAATGGATTCATGTAGACAACACTGCAGCCAGTGTTTTTGATAAAAAAGTTCATAGTGATCTGGTTCGTTTTGGTATTGGCATATATGGTCTGAATCCGTCTTCGAATCCTGCAAGCCCTGACTTAAAAACAGCAATTAAGTTAAAGCCGGCTATGTCTTTTGTCAGTGAACTGGTACAAGTTCATACTATTCATAAAGGTCAGGGAGTGGGCTATGGCTCAACTTACATTGCTGACGAGGATCAAATTATTGGTACAGTTCCAGTAGGTTATGCTGATGGTTTTATTCGCAAATTTCAGGGTTTTAAAATTAAAGTTGGTTCTGAATACTGTCCTATTGTCGGTCGCATTTGCATGGATCAGTTAATGGTGCAATTGCCATATGAAATGGCAGTAGGAACTAAAGTAGTTTTGATATCAAATGATCCGGTAGCGCCAAATTCTCTCAAAAAAGCTGCTGACTATGTTGACAGCATTCATTATGAAGTTGCTTGTTTACTAGATGATCGTTTGCCAAGAAAATATTATAATTGACAATAAATAAAAGCACATCGTCTCGATGTGCTTTTATAGTAGCAAAAATTAATTGCTTTCGTCTTGGTTAATGTAAACACCAGGATTTTCATCACTCATAAGGGTCATACCGGCCTGTAAGTCTTCAATTTCAGCGACAACATAACCTTTCTTTTCAAGACGTTTAACGATTTCTTTTAAAACGTCTTCGGTGAGCCCAGCAGGTAATGTAAATAAAATACGTCTTACAGCATTATCTGTTTTACCAGCAGTACGTGCGTCCAGGCTCATTACACCCGCTATTGCACAGTACTTACTGATAATTTTGCTCATTTTTGCTAAATTACCCCTTGAATTATCTGTTAAAACAGTGAGGACATACGACCCATTTTTAATATTCCAGGCATCTGATAACATATCGAGCAATCTTGAGTGCGTCAAAATACCATAGAATTTGTTCTCTTCGTCTAACACTGAAATGTAAGGCAAGTCCTTAATTGTGAAGAAAACTTTAAAGAAAGGCGAATTAACCTTGATAGTTTTAGTGGCATTTTTTAATAAGTAGGTAACTGGCAAATTCATATCCTTACCTTGAGATTTATGGCGGTAGATATGCATTTTATAAATATTACCACGGAAAATTGTGCCAGTGTCATCCAAGATTGGCACACATCGGAATCCAGAATCTTCCAAAGTTTTTAAAGCTTCTTCAAGCGTAGCGTGTTCGTTGACTGTGGTTAAATAATCTTTTTTAATAACCAAAGATTTGATTAGCATTAAACTGCCTCCGTTGTAAAAATAATCTAAACGATTATATCATATAAATGAAAAAATTAGATTAAATGAAAATTAAAAGAAAAACATTATTCAAATTGATTTTAGCACTTGCCGTACAAATTAAAAAGCCTAATTAATCAATGAAATCAAAGTGTAATAGTCTTTATGGAAATCAGACCGATTGATTGTGCTATCATTAATAAGACTATAAATAAGGGGAAGTTAAATGAAAATTATAGCAGGTCTAGGTAATCCAGGCAAAAAATATGATGGAACAAAACATAATACAGGCTTTATGGCTTTAGATCACTTTTTACAAAAAAACTCTTTAAATTTGGAGAGAGCAAAGTTTGAAGGTAAGTATACTAAACAAAAAATAGCGGGAATTGAGGTGATTTTACTTGAACCACAAACTTTTATGAATGATTCGGGCAGATCTGTAGCCCAATTTGCCCATTTCTTTAAAGTAGAGCCCCAGGACATTTTGATCGTTCATGATGATATGGACATGCCACTAGGTAAAATCCGTATTCGTGCAAATGGCAAATCCGGAGGTCATAATGGTATTAAGAGTATTATTCGTGATCTAGGCACCAATAATTTTAACAGACTGAAAATTGGCATTCGCCATCCAGCAAATGTAACAGAAGCTAGTGTGGTCTCCTGGGTTTTATCACCGTTTAATACTGAACAAAAACAGTTGATGGATGAAGCTTTTGATACAGCCAGTGAAGTCATAACTGACTTTATTGCTGGCAAAAGCACACAATATTTAATGAATAAATATAATTAAAATGCGTTTAACAAACATTATAGAAAAAGATCATGATCTGATAAATTTTATTGCTAATACTAGCAACACCAAAAATTCTTTGATCACCGGAGCCAATGCCGGTGCTTTTGATTTGCTTTTGTGCCAAATAGTTGAAACTTTGCAAAAGCCGTTGGTGGTATTGGAAGAAAATGAAAATAAGGCTCAAAAACTTTATAGTGAACTCAATGCAATTATGCCTGAAGACAGTGTGCAAATTTTTCCAGTAGATGCATCGATAGCGACTCAAACGGCAGTTACTTCGCCTGATGAATTAAGTAGTCGTATTCAGGCGCTTAACTTTTTGCTGAGTCAGAACCAGGGCATCGTAATTACTACTCCGCAGGGCTTACAGTATAAATTGTCTAAACCGCAAGAATACCAAGCAGCAAGACGGGAGTTTGAGCCCGAAAAAGAATTTGATTTAGCTGAACTGACTAATTGGTTTGTGCAGGTAGGCTTTCGCCGCGAAAATCTGGTAGCTAAACCTGGCGAATTTGCATTACGAGGAGATATTCTAGATGTTTACCCACTTGACCGCGAAAATCCTGTCAGAATTGAATTTTTTGGTGACGAAATTGACACTATTAAAGAATTTGATTTAGCCAGTCAACGAAGCCAAAAGCAGATTGATAAAATAGTCGTTACTGCTGCTCAAGATCGCGTTTTTGCCGCTGATAATTTTAAACGTGCTGCACAGAAGATAGCAAAAGCTATGGCAGATTCTCCTGCTGGTGAAAAGGAAGTTAAGGAACATTTTGCGGAGTCCTTAGACGAATTAAATAGCGGTTCATTACCTCAAAACTACACTTTTTTAACAGACTTTCTGATTGATAATCCTGATAATCTACTTGATTATTTAGCAAGTTCTGGCTTGGTTATGCTTGATGACTGGCCGTTAATTGAGCAGGCTGTTAAAACAGTAGATGAACAGAATGCCGGTTTTATTGCTGATGAACTAAAAACTGGAGCTATGATACCAGGACAAGAGCTGCACAGTGATTTTCATAAAAATTGGTCACAAGATAAACATAGTCACCTTTATTTTTCATTATTTCAACGCAGTATTGGTCGCGTTAAACTAGGGCAATTATTTGACTGGCAGACAAGAGAACCTGAACAGTTTTTCAGTCAGATGCCTCTTATCAAGTCTGAAATAGAATCATATCAGAAAAAACAACAAACGGTAATTTTGCAGGCAGATAATAATAAGAGGGCAAAACAAATTAGTCAGACGATGGCTGAGTTTGGCATGGATGTGGCAATTGTTAAGCCAGATGACCTAGTCGAGAAGCAAACGCAAATTGTGGTTGGCGAGTTTGCCAGCGGCTTTAATTTACCCAATAATAATCTGGTTTATTTAACTGAACGAGAACTTTTTAACAAAGTAACGCACCACAGTCGCCGTATTAAAACCATGGAAAATGCCCAAAGACTGCGCAGTTATACTGAATTGAAACCAGGCGACTATGTTGTTCACGTTAATCATGGAATTGGCCGCTTTGAAGGTATAAAAACTTTAGAAAATAATGGTGTCAAAAGAGACTATATTACTATTACCTACCAACATGGTGATCAATTATTTGTTCCCGCTGACCAGCTGAAATTAGTGCAAAAATATGTTGCTTCTGAAGGCAAAAGACCACATGTTAACAAGCTAGGTGGTAGTGAATGGGCAAAGACCAAGAGTAGAGTTCAATCTAAGGTCGAAGATATTGCCGATGAATTAATAGATTTGTATGCCAAAAGAGAAGCGGAAAAGGGCTTTGCTTTTTCAAAAGACGATGATTTGCAACGGCAGTTTGAAGATGCTTTTCCTTATGTCGAAACTCCGGACCAACTGCGTTCAATTAAGGAAATCAAACATGACATGGAACAAGAAAGGCCGATGGACAGGCTACTTGTGGGTGATGTTGGCTTTGGTAAAACTGAAGTAGCCTTAAGAGCAGCGTTTAAAGCGATTGAAGATAACAAGCAAGTTGCCTTTTTGGTACCTACAACAATTTTGGCACAGCAACATTATGAAACTATCCAAGACCGGTTTAAAAATTTCCCCGTCAATTATGCTGTTTTATCCCGTTTTCAAACTCCAGCTGAAGCCAAAAAAATTACTGAAGGTTTAAAGAATGGCAAGATTGATCTAGTGGTTGGAACGCATAGATTATTGTCAAAAGATGTTAAGTTCAAAGACTTAGGCTTACTCATTGTTGATGAAGAGCAAAGATTTGGCGTAAAGCACAAAGAGAGGCTTAAAGAACTGAAAACCAACATCGATGTTTTAACGCTGACTGCAACACCGATTCCTCGTACGCTGCACATGTCAATGATTGGTGTGAGGGATTTATCAGTTATGGAAACTCCGCCGTCCAATCGTTATCCGATTCAAACCTATGTAATGGAACAAATACCAAGCGTTGTTAAGCAAGCCTGTCTGCGGGAAATTCAGCGTGGAGGACAAGTTTTCTATTTACACAACCGTATTGGTGACATTGATGATGTTGTGCTGGAACTCGAAGCTCTCATGCCTACAGCCAGGATTGTCAGTGTTCATGGCCGTATGAGTAAAAACCAAATGGAAGATATTCTGTATCGTTTTTTAAATAGAGAATTTGATATCTTGGTTACAACTACCATCATTGAAACCGGAATAGACATGCCGAATGTCAATACCATGTTAATTGAAAATGCAGATCATTATGGCTTAAGTCAGCTTTACCAGTTGCGTGGCAGAATTGGTCGTAGCGCCCGCTTGGCATACGCTTATTTTTTATATCAGCCCAATAAGGTTCTGACAGAAATTGGAGAAAAAAGGTTGGATGCCATACGTGATTTTACCGAACTTGGATCAGGATTCAAAATTGCTATGCGTGATTTGTCAATTCGTGGAGCTGGCAATATGCTTGGAGCAGAGCAGCATGGCTTTATTGACAGTGTCGGATATGATCTGTATTCACAAATGCTTTCTGATGCAATTAAAAATCGGAAAAACAAAAAGAAAGTCAGAAAGAGCAACGCTGAAATTGATATGGGACTTGAAGCATATATTCCAGAAAAATATATTAGTGATCAAGAAGAAAAAATCGAATTTTATAAGAAAATTAAATCTGCCAGTCCTGCTGATATCGAGCAAATTAAAGATGAGTTAATTGATCGCTTTGGTAATTATCCTGAACCGGTCGAAAATTTACTGGCAATTTCACAGTTAAAGGCTGAAGCAGATTTAGCACAGGTCAGAAATATTACCAAAATTAATAACCAGCAGGTAAAAGTTGAATTTGGATTAGAAGCTTCAAAAGAATTACAGGGACCTAATATTTTTAAGGCTCTTGAACATGTTTCATTTAAAGCAAAAATCAATCTTTCTCCGGCTAACAGGCTGATTGTGTTGTTGGAACTTCCTGATAATTTGCATCAGAGACAATTGTTTACTAATTTAATTACTTTTATGACAGCTGCCAGTGATATTATTCAAAGATAGGAGAAAAAATGAGAATTGATAAATTTTTAAAAGTTTCCAGACTAGTTAAAAGGCGTCCGATAGCTAAAGAAATGGCTGATCAGGGTCGAATTAAGGTAAATGATCACGTGGTTAAATCCAGTTATGACGTTAAGATTGGCGATATTATCGAAGTAGGTTATGGTTCTAAACAGGTAAAAGCTAAGGTTTGTGCAATTAAAGAAACTACTAAAAAAGCAGAAGCCAGTGAATTATATGAATTAATAAATTAGTTTGGTCTTTAATGACATTTATAGGTGGTCTTGTTATAATTAAAATAGTATTTGTTTTTGGTAGTAGAGGTCAAAATTATGAACGGTCCACGTATATACAATTCAGTTAGTCCGGAGGAGCAACTGGCTCGTCTGAAGCGTAAACAAGAAAAAAGAGCAAAAGAAGTCCACCGTGTAAGACGTAATCGCATTGTTGCGTTTTTCGTTGCTATTTTTGCGTTTTTAGGAGTACAGATTGGCGTTACGCACTCTCAGACAGAACATATTAACAGTCAAGTGCGGACTTCTAAGAAGGAATTGAAGAAAATAAATAATCAAAAACAAGTTTTATTAGCTAAGCGCAATGACTTGAAGGATAGTGATTACGTGGCTAAACTGGTTCGTTCTAAATTTTTGTACTCTAAGCCAAACGAAACAATTTACAATTTACCTGAAGGAAAAAACAATAATTAATGAAATATCAAGTTGGACAGAGGGTTACAGGTATTATCAATAATATTAGTGACTTAGGCATCTTTGTCACTCTTTCGCACCATCAAACAGGACTAATTAATCATAGTGATTTTAACAATAATTGGTTGCGAGAAAGGAATAATTATCGTGTTGGAGAACAGATTCGCGTAGTTGTTCTTCATAATTATAAAGGCAAAATCGCCCTTTCGAGAATGAGGGTTAATGATCCGGATTTAATTGATCATACTAACCCTTTTTCTGATACCAAAATGGCAGATTTTACCAAGACTTTAACGCAAACTGTGATTGACGCCCAAAAAGAAATAAAAAAATTAGAACAAGATTTGGTCAGTTATGCGGATTGATGACTTTTTTAAGGTAAATCATTTGCCGCTGGCTGCTAAAACCCTTGTAGTTGCAGTTAGTGGTGGACCAGATTCATTAGCTTTATTAGATTTGTTATACCAAATAAAGGAGCAATACCGTTTTAGACTGCTGGCAGCTCATTTGGATCATCAACTTCGGCTTGACTCTTTTAAAGAAGAAAAAGTAATTTCTGCATATTGTCAAAATAAAAGTATCGAGTTAATTAATGAAAAATGGCCTAAATGTTTACAACCTATAGTTGGCGTTGAAGCTGCTGCCAGAAAATATCGTTATGATTTTTTAGTTAAAATAATGCGCAATTATCAGGGAGATTATTTACTAACGGCACATCATATGGATGACTTGCTTGAAAATATTCTACTTAAATTTATTCGCTCTGGTAATCCTAGTGAAATGAACAGCTTGAAGGCAATTAGCAAAATGCAGGGAATGACTTTGCTAAGGCCTCTTTTGAATGTCCAAAAAGCTGATTTATTAGAATATGATAAAAAGAACCACATACCATACGTAATCGATCAAACTAATAATGAAGATGATACTTTGCGCAACAAGTTGCGTCATCATGTAATTCCTTTATTAAAAAAAGAAAATAAGCAAATTGGTCAAAATGCTCTTAGATTTAGTAAAGAGGTTAGTTTGCTGACAGCAATCGCTGATGAAAGATTTGCTCAAGTTGACCAGCCTGAAAAATTTTTAAATGTAGCATACCGTCTAAAAACTAGTGCTCTCAAAGAGTTAAATAGTGAGCAGAAGCAGGCTTTTTGGCAACATTTTATATGGCAGACCTGGCAGGAGCGGGTCAATCAAAATTTGGCGAATTATACGTTACTTGTTTATCAAGGCTTTTTTTATCTTTTTAAACAGTTGCCAGCTAGGCCAGCAAATAAAGAAATTATTCTCGATCAAAAAATTTCATTTAATAAGCGTAAGTTTTTGCTTTCTTTAAAAGCAGACAAACCCTATAAATTGCTTGGAAGTTTTGGGGCAACTAATAAAAAGCAATTAACCACAGGGTCAATTTTACCCGGAACAAAGCTTTTATTAAAAGATGGCAGCCACGTAAAGAGTAAGAAAAAGTTTGCTCAAAGTGGTATTCCAAATATATTGCGGCCATATTGTTTGACTATTTATGACGGTGATAAAGTTGTTTTCATTGAACAGACTTATTCTAATCAACAAGTGAGTTCTGGTGAAAAATGCTTTTATTTATATGAAGATAATTGATAAAAATTTTTAAATTATTAGAGTACAGATGAAATTTGTGATAAACTTTTATTCGTATATCTCTAGAAACTTTGCGGAGGTTTTATATGAAAAATAACCGGAATCGGCTGTTTTCAAACGGTTTATTCTATATAGTTGTTTTCCTGCTTTTAATAGGAGGAATCAACTGGGCAATTGGCGGATCAAATAATTCTGGTAGCAGTGAGAATATTAGTTACTCTGAATTTGTAAGTGATTTGCGCAAGGGAAAAGTTAAAAACTTTAATGTTCAACCTGCAAATGGTGTTTATACTGTTTCAGGTAGCTATAAAGAAACACAAGAAAGTAAAAACCAGTCAGATAGTAATTTTGATTTTTTTAATGGCAATTCAGGATCAAAAGTAACACGGTTTTCCACTACGATGCTACAAAATGATTCCAGCGTATCCAACGTGCAAAGACTAGCTCAAAAGAGCGGTACTAAGATGACGACTCAGGGTGAGTCACAATCTGGAAACTGGATCTCGACTATTGTCATGCTTGTGCCGACCATTCTTTTCATAGTTATGCTTTGGATGATGGTCAGTCAAAGTGGCGGAGGCCGAGGCGGCAACGGCGGAATTATGAATTTTGGTCGTTCTCATGTTAAACCTGAGGATCCCAAGAAGAATAAAGTGCGCTTTTCTGATGTTGCCGGCGAAGAGGAAGAAAAGCAGGAACTGGTAGAAGTGGTTGAATTCTTAAAGAATCCGGCTAAATTTACCAAGTTAGGCGCTAAGATACCTTCAGGTGTTTTACTTGAGGGTCCTCCGGGTACTGGTAAGACATTGTTGGCTCGTGCCGTAGCGGGAGAAGCAAATGTTCCCTTCTTCTCAATTTCAGGTTCGGACTTTGTTGAAATGTTTGTCGGTGTTGGTGCCAGTCGTGTACGTGACTTGTTTACTAATGCCAAGAAAAACGCACCAAGTATTATTTTCATAGATGAAATTGATGCTATTGGACGCAGACGTGGTGGTAACGCCAGTGGCGGCGGCAACGATGAACGTGAACAGACTTTGAACCAATTACTGGTTGAAATGGACGGTTTTGAAGGTAACGAAGGCGTTATTGTTATTGCAGCTACTAACCGTTCTGACGTACTGGATCCAGCTCTTTTGCGCCCAGGTCGTTTCGACAGAAAAGTTTTAGTTGGTACACCTGATGTTAGAGGCCGTGAAGCAATTTTACGTGTTCACGCTAAGAATATGCCTTTGGCTGATGATGTTGATTTAAAGGAAATTGCTCGTCAAACACCAGGTTTTGTTGGTGCAGACCTAGCTAACTTACTTAATGAAGCTGCACTGCTTGCAGCCAGACGCAACGGTAATAATATTACTGCTGCAGATTTGGATGAAGCTGAAGACCGTGTCATTGCGGGTCCTGCTAAGAGAAACAGCTTGATTTCCCAAAAGGAAAGACGCAGAGTTGCCTTTCACGAGGCTGGTCACTCCATTTGTGGTTTAGTGCTTAGTGATTCAAGAACGGTGCGTAAAGTCACTATTGTGCCTCACGGCAGAACAGGTGGCTATAATTTGATGTTGCCTAAAGATGATCAGTTCCTGCTAACTAAGAAACAGTTAATGGAACAAATCGTTGGTCTGATGGGTGGTCGTGCTGGTGAAGAGGTTGTAGTTGGAGACCAGTCAACCGGTGCTTCTAACGACTTCGAACAAGCCACACAGATTGCCCACAGCATGGTGGTTAATTACGGAATGACCGACTCATTAGGAATGGTTGAACTTGAAAAAGAGGGCGAAACTAATCCTTATGGTTTTAAACCTTATAGTGAGGCAACTTCAGCTAAAATTGACGAGGCGGTTAAGAAATTACTTGATGAAGCCCACGCTAAAGCAGTTGAAATTGTTAAAAATAACCGTGAAAAACACCGCATTATAGCTGAAGCTTTACTTAAGTATGAAACTTTAGATGAAAAGCAGATTATGTCTCTGTACACAACTGGCAAGATGCCTGAAAAGACGGAGCAAGAATATCCAAGCGAATCCAAAGCATCAACTTATGAAGAAGCTAAGGCTGCTGCGGAAAAGAAAGAAAACCAATCGCAGAAGGAAAATATTGTAAATTCTGAAAAGGCGCAGGAAGAAAGAGATGTCTCTCTAGAGTCACCCGCCCAAAAGAATGAGGAAGCAGAAGAAAGTAATCCTGAGAATCCAGAAAAAGCTGAATTCCCCAAAGAGTCTGAGCTAGATTCAGAAGAAAAAACATCTGATTTTAATTCTTCTGAGTCAGAAAAGGATTCTGAGGATCAGCAAGATTCAAAGGATACTGATAATTCACATAGTGAAGATGATCATCCTCAAGAATAATAATTAATAGGGCCTACTTTAGGCTCTATTTTTTTAGGAGAATAAAATGAGTGATTATTTAATTAAAGCAATTGATAAGACTAAAAATTTACGTTTGTTAACGATTACTGCCAAGGATTTGGTTCAAGAAGCACAAACTCGGCATGATACCTGGTCAGCTTCTTCCGCTGTTCTTGGCCGTACTTTGCTTGCAGGTGTTTTACTCGCCGGTGCTGAACTCACAGACCAGGAGGAGTTGACGATCAGACTTTTAGGTAATGGTCCAGTAGGTCCAACGATAGTCACAGCCAAATCAGACTTAACTGTTAAGGGTTATGTTAAAAATCCCCATATTGCTTTACCACCAAAAGAAAATGGTCATATTGATGTTAAAAAAGCCGTCGGTGCAGGATGGCTTGAAGTTACTAAAGATTTGGGCTTAAAAGAGCCCTATACGGGTCAAGTACCTATTGTTTCTGGTGAGATTGCAGAAGATATTGCATATTATTTAACCAAATCTGAGCAGATTCCTTCGGCTGTTGGCTTGTCAGTTTTTGTTAATCCCAATAATACTATAGGTGAGGCAAGTGGATTTATGTTGCAGGCATTGCCGGGTGCTTCAGACAGTTTAATAACTAAGACTATTGCACGCATCAATAATTTGCCAACACTTTCTAGTGCTTTTTTAGCTGGTTTGACTCCTGAAAAATTGGCAGCTATGATTCTAGGCGATGACTGTAAGATTTTAGAAAAAGATGAAGTTGCCTTCAAGTGTGATTGTTCTAAAGAAAAATATGGCAAGATTTTAGCAACAATGAAGAAAAGTCAAATCGAAGCCATGATAAATGAAGATCACGGAGCGGAATTGACTTGTAGTTTTTGTGGCAATAAATACCACTATACAGAAGATGAATTAAAAGCAATTTTGACTAAAGTTAATTAATAAGTTATTGTCGTATTAGTGATAAATATGTTTTGATTTATTTGAGTTAGAATTTTGAAAAGGAAAGAAAATGGTTGGGCAATATTTACGACAGGTAGCTGACAGAATAGGAATATTAAAAATAGTATTTTTTGGTGTATTTCTTTTTGTCGCCTATGCCGTGTATTTTGCACAACCATATTTAATTACTGCATTATTTCAAGCCCATTTAAGTACAAATTTGCAAATATTGTTAGTCCTTGCTCTTGCAGTCTCATTGATGATGATGCCGTTAATAAACAGTTGTAATAATTCATTTATTCAGGCTGTAAGAAAATTTTCTAAACAAATTTTATGGGAGTCAATAGTTAATAAGCCTTTTAGCTACTTTTCTGATAAACCAGTGGGAAAGGTTCAAAGCTACATTAAAGATGTTTCATTTGCATGTCGAGAGTTGGAGCAATCCGGCCTGGAAGTAATAGTGCAAATGTCTGTCATGCTTATTATGTATACAATAATGTTAAGTCTACAAAATATCTTTGTCGGTATTTTGTATTTATTATTCTTTATTAGTTATATGTTGATTTCGGTGTGGATGGCCAGACGAAATAGGGATAATGTAGCTGCATCGCTTAAAAGTGCTTCTAAAGTCAACGAATATATCATTGATTATTACAGTAACATTGAAACGATTTTATCAACTAATTCCAAAGACTTTGAAGAACGGAATATGGATAAAATGTTGAATGATGAACAAAAGACTTTTATCAAGGTTCAAAGAATTACTAACGAGGCCTCTCTGTTCCAGCAATTTTTAATTGTGATTTTGGCTTGCATTATTACGGTTTTAGGGCAATGTTTAATTGGCACTAAAGAAAATCAAGCACTTTCTTTGATCCTAATTCTGCTATATTCTATTGTTAATTTGTCTGGCTTTGGCACCCAGTACTTAGCGATTGAAGAATTTTTAAACAGAATTCGTTCTGGCCTCTCGGAATTAGAGTACGGGAAAAAATCAACTGAGTATCCATCACATGTTCAATTTGATTCAAACAAAAAAGCAATAATCTTCAAACATCTCAGTTATTCTTACAAAAAGAAACAAGATGTTTTTAAAGATTTGAACTTAGAGTTTAAAAAAGGCAGAATAACTGCACTTGTAGGACCTAACGGCACTGGTAAAAGTACGTTACTTAAACTGTTAACTGGTTTTTATCAGCCACAAGCTGGTCAAATTATTTTGCCTTTTGCCAGTAAGCCACAACTTATGTACTTGCCGCAAAATGCACAATTATTCAACCGTTCAATATTGGATAACATTTGTTACCCTGATAATAAAGTTTCACCTGATATTTTGCTAAAACTGATTGAAGAAATCAATTTAACCACCTTGATTCATTCCGTTACCGATTTAACCAATAAAACACCAGGAGACTTTAAAAATAAAATATCTGGTGGTGAGAAACAAAAAATTTTGTTTCTAAGAGCAATTGTTGCAAAACCTCAGATTTTATTACTGGATGAATTTACCAGTAACTTAGACGAGAATACAATTACTATTGTTTACGATATGATTAAAAAATATTTACCAGGGACCACCATTATTAGTGTTGTTCATCGTTTTGAAGAATTGCAATATTATGACGAAGTGGTGCGACTAGAGCAGAATTATAGCTAAAAATCATGCCCGCTTTTTCTTCTTTTCTGGAGATTAAAAGTGCGGTTAGTATCAACTTTGCTATAATGAAAGAGTTGAATGAAAAGTAAAGGAGAAAATAAATGCTAAACGTATATATAGTTCGTCACGGCCAAACGGACACTAATAAAACTTTTGGTATAAATGGCTCAGGAACTAACTTACCATTAAATGAAACAGGCAGACAACAAGCCGAAAATCTACGCGACAGTTTTGACATTAACAAGATTGATTATGTATATTCCAGTCCTTTAAAAAGAGCGCGAGAAACAGCAGAAATTTTAAACCAGGGTAAACATGAGATTTTGATTGATGACCGTTTAACCGAAATGAATTATGGCAACTGGGATGGTAAAGATGTTCACGAAATAATTGCAAAGTATCCTCAAGTATTTGATGAACTGGGTTATTTCAAAGAAAATTACAGTGATTATTGCACCGGTGAAACCTACCAGCATTTGGCAGACAGACTAATGGATTTCTGGCATGACCTAATTAAAAATCATGAAAATGAGTCGGTTTTATTAGTGTTTCATGGCACTGCTTCTCGTTCTCTGGTCCAGAATGTTTTGCAGATACCTAAAATTGCTTTGGTTGGCGAAATTCAAAATGCTGGCGTAATCAATATTTCCGTTGATGAAGCTTCCCAAAAACCGTTTTTGCGTTATTATAATAGAGTTGCACCTGGAAAATTTTTTATCGAAAAGTAATTAAAGATTGATATAGATATCAAGGGTTAACTTTTTATTACGAAAAGTACCATGAATTTTGCTTATAGAATCCTTTTTGTTAAGATATTATGGTGTTTTGAAAGGGTGATTTAGTGGATAATAGTTGGAAAATTCGTGATATTACTATTCCCAATCGTGTTGTAGTGGCTCCAATGGCTGGAGTGTCAAATTCGGCTTTTAGAATGATTTGTAAGGAATTCGGCGCAGGCTTAGTTGTCTGTGAAATGATCTCGGATCATGGCATTATATATCGTAACAAAAAAACTATGTCTATGATGAAGGTTGATCCGCGTGAGCACCCCATGAGTATTCAAATTTTTGGTGGTACTGAAGATACTTTACTTGAAGCAGCACAATATATTGACCAACATACTGCTGCAGACATTATAGATATTAATATGGGCTGTCCGGTTCCTAAAGTAACCAAAACAGATGCGGGCTCCAAATGGCTGCTTGATTCTAATAAAATTTACCAGATGGTTCACAAAGTTGTTCAAAATGTGCAAAAGCCAGTTTCCGTCAAAATGCGTATTGGCTGGGATCGCAAACATATTTTTGCAGTAGAAAACGCCTTGGCAGCGCAGGAAGCTGGTGCCAGCATGATTGCTATGCATGGTAGAACTCGTAAGCAAATGTATATGGGTGAAGCTGACTGGGAAACATTGCACGATGTAGCACAAGTACTTGATATTCCTTTTGTGGCTAACGGTGATATAACGACGCCGGAATTAGCTAAAAAAGCTTTGGATGAGATTGGATCAACTGCAGTCATGATAGGTCGCGCAGCCTTGGGTAATCCCTGGATAGTTAAAAATATGGTGCACTATTTAGAAACCGGTGAGAAACTCAAACCGCAGACGGTCCGTGAAAAGGTTGCTACAGCTAAACACCAATTAAAAGGTTTAGTTGAATTAAAAGGGGAAAAAATTGCAGTGCCTGAATTTCGCCAGCAAGCAGCCTACTATTTAAAGGGAGTTCCCCGTTCTGCACGTACTCGTGCTAAAATAAATGAAGTTTGGACGGCACAAGAAGTTTATGATTTGCTTGACAATTTCGTTGATGATTATGAAAAAAGGCAAAAACAAAAGACTGTCAGAAGTGATGTTAATTAATAATGGAGGAAATGTAATTGGCTAAAAATGAAATGAATGACCAATTAATCGTTCGGCGCCAAAAGTTAGATGAATTAAGAGAGAATGGTATCGAACCTTTTGGAATGAGAAAGTTTGATCGGCAAGATTTAGCGCGGTCTTTGAATGAAAAATATTCTCAAGATGATAAAGATGAGCTAAACAAGGAATTGCCTAAGACTAAAATTGCTGGCAGAATGCTGGCTAAAAGGGGTAAAGGTAAAGTCGGTTTTGCGGATCTCTATGATCGGACAGGCAAAATACAGATTTATGTTCGTAAGGACATTGTCGGTGAAGACAATTATAAGATTTTTAAAAAGTCCGATATTGGCGACTTCTTGGGTATTGACGGCGAGGTTATGAAAACTGATACCGGTGAGTTAACGATTCGCGCAACTCATGTTACCTTTTTATCTAAGGCTTTACGTCCATTGCCAGAAAAATATCATGGTTTAAAAGACGTTGAACAAATATATCGTCAACGTTATCTCGATTTAATTACCAATCGCGAAAGTTATGAACGTTTTGTAAATAGAACAAAAATTATTCAAGCTATTCGTGACTATTTGAACAGCAAGGACTTCTTGGAAGTTGAAACTCCTGTTTTGCATAACATTCCAGGTGGTGCAGAAGCACGGCCATTTATCACTCATCATAATGCTTTAGATATTGATTTGTACATGAGAATAGCTTTGGAATTACCTTTAAAGCGTTTGATTGTCGGTGATATGGAAAGAGTATACGAAATTGGTCGGGTATTTAGAAATGAAGGCCTTGACACACACCATAACCCTGAGTTTACTGAACTTGAGACTTACTGTGCTTACTGGGATTTCCATGATGTCATGGATGAAGCAGAAGGCATCATTCGTGCTGCTGCTAAAGTCGTATCAAATGATGGCAAAATTACTTATCAGGGGACAAATATTGATTTGGGTAAGCCTTTCCGCCGCGTTCATATGGTAGATATGATTAAAGAAAAGACTGGCGTTGATTTCTGGCAAAAGATGAGTGTAGCAGAAGCAACCAAAATTGCTGAAGACCATGACATCAAGGTTGAAAGCTTCTGGAAGGTTGGTCATATCATTAACGCCTTCTTTGAAAAATATTGCGAAGAAACAATTGTTGACCCTACTTTTGTTTATGGTCATCCAGTTGAAATTTCACCATTGGCTAAGAAAAATGCTGATGATCCTCGGTTTACCGATCGTTTTGAAATTTACATCATGGGTGAAGAGTACGGTAACGCCTTTTCAGAACTAAACGATCCAGATGACCAACGTGAGCGTTTTGAAGCACAAATGGCAGAACGTGAAGCTGGAAACGATGAAGCAGATATGATCGATGAAGATTATCTGCGTGCTATGGAATACGGTATGCCGCCAACAGGTGGTTTGGGCATCGGAATTGATAGATTGGTGATGCTTTTGACAGATGCACCTGCAATTAGGGATGTTTTACTATTCCCAACAATGCGCCCTGAACGAATTGAAGATATTGAACGCGAAGTCGAAGAAGACATGAAGAAAAAGAGCAAATAATAATTAAGAAAGCATTTTAAAAATGAGCCCTAAAATAATATTACTTTTGGGACTCATTTTTATTTTGTTTACAGTTGGTATCCCATTTGTTCGTTATATTCGGAAATCTTTTTAAGTAGATTATCTTTAACAGACTGGTTTGAAAAATAAAAATACCAGTTTTGAAGTAATTTGAGCCAGGAACTTAATCGATACCAGCTGATACGATCATTTTCTGCGAGCTGCTGATAAATTTTTTCGTTATAGCAGTTAATAAACGAATTAAACTCAGCAGTCGGTATTTTACCGAAATGAACGCCTTCAAAACAGGCAAAAGCTAACCGTTGCTCCTCATCATCAATAAACGGTCCTTGCATATTTTGAAAGACCGTTCCAATTATGGCCCAAATATCAGCAGTATTATTTGTTGTAAAATCTGGATGACTTAAAGTAGAGCCTAAAAAGTCGCTACCATGAGCAACACTGTGAGCCCAACCTTTATCTTTAACATAACCGCGGAAATCTTTTTCTTCCTTTAAATAGGAAATACTCCAGTTAAAAAGAGTTTTTCGCTCAGTCGCATTTAAAATCGAATGCTTTTTATCGTCATCTAAAATTAGGGAACCCAGTAATGCACTGAATGTTCTGAGAAAAATTAAATCGTTTTGTGGCTGATCGATGCCCTTAAACAGATTTTTTGAATTGATAAAATTGGTAAAAATTTTTGCTTTCTGCTTTGAAGTAAATGAATTTTCAAAAAAGCCGCGAGCAAAAAGCGTATAAACAACATCATCACGAAGATGTGGGTCAAGGTTTCCGATATTTTGCAACATATAGTCGATTTGACTATCATCAAAAGTGATTTTACCAGAATCTAAATTAACAAGTTTTTCCAGTTCTTTTTGCAATTCTGTAGCCTCCTTTTTATCTGACAGTGATATGATTTCATATTTGTGCATAACAGAATACTACCTTTTACTAGCAATTATGTTTTAGAAACTCTCAAAAGGCAAGCTTTCCCGTTAAAATACTTATTTTACGGATTTATTTTACTAAAAAAGGTTGCAAAATGAGATTGGTTTGCTATAATAATATTTGTCTTGCGGAAGTAGTTCAGTGGTAGAACATCACCTTGCCATGGTGGGGGTCGCGGGTTCGAATCCCGTCTTCCGCTCTAGGAAAAAGACTCACCAAAAGTGGTGAGTTTTTTTAATAAACGGGAAATAGCTCAGCTTGGTAGAGCGCTACGTTCGGGACGTAGAGGTCGCAGGTTCGAATCCTGTTTTCCCGATAATATGCAGTTACATTCTCATGCTGGTAATTTATTTTTGCTAGTATGAGAATTTTTAGTTTTCTATAGTTATAACAGACCACTTTTATTCTTACACAGGTATTATGTTGAAAAATTATTTCTAATAAATAATAAAGAAGGATTGGGTCGCACGAAGTGCTTGTCTTTGATATAATGATTGCAAAGTTTTTGACATGACACTTATATTTAGCCTCAAACAGAATATTTTACAAATTGTCAAAAAGGTTTATAGTGTATACACGTCATTTTTTAAAGGTGGTGCAATGATGAAAAAATCTTATACAACCAGTGCAAATCAAGTATTAGAAATTGCACGTGAACAAGCACAGAATTTTCATCATCGTTTAATTGGTACTGAACACGTACTACTTGCGATGGTAATTGAATCTGATGGTGAAGCTGGCAAAAATTTGCGGGCTTGGGGTGCAACACCGAAAGCGATTCGTGAAGAAATTGAACGTTATACAGGTTATGGCTCAGCTGGCAAAACCAGTTACATGCAGATGTCACCACGCCTCAGCATGGTTTTGGCATATGCTGGCACTTTAGCTGAACGAGAAGGTTCTGCTAAAATTAAAACCTGCCATATTTTATTAGGAATGGTCCTCAATGAGCAGATATTGGCTTCTGTGATTTTGCGTAATTTAAACATTGATCTTGATGGTTTGCGTAATGACATCCTGCACAGTTTAGGTGAAGATGAACAAGATATGGATGAAAATGATCAAGAGGATAGCAGTTGGTCAAGCTTTAATGGCTCTGAAGAAAGCACCAGTAGAAATTCCAGCACACCAACTCTTGATCAGGTTTCAGTCAACCTCAACGAGAGGGCTGAAAATGGTGAAATAGATCCAGTCATTGGGCGTGATCGTGAAGTAGCACGAGTGATTGAAATTTTATCTCGGCGTAATAAAAATAATCCTGTGTTGATTGGTGAACCAGGTGTAGGCAAGACGGCAGTGGCAGAAGCCATTGCGAGCGCCATTGTTGCTAAAAAAGTACCGCACGATTTATTAAAGAAGCAAGTGGTCTCACTGGATTTAGGTGGACTTGTTGCTGGTACAAAATATCGTGGTGAATTTGAAGACCGGATGAAAAAAATCATCAAGGAAATTACTGAGAATGGCAATATTATTCTCTTTGTTGATGAAATGCACACTCTCATTGGAGCTGGAGGCGCCGAAGGCTCAATTGATGCTGCAAATATTTTAAAGCCATCTTTAGCTCGAGGCGATATCCAAATGATTGGGGCAACAACTTTTGATGAGTATCAAAAGTATGTCGAAAAGGACCAAGCTTTAGCTCGTCGGTTCCAAATCGTGAGGTTAAATGAACCTTCTCGTGCTGAAACCTTAGCAATTTTAAATGGCTTAAAACCAAAATACGAAAAATTTCATCATGTAAAAATATCTAATTCTGCTTTAGAAAATGCAATTGATCTTTCTAGCCGCTATATTTCTGAGCGTTATTTACCAGATAAGGCAATTGATTTAATTGATGAGGCAAGTGCTGCGGTTAAGATTAAGTCAGGTAAAGGTTCTAACAATCAGTTATTGCAACTTAATGATCAAATCGAGAAGGTCATTGGCGAGAAGAATCATGCTGCAGTTAACCAGAATTTTGCTAAAGCTGCACAACTCCAGGAAAGACAAAATAGTTTGCAAAGAAGACAAGATGAATTAACAACAAAGCTTGATGAATCAACTAGTAAGGGTGCTATAGTTCAGCCTGAAGATGTTGCTAAAGTAGTTTCTAATTGGACCGGTGTTCCCGTTACCCAAATGAATCGGGATGAAACTAAACACTTAGCCAATTTGGAAAAAGACTTACATAAGCGCATCATTGGTCAGGACAAAGCAGTTTCTGCTGTCAGCAGGGCGGTCAGGCGAAGTCGCAGCGGTATTAAAGATGAAAATCGACCAATTGGTTCATTCCTATTTTTAGGTCCGACAGGGGTCGGTAAAACTGAGCTAGCAAAAGCAATCGCTGCAGCAATTTTTGGCTCTGAGAACAACTTGATTAGAATTGACATGTCTGAATATATGGATCAAATAGCTAATAGTAAATTGATTGGTTCTGCTCCGGGCTATGTTGGCTATGATGAGGGCGGCCAGTTGACTGAACAGGTTCGCCGCCATCCATATTCAGTAGTACTATTGGATGAAGTTGAAAAAGCTCACCCTGATGTATTCAACTTGTTGCTACAGGTTTTGGAAGATGGCTTTTTAACCGATTCCAAGGGCCGTAAAGTAGACTTTAAAAATACTATTATTATCATGACTTCCAATTTGGGTTCCCGTTCATTATTTGAAACGCAGGCTTTAGGATTTAATGCTGATAACACTAGTCAAACCAAGCTGCGTCAAGATCGCGTTCGGCAAGCACTTAAAGAGTTCTTTAGACCTGAATTCTTAAACAGGATTGATGAAACTATTATTTTTGATGAGCTTAATCAAAAGCAATTACGTCAAATAGTTACGCTTTTAACTCGTAAATTGATTGACCGTTTGCATAAACAAGGGGTTCAACTGAAAATTTCCACAGCTGCTTTGGATAAGATTGCAAAAGATGGTTATAATCCTGAAATGGGGGCAAGACCACTGCGCCGCGCAATTCAGAAGGATATTGAAGATAAGATTGCTTCACTGCTGATTAAAGGTGACCTCAAGAATGGTGACATTCTTAAAGTTGGGTGCAGTCACAATCACTTAAAATTTGATGTTTTAAAACCAAAAGATAATAATTTAGTCGGCGCAAAGTGAATTAATTGACACACCAATTTTATTTTGTTATAGTAGTGCATGATTAAAAAGCTGATTTTCAGGATTTTGCTGATCTATTGTCCAGCAAAATAATAATAGACAAAAACGACAAAGGTTGTTTTTGTCTTTTTTATGCATAAATTTCCGGCTTTTTGAAATTGTAATCAAAATGTAATATTAGCTTTCTCTGACAGAAAGGGTGTTTTCTCCTTGTTAAATGGACACGTAGTGAATTTTGGCAAACATCGGACAAGGCGCAGTTTTTCCCGCATTAAAGAAGTGCTGGATCTGCCTAACTTGACAGATGTGCAAACCGAATCATACCAATGGTTTTTGGATGAGGGTATTAAAGACGTTTTTGATGATATTATGCCAATTAGTGACTTTTCAGGTAAGCTTTCCCTGGAATATTTGGGCTATAAACTGCAAAAACCAAAATATACCGTTGATGAAGCACGTGATCATGATGCAACTTATGCTGCACCAATGCACGTTACTTTAAAACTGACCAATCAAAAAACCGGTGAGATTAAGACTCAAGATGTTTTCTTTGGTGATTTACCATTAATGACTGAATCTGGCTCATTTATTATTAATGGTGCTGAAAGGGTCATCGTTTCTCAATTAGTTAGATCACCAAGTGTTTATTATTCTGGTGATTATGACAAGAATGGTCGGCAAATTTTTGGTACTACTGTGATACCAAACCGTGGTGCCTGGCTTGAGTATGAAACTGATGCTAAGAATGTTTCTTACGTTCGCGTTGATCGTACTCGTAAATTGCCACTAACTGTTTTAATCAGGGCACTGGGAATTAGTTCGGATGACGAGATTTTAGACCTATTTGGTCAGAGTGATACGCTACAATTCACTTTGGATAAAGATGTCCATAAGAATCCGGCTGATTCTCGTGTAGCTGAAGCGTTAAAAGATATTTATGAGCGCCTGCGTCCTGGTGAGCCCAAGACCACTGACTCTTCACGTTCACTTCTTTATGCACGCTTCTTTGACCCACGTCGCTATGACTTAGCACCCGTTGGTCGATATAAAGTTAATAAGAAGTTATCTTTAAAGAGTCGCTTGTATGGTCAAACTCTGGCAGAAACTTTGGCAGACCCTGATACAGGTGAAATTATCGTTAAAAAGGGTACAGTTGTGACCCATGAAGTGATGGATACTCTAGAAAAGTATCTTGATCGCGATGACTTTAAGATGGTTACTTATCAACCATCCAAAGAGGGCGTTTTACCTGATCCAATTAATGTTCAAGAGATAAAAGTTTACTCGAAGGTAAATCCTGAACGTGTTGTTAAATTAATTTCTAACGGTCATATTGATAAAAAAGTTAAGTATTTAACTCCAGCTGACGTGGTTGCTTCTATTAATTATTTCTTCTTGTTGCAAGATGAAATTGGTAACACTGATGATATTGATCACTTAGGTAACCGTCGTATTCGTCGTGTTGGTGAATTGTTGCAAAACCAGTTTAGAATTGGTTTGGCCCGGATGGAACGTGTTGTTAGAGAAAGAATGTCAATTCAAGACCCTTCAACTGTGACGCCGCAACAATTAATTAATATCAGGCCAATTGTGGCAAGTATTAAAGAGTTCTTTGGTTCATCACAACTGTCACAGTTTATGGACCAGCACAACCCGCTGGGTGAATTAACTCATAAGCGCCGTATGTCTGCTTTGGGGCCTGGTGGTTTAACACGTGATCGTGCTGGATACGAGGTGCGTGATGTTCACTATACTCAATATGGTCGTTTGTGCCCAATTGAGACTCCTGAAGGTCCTAACATTGGTTTGATTAACTCTCTTGCTACATACGCAGTTATTAATAAATATGGCTTTATCGAAACGCCATATCGTCGGGTTTCCTGGACCACACACAAGGTAACTAATAAAATTGATTACCTCACCGCTGATGTTGAGGATAACTACATTATCGCTGGTGCCAATACTCCGCTTAATCCGGATGGTTCATTTAAAGATGATCTTGTTTTAGCACGTCATAAGGAAGATAACGTCGAAGTTAGTCCAGATAAAATTGACTACATGGATGTTATTCCTAAACAAGTTGTTTCTGTTGCTTCAGCATGTATTCCGTTTTTGGAAAATGATGACTCTAACCGTGCTTTAATGGGCGCTAACCAGCAAAGACAAGCTGCACCTTTAATTAATCCACACAGCTGTCTTGTTGGTACTGGGATGGAATATCGTGCAGCACATGATTCCGGTGCAGCAGTTTTGGCTAAAGCCGCTGGTACAGTTGAATATGTCGATGCCAACACTATCAGAGTAAGACGTGCTGACAGTACACTGGATAAGTACACTCTGGAAAAATATCGTCGTTCAAACAACTCGAAATCATACAATCAGACTCCTAACGTTAAGTTAGGCGACAAAGTTGTAAAGGGTGAAGTAATTGCCAATGGACCAACAATGGATCATGGCGAATTGGCTTTGGGTCAAAACCCAGTTATCGCTTTTATGACTTGGAACATGTATAACTACGAAGATGCCATCATGCTTTCTGAACGTCTGGTAAAAGATGATGTTTATACTTCAATCAGTATTGAAGATTATGAATCAGAAGCCCGTGACACTAAGCTTGGCCCTGAAGAGATTACACGTGAATTGCCAAACGTTGGTGAGGATGCACTTAAGGATCTCGATGGTCAAGGAATTGTCCGTGTAGGTGCTGAAGTTCATGACGGAGACATTTTGGTAGGAAAAGTTACGCCTAAAGGTGTTACTGAACTATCAGCTGAAGAAAGACTGCTGCATGCCATTTTTGGTGAAAAAGCTCGTGAAGTGCGTGACACGTCATTACGTGTTCCTCACGGTGGTGGCGGTATTGTCCGTGATGTCAAAGTTTATACTAGAGAAAATGGTGATGAACTATCTCCTGGTGTTAATACTTTAGTCCGGGTCTACATTGCACAAAAGAGAAAGATCCAAGTCGGCGATAAAATGTCTGGTCGTCACGGTAACAAAGGTACTGTTGCCGCAGTAGTACCAGAAGAAGATATGCCATATTTACCAGATGGTACTCCAGTTGATATTTGTTTAAACCCAATGGGTGTTCCTTCACGTATGAATATTGGTCAGCTTTTGGAATTACACCTTGGCCGTGCTGCAGATAACTTGGGTATTCATGTTGCTACACCAGTATTTGATGGAGCAAGTGAAGACGATGTTTGGGATACTGTTCATAAGGCCGGTATTGATAAAGATGGTAAAACAGTTCTTTATGATGGCCGTACCGGTGAGCCTTTCCACAACCGGGTTTCTGTTGGTATCATGCACTATCTGAAGTTGACCCACATGGTTGACGACAAGATTCACGCACGTTCAATTGGGCCTTACTCATTAGTAACGCAACAACCTCTTGGTGGTAAAGCACAGTTTGGTGGACAGCGTTTTGGTGAAATGGAAGTTTGGGCTCTGGAAGCTTATGGTGCAGCATACACTTTGCAGGAAATTTTGACTTATAAATCAGATGATGTTGTTGGCCGTGTCAAAGCTTATGAAGCTATTGTCAAGGGTGAAAGAATTCCAAAACCAGGTGTTCCTGAATCATTCCGTGTCCTAGTTAAAGAATTGCAATCTTTAGGATTGGATATTCGTGTTCTTGACATGAATCATAAAGAAATTGAATTGCGTGATATGGATGATGATTCAAATGAGCATTTGAACATTGATACTCTTTCAAAGATGGCTGAAGAGCAACAAAAGAAGAAGTTGGCCGCAGAAACTGCAGATTCTGAAGATAATGAAGAAGCAGCAGAGGAATTGGATACCCCTGTAGATCAGTCTGACGATGATAATAAGATTTCTCAATAAGTAGGAGGTTAAACTTTTGATCGACGTAAATAAATTTGAAAGCATGCAAATTGGCCTTGCATCTCCGAATAAAATTCGCAGCTGGTCATACGGTGAAGTTAAAAAACCAGAAACTATTAATTACCGTACTTTAAAGCCGGAAAAAGATGGTTTGTTTGATGAACGAATTTTCGGACCGACTAAGGATTGGTCATGTGCATGTGGTAAATATAAAGGTGTGAGATACCGCGGGATCGTCTGTGATCGTTGTGGTGTTGAAGTTACCTCCTCTAAAGTTAGAAGAGAACGAATGGGTCATATTGAATTGGCCGCACCAGTTACTCATATTTGGTATTTTAAAGGGATTCCATCAAGAATGGGACTCATTTTGGATATTTCTCCGAGACTCCTTGAAGAAGTTATCTATTTTGCGGCTTATATTGTAATTGATCCTGGTGATACCGATCTAGAATTTAAACAACTTTTAACAGAGGCAGAATACCGGGAACAGAAAGAAAAATACGGTAATCGCTTTACGGCCAAAATGGGTGCTGAAGCAATTCGTGATTTGTTACGTAAAGTTGATTTAAATAAGGAAGTTACCGATTTAAAGAAAGAACTGGAAACTGCTACTGGTCAAAAACGTACACGTGCTATCAGAAGACTTGATATTCTGGATGCATTTAAAGATTCTGGTAATAAGCCAGAATGGATGGTTATTGATGCTGTCCCAGTTATACCACCAGACTTGCGCCCGATGGTTCAACTTGAAGGTGGACGGTTTGCGACCTCTGACCTAAATGATTTATACAGAAGAGTAATTAACCGTAACAATCGTTTAAAGAGACTGTTAGATCTAAATGCTCCTAATATTATTGTGCAAAACGAAAAACGGATGCTGCAAGAAGCAGTAGATGCGTTAATTGATAATGGCCGCCGTGGACGGTCTGTAGTAGGACCAGGTAACCGCCCGCTGAAATCTTTATCGCATATGCTTAAAGGTAAGCAGGGACGTTTCCGTCAGAACCTGCTTGGTAAACGTGTTGACTATTCCGGTCGTTCCGTTATTGATGTTTCACCAAAATTGAAATTCTATCAATGTGGTGTTCCGCGTCCGATGGCCTTGGAATTGTTTAAACCATTTGTCATGCATGAGCTTGTTAAGCGTAAGATTGCTACAAATATCAAGAGTGCTAAGCGGAAAATTGACCGCGAAGACGATGATGTCTGGGATGTACTTGAGGATGTTATTAAGGAAAGAACGGTATTGCTAAACCGTGCCCCTACTTTGCACCGTTTGAGTATTCAGGCCTTCGAACCAGTTTTGGTACCTGGAAAGTCCATTCGTCTGCACCCACTTGCTTGTGAGGCTTACAACGCTGACTTTGATGGTGACCAGATGGCGATTCACGTGCCTCTGTCAGATGAGGCTGTTGCTGAATCAAGAATGTTAATGCTGGCTGCTCACCATATTCTTGCTCCTAAGGATGGTAAACCAATTGTTACTCCATCACAGGATATCGTTTTGGGTAACTACTGGTTGACTCAGGCTGAAAAGGGTCGTGAAGGTGAAGGAATGATTTTCAATTCACCTGATGAAGCGACAGTTGCTTACACTAACGGTGACATTCATTACCACACTATTATCGGAATGTCTGCTGACTCAATGCCGAAGAAAGCATGGCCTAAAGGTTATGAACATGGCATTTTTGTTACTACATACGGCAGAATCATTTTCAATCAAATTTTCCCAGAAGATTATTTCTACGTTAATGAACCAACTGAAGAAAACTTGAATAATCCTCTTGCTGCCAAGTACTTCTTGGAGCCTGGCGAAGATATTCATGAGAAAATTGACAGCGTGGCAAATGACTTGATTTCTACACCATTTAAGAAGTCCTTCTTGTCTGATTCTATTGCTACAATTTACAAGTATTACAAGGTTCAAAGAACTTCAGAATATCTTGATGATTTGAAGACTTTAGGCTATACCAGTTCGACCACTTCTGGTATTACGATTGGTATGACCGACGTTCCCGAAATTCAGGATAAAGATGAAAAAGTTGCAAAAGCCCACAAACAAGTTGATGTGGTGTCTAAGCAGTTTAGACGCGGTTTAATTACCGAACAGGAACGTCATGATCGTGTAATTAGCATTTGGAATGATTGTAAGGATCAAGTCCAAGATGAAATTGCTCAGATTTATGACCCGCGTAATCCTATTACCATCATGGCTGACTCTGGTGCGCGTGGTAATATTTCAAACTTTACCCAACTTGCTGGTATGCGTGGCTTAATGGCTACTCCAAACGGTGGTTTGTTCGAAATTCCAGTTACTTCCAACTTTAAGGAAGGCTTGTCAGTTCTAGAACTGTTCATGTCAACTCACGGTGCACGTAAGGGTATGACGGATACTGCTTTAAAGACTGCACAATCTGGTTACTTAACTCGGCGGTTAGTCGATGTTGCGCAAGACGTTATTATCCGTGAAGATGATTGTGGTACCGATCGCGGTATTGATGTTCACGCAATCATGGAAGGTGACGAATTAATTGAGCCACTCTACGATCGCTTATTGGGACGCTTTACTGCCGAAACGGTTAAAGATCCTAGAACCGGTGCCACAATTATCGGTCGTAACGTTATGATGGATGAAAACTTGGCTCACCAAATTTGCGATGCAGGTGTGACTAACGTAAAGATTAGATCAATCTTAACTTGTGACACGCCACATGGTGTTTGCCGGAAATGTTATGGTATGAACTTAGCTACAGGTGAAGAAGTTGAAGTTGGTGAAGCAGTTGGTACTGTTGCCGCTCAATCAATTGGTGAACCTGGTACGCAGCTGACTTTGCGTACTTTCCACAATGGTGGTGTTGCCGGTGCTGAAGATATTACTCAAGGTCTTCCTCGTGTGCAAGAGTTGTTTGAAGCTCGTAACCCTAAGGGTCGTGCCATAATTTCTGAAGTTGATGGTGTAGTTGATTCAATTCAAGAGAATCCTGCTGAACATACTCGTGAAATTACTGTTAAAGGTAAGATCGATACCAGAAGCTACAGTGTTCCTTATACTGCGTCAGTAGCAGTTGCCGAGGGCGATGAAGTTCAACGTGGCGATAAGTTAACTCTTGGTTCAATTGATCCGAAAGAGTTGATTCAAGTTACAGATACTTTAACTACTGAAGAGTACATTCTGGTTGAAGTCCAAAAAGCATATAGAATGCAGGGTGTTGATATTTCTGACAAGCACGTCGAAGTATTAACCAGACAGATGTTACAAAAAGTTCGTGTGCTTGATCCTGGTGAGACCGACTTGTTGCCGGGCGAGATTATGGATATTGGTCAATTTAAAGATCGCAACACATCTGTGATTATTTCTGGTGGTATACCTGCAACTGCACAAAGTGTAATTCTGGGTATTACCAAAGCTGCCCTTGAAACTAACAGTTTCTTATCAGCTGCGTCATTCCAGGAAACAACTCGTGTCCTAACAGATGCTTCTATTCGTGGCAAGAATGATCCATTACTTGGATTAAAGGAAAATGTTATTATCGGTAAGATCATTCCAGCTGGTACTGGTCTTCCAATTTATCGTGATATGGAACCCGAGTCAGATGTAAAGAAACCTAAATCTGTTTACTCAATCGCAGACATTGAGAAGAAGATGAAGGAAGCCGATCAGGCTAGGGAATCATAAACTCAATTAATCAAAAAAACTGTTCCGTTAGAAATTCCTAACGGAGCAGTTTTTTGTTTGTTCAAATTTATTACTTTAAAATCCTACCAAATAGAATATATGATATTGTCCATAAAATAATGCCAACATTCAGAAGGAAGCCAAATATTTTTACTAAGTCTAGTATTGATTTAGTTGGGAACCAGCCACTGAATACTAAACAAGGATACACGGTAACCAGTATGATTAGAAAATGAACGACAGATTGTTTTTTTAATGACCAACTTTCGACATCATAAATAACAGAGGTTGCTGCAACTGCGGTTATTATTAGTCCCGTGATAAATGTCGATGTGACGCTATAATCATCGATATGTTGCAATTTCATAATTCCTGAAAATATACTCATAATGATAAACGGTATGGCGCCACGTATTACTGCAGATAAAATATAGTGCATCGTTTTTCCTCAATAAACTTTTGATTTTCTTATTTCAAAGATTTTATCATAGGCTAAATCGTAATAGAAGATACGGGTTTTAGTTAAATGAGTTTTATAGTTATAACCCAGCTAAAAAATTTTGTCATTTGTAATTTTATGAATGATTAGTGATAATTTTATTAAATAATGTTATAATCGGAAAAAGGCACAAGGGAGATGTTGATGGTGAAGGAAGACGATTTTTCTTTAAAACAACTGGTATTATTAGCATTATTAACTGCGATTAACGTTGTTGTCAGTCGTATTTTCATTATTCCTATGCCTTTGACTCACGGTAATATCAATTTATGTGATGCAATTATTTATTTAGTAGCATTATTATATGGGCCAGTTGCCGGTGGTATAGTTGGCGGACTTTCAGGATTTTTGCTTGACCTACTTGGCGGATACGGACAGTTTATGCTCTTTTCTCTTGTTGTCCACGGTTTAGAAGGTTTCTTTGTAGGATTAGTCTTTAGATACTGGAACTTAGGAAATCAAATAGTCAAGGGGGTAATTGCCGGAGTAGTAGGAGTATTTTTTATGGTAGCCGGGTATTTTGTTACTAACACAGTCCTTTATACATTTGCTGCAGGCCTTGCTAGTCTTTTTACCAATACCATTCAAGGAGTTGTTAGTGTGGTAATAGCCATCGTTTTGCTGCCGAGCTTGCAACATTTAATGGCAAGATACGGTTAGTATTTATTTGTAAATTATTTTAGATTCATAAAGTGCTGCATTCTCGGTTGTGGGATGCAACTTTTTTAGTTGCTCAAAAGCTGTATGATTAAACCAATATAAATGAAGGGAATAAATGCTACAGGTTCTTTTTTGCTTACTTCACCACCAATAAAAAAGCTAAGTAAAATAATTGAGGCAGTTAAAAAAGTTAAATTGGCAAATTTAGGGTCAAAACAAAAAGTTAAAACAAGATAGATTATTAAATCTCCCTTGCCAATTTTATGTTTTATTGTTTCATAAAGAAAAAGTAAAAAAATGGGACAAAACTCAACTAAATCTGTGATATTGATTTGCTCAAAAGTTTTAATTATACGCAAAGCTGAAATAAAAAGGGCTGGAGCAACGAACGCAATATCAAACTCTTTTGACTGATAATCACTGATAGCAGCTAGGAGTATGTTAAACAAGACAATCGCTGTGATTGCATCATGAGGATTGCTAAAATCGATCTTAAGGAAAGTAAACCCTCCTAAAAACTCTGTTACAAAATATTCAGCAGGAATCTGAATTTTGCAATAACGACAACGACCTTTGAGTAATAAATAAGAAATTAATGGTATCTCATCAAATATGTTTAGTTGCTGATTACAGTTAGTGCATTTTGAACGGCTAAAAATAAAGTCTTCTTTTCCAACTCTTTCGACAATAACGCAGGCATGAGAAGCCAGACAGGTTCCAATCAAAAAATTGCTAATTTTAAAAATCAAGTTCATTTCATTACCCCACTAGAACTAAATACGAAAAAACTGATATAAATTTTTTAGCTAATAAAAATAATTTGCATTTTTGATTCAAGCGAGTACAATAGTCATTGTGTATTTTGAAGATTTATCTGGGACCAAAAAAAGAAACTCCTGGATGTGTGAACAAAATAATTTTTTTAGGAGGAAAATTTAAATGCCAACCATTAACCAATTGGTAAGAAAAGGCCGTCACAACAAGACGACTAAATCAAAGTCACCTGCTTTAAGCTACGGCTACAACAGTATGAAGAAAGAGCTAGTAGCTAACCCAGCACCTCAAATGCGTGGAGTAGCTACTCGTGTCGGTACCATGACACCAAAGAAGCCAAACTCAGCTTTACGGAAATATGCTCGTGTTCGTCTTTCAAACTTGATCGAAGTAACTGCATACATTCCAGGTGAAGGCCATAATTTGCAAGAACACTCAGTTGTTTTAATTCGTGGTGGTCGTGTAAAGGACCTTCCTGGTGTTCGTTATCACATTATCCGCGGTGCGTTAGATACTGCGGGTGTTGATGGTAGAAAGCAAGGCCGTTCCAAGTACGGTGCCAAGAAAGATTAAGGAGGAGTAAATAATGCCTAGAAAAGGACATGTTGCTAAAAGAGATATTTTAGCGGATCCAGTATACAATTCAAAGCTCGTAACCAAGTTGATCAACCACTTAATGATTGATGGTAAGAGAGCTAAGGCATCTTCAATCCTTTATGATGCTTTTGACATTGTTAAAGAAAAGACTGGCAAGGAGCCACTCGATGTTTTTGAAGAAGCTATGAACAATATTATGCCAGTTTTGGAAGTTAGAGCACGCCGTATTGGTGGTTCAAACTACCAGATCCCAGTAGAAGTTCGTCCTGAAAGAAGAACTACTCTTGGTTTAAGATGGTTAGTTTCATATGCTCGTTTACGTAATGAACATACTATGGATGAACGCTTAGCTAATGAAATTATCGATGCTTCAAACAATACTGGCTCAGCTGTTAAAAAGCGTGAAGATGTTCACCGCATGGCTGAAGCCAACCGTGCATTTGCACACTATCGTTTCTAATTTTTTAGGGAAAGGAAAAAATCTATGGCTAATAAGCGTGAATTTCCATTAGAAAAAACACGTAACATTGGTATTATGGCCCACATTGATGCGGGTAAGACTACTACTACAGAGCGTATTCTTTATTACACTGGAAAAATCCATAAAATCGGCGAAACCCATGAGGGTGATTCCCAAATGGACTGGATGGATGAAGAAAAAGAACGTGGTATTACCATTACTTCAGCTGCTACTACAGCACAATGGCATGATTACAGAATTAACATTATTGATACCCCGGGACACGTTGACTTCACTATTGAGGTAGAGCGTTCACTTCGTGTACTTGATGGTGCTGTTACTGTTCTTGATGCCCAAGCCGGAGTTGAACCTCAGACTGAAAATGTTTGGCGTCAAGCTGAAACTTACGGTGTTCCTCGAATTGTTTTTGTAAACAAGATGGACAAGATTGGTGCAGATTTTGATAATTCTGTTAAGTCTTTACATGAACGTTTAAATGCCAATGCTCTGGCTGTTCAAATGCCAATTGGTTCTGCAGAGAGCTTTGAGGGTGTTATCGACTTACTCAACATGGTAGCTGATGTTTATGATGAAGATAAACTAGGTTCCAAGTGGGACACTATTCCTGTTCCTGATGAGTATAAAGAAGAAGCAGAAAAGCGTCGCGGTGAGTTAATTGAACAAGTAGCAGACGTTGATGATGACATCATGGAAAAGTATCTTAATGGTGACGAAATTTCCGTTGATGAATTAAAGGCTGCTATTCGTAAAGCTACATTGGATTTGAAGATTTTCCCAGTATTTGCAGGTTCAGCATTTAAGAACAAGGGTGTGCAAATGATGCTTGATGGTGTAGTTGACTACTTACCATCTCCATTAGATGTTAAGCCTTATGTTGCTCACGATCCAAAAACTGGTGAGGAAGTTGAACTAGTTGCTGGAGACGAAAAGCCATTCTCTGCTTTAGCATTTAAGATTGCTACTGACCCATTTGTTGGTCGTTTAACTTATATTCGTGTTTACACTGGTTCACTTGAATCAGGTTCATATGTTTTGAATGCTTCAAAGAATGGCCGTGAACGTGTTGGCCGTTTGTTGCAAATGCATGCCAACTCAAGAAGTGAGATTCCTGAAGTCTTCTCAGGTGATATTGCTGGTGCCATTGGGTTAAAGAACACTACTACTGGTGATTCCTTAACTGATCCTGACCACCCATTAATTTTGGAAAGTTTGGAAGTTCCAGATCCAGTTATTCAAGTTTCAATTGAGCCAGAATCTAAAGCTGACCGTGATAAGCTTGATGTTGCCTTGCAAAAATTGACTGAAGAGGATCCAACTTTTAGAGCAGAAACTAATGCAGAAACTGGTCAAACTTTGATCTCCGGAATGGGTGAATTGCACCTGCAAATCATGGTTGAACGTATGAAGCGTGAATTCCATGTTGAAGCTAAGATTGGTGAACCACAAGTTGCCTATCGTGAAACCTTTACTAAGCCTGCTAAAGCACAAGGTAAGTTTGTTCGTCAGTCTGGTGGTAAGGGTCAATACGGTGACGTTTGGATTGAATTTACTCCAAATGAAAGAGGAAAAGGTTACGAATTTGAAGACGCCATTGTTGGTGGTGTTGTTCCTCGCGAATTTATTCCAGCTGTTGATGCAGGTCTGCAAGAATCCATGAAAAATGGTATCTTAGCTGGTTACCCGTTGATTGATGTCAAGGCTAAACTTTATGATGGTAGTTACCACGAAGTCGACTCATCTGAAGCTGCTTTCAAGGTTGCTGCTTCATTGGCTTTGAGAAATGCGGCTCCTAAAGCTGGTGCTGTTATCCTTGAACCTATTATGAAGGTTCAAGTAATCACACCTGAAGATTACTTAGGTGACGTAATGGGTTCCATTACAGCTCGTCGTGGTACAATGGATAATATGCAAGACCGTGCTGGAGCTAAGGTGTTGAATTCAATGGTTCCACTTGCAGAAATGTTTGGTTATGCTACTACTTTGCGTTCTTCAACACAGGGTCGTGGTACGTTTACAATGGTCTTTGACCACTATTCACCAACTCCTAAATCTATCCAAGAAGAAATTATTAAAAAGCGTGGGGGTAACGCAGAATAATTTCTGATAGTTAATTGGGTATAATTTTAAAATTGATATAAGAGCTATTGGTAGATCCAGTAGCTCTTTTTTATGCGCAATGTAATTTGAATAATAAACTCTGTCTTTATAAACTAGATTTTGTCATGTCAACCTAACCTAGTTATTTTCACCAAATTGAGCAAAAACATTGCTATAAAATATTCCCTGTTGTATTTTAGTTGCTGCTAAAAAATATTACTTTATAAAAGTTAAAATTTTATAATTGCTGATATAAAGTCAAGAAAAATATCCTTTAAGCCTTGATATTCAAGCTTAAAACAGGTATACTATCTTTTGTGTGTCTAGGGCTTTTTCTGCCCTAAAAGCACATTTTGTTGTAAAGCGTTGATACAAAAGGTTGCGGCACACCAGGCTGCATTGCCACAGAGGTAGTGCCGGGAATTTTTGTGGAAGCTAGTCATCTTTTAAAGAAGACGTTGAGGAGGTAATTTAATGGCAAGTCAATCAATTCGTATCAGACTTAAGTCATACGAACATGGTATTCTCGATGAATCAGCTGCTAAAATTGTAGCTACTGCTAAGAGAACTGGAGCTGAAATTTCAGGTCCTGTTCCACTGCCAACAGAAAGGGTATTGTTTACTGTTTTACGTTCACCACATAAGAACAAAGATTCACGTGAACAATTTGAAATTCGTACGCATAAGCGTTTAATCGATATTTTAAATCCAACACCTAAGACTGTTGACTCTTTAATGAAGCTTGATTTACCAAGCGGTGTTGACATCGAAATTAAACTTTAATTTTTAAAAGAAAGAGGTGTAATCATGACCAAAGGAATCTTAGGAAGAAAAGTTGGTATGACCCAAATCTTCACTAAAGATGGTATCCTTGTGCCTGTAACTGTTGTTGAAGCAACTCCTAACGTTGTTATGCAAGTTAAGACAGTTGAATCTGACGGCTACGAAGCAATTCAATTAGGATACCAAGACAAGCGTGAAGTTTTGAGCAACAAACCAGAAAAAGGTCATGCTGCAAAAGCAAAGACTTCGCCTAAGCGCTTCATACGTGAAATCCGCGGAGTTGAGCTTAAGGACTACGAAGTCGGCTCAGAAGTTACTGTGGACACATTTAAGGAAGGTGACGTAGTTGACGTCACTGGTACTACAAGAGGTCATGGATACCAAGGTAACATTAAACGTTGGGGTCAATCACGTGGACCAGAAACTCACGGTTCAAGATATCACAGAATTCCTGGTTCAATGGGTTCCATCATCAACCGTGTTCCTAAGGGCAAACGCCTGCCAGGACACATGGGAATGAAGAAAGTTACCATTGAAAACTTAGTAATTGAAAAAGTTGTAGCAGATAAGAATGTATTATTAATCAAGGGTAATGTACCTGGTGCTAAGAATTCATTGCTTACTGTTAGATCTGCTGTAAAGACTAATAAATAGGAAGGAGGACTAGAATGGCTAATTTAAAAGTTATCGATCAAAAAGGCAAAGACGCTGGTGAAGTTACTTTAAATGATGATGTATTTGGTATTAAGCCAAATGAAAGCGTAGTTTTTGACGCAATTATCAGACAGAGAGCTGGCAGACGTCAAGGTACCTCAAAGGTCAAAAATAGATCCGCTGTTCGCGGCGGTGGTAAGAAGCCTTGGAAGCAAAAGGGTACTGGACGTGCTCGTCAAGGCTCTATCCGTTCCCCACAATGGCGTGGCGGTGGTGTAGTTTTCGGACCAACTCCACGTTCTTACGCATACTCAATGCCAAGAAAGCAACGGCGCTTGGCTATCAAGTCTGTTCTTTCCCAGAAATTGATTGATGAAGATTTAGTAGTTTTAGATCAACTGACAATGTCAGCTCCTAAGACCAAAGAATTCAAGTCAATCTTGGACGGCTTAAAAGTTGAAGGCAAAGTTTTAGTTGTTTCTGATGATAAGAATGTTCAATATTCAGCTAGAAACTTGCCAAACGTTAAGGTAATCACTGCTAATGGCTTGAATGTTGAAGATGTTGTTAATTATGACAAATTAGTTTTGACTAAAGAAGCTATTGAAAAGATTGAAAAGAATGTTGAGGGGGCTTCAGCGAAATGAGTGCACATGATATCATTTTAAGACCTGTCATTACTGAAAAGTCAACGAACTTAATGGATGATAAGAAGTACACTTTCAACGTGCTTTTAACTGCAACCAAGACTCAAGTTCGTGATGCTGTTGAAGAAATTTTTGATGTTAAGGTTAAAAAAGTTAATATCATGAATGTTCGTGGTAAGGATAAGCGTGTTGGCCGTTATTCAGGCAAAACCGCTCGTACCCGTAAGGCAATAGTTACCTTAACTGAAGATTCAAACGATATCAAAATTTTCAAAGACGATAGCAACAATAAAGAAGAAAATAAGTAATAGGAGGTCAGTCAATTGGCTATTAAAATTTATAAGCCAACCACAAATGGTCGCCGTAATATGACTACTTCTGACTTTGCTGAAATTACTAAGAGCAAACCAGAACGTACCCTACTTGAGTCACAATCACATACTGCAGGTCGTAACTCTTATGGTCATATTACAAGTAGACACCGTGGCGGTGGACATAAGCAAAAATACCGTATCATCGATTTTAAGCGTAATAAAGACAATGCTAAAGCTGTAGTTAAGGCTATCGAATACGATCCAAACAGAACTGCTAATATTGCACTTCTTCACTACACTGACGGTATTAAAGCTTATATCCTGGCACCAAAAGGTTTAACAGTCGGCGATGTGGTTGAATCTGGTGCTAACGCAGATATTAAACCAGGAAATGCTTTGCCTTTAAAGAACATTCCAACTGGTACTTCAATTCATAATATTGAATTAAGACCTGGCAAAGGTGGTCAGCTTGTTAGAAGTGCTGGAGCCAGCGCTCAAGTTTTGGGCAATGATGGTAAGTACACATTAGTTAAATTACAAAGTGGTGAGGTTCGCAAGATTTTATCAGTTTGTCGTGCAACTATCGGTGTCGTAGGTAATGAACAACATTCATTAATCCAATTAGGTAAAGCTGGACGTAGTCGCTGGTTGGGTAGACGCCCACAGTCTCGTGGTTCCGTAATGAACCCTAACGATCACCCACATGGTGGTGGTGAAGGTAAGGCTCCTGTAGGTCGTCCACAACCGATGACTCCATGGGGCAAGAAAGCTCGTGGTATTAAGACTAGAAATAGTAAGAGAGCCAGCGAGAAATTGATTGTTCGTCACCGTAAGGGTAGCAAATAATAGAAGGAGGGTAATTTAATGAGCCGTAGTATTAAAAAAGGGCCTTTTGCTGATGCATCTTTATTAAAGAAAGTTGATGCACAAGCAGACACAGATAAAAAACAGGTTATTAAAACTTGGTCACGTCGTTCAACTATTTTTCCTTCTTTTGTTGGTTTGACTATAGCTGTTTACGATGGTAGAAAGCATGTTCCAGTATACATTACTGAGGACATGGTTGGTCATAAGTTAGGTGAATTTGTTCCAACGAGAACTTTCCGCGGACACAAGACATCTGACGACAAGGCTACTTCAAAATAGAGAAAGGAGAAACACTTAAATGGCAGAACAAGTTAGTTCAGCTAGGGCAGAGGCAAGAACAGTTCGTATTGCGCCAAGAAAAGCACGTTTAGTCGTTGATTTGATTCGTGGCAAAGACGTGGCTGAAGCATTGGCAATCTTGCAATTTACGCCTAGAGCTGCTTCCCCAATCGTTGAAAAAGTTTTACGCTCAGCAATTGCAAATGCAGAACACAATTACGATCTTGAAAGTGCTAATCTTTATGTGTCTGAAGCATACGTAAACGAGGGAGCTACTTTAAAGAGATTTAGACCACGTGCCAAGGGTATGGCTTCTCCGATTAACAAGAGAACTAGTCATGTAGTTGTAGTAGTGTCAGAAAAGAACGATTAAGGGAGGTATATTAATGGGTCAGAAAATTAACCCAAATGGTTTTCGTCTCGGCGTGATACGTGACTGGGAATCTAAATGGTATGCTGACAGAGGATACAAAGAAACCTTAAATGAAGACCTGCGCATCAGAAAATTCATTGATAAGAAATTAAAGAATGCCTCTGTTTCTACTGTTGAAATTGAACGTGCAGCCAATAGAATCAACGTATCAATCAATACTTCTAAACCAGGTATGGTGATTGGTAAAGGTGGTTCTGAAGTTGAAGCATTGAGAAGAGAATTAAATGCTTTGACTAAAAAGCAGGTTCACGTTAATATTGTTGAAATTAAGAAGCCAGATCTTGATGCTAAATTGGTAGCTGAAAGTATTGCTAGTCAACTTGAAGCTCGTATTGCTTTTAGACGTGCTACGCGTCAAGCAACTCAAAGAACAATGCGTGCCGGTGCTAAAGGAATCAGAGTACAAACTTCTGGTCGTTTAAATGGTGCTGACATGGCAAGAAGAGAATGGCATACAGAAGGCCGTGTTCCATTACAAACTTTAAGAGCTGATATTGATTATGCTTGGGTAAATGCTTACACCACCTATGGTGAAATTGGCGTTCAAGTATGGATTAACCGGGGTGAAATCTTACCTTCTAAAAGTAAGAAGCCCGAAAAAGCTGCGAAGGGAGGAAACAAATAATGCCTCTAGTACCAAAAAGGGTAAAACACCGTCGTGAGTTTCGTGGTAAAATGCGTGGTGCCGCTAAGGGTGGTAAAACTATCGCTTTTGGTGAATATGGATTAGAAGCCCTTGAATCCCACTGGATTACTACTCAACAAATCGAAGCTGCTCGTGTTGCGATGACTCGTTATATGAAGCGTGGCGGTAAAGTTTGGATTAGAATTTTCCCTCAAAAGTCTTACACTGCTAAAGGTGTTGGTGTACGTATGGGTTCTGGTAAAGGTGCACCAGCAGGCTGGGTAGCTGTAGTCAAGAGAGAAAAGATCATGTTTGAAATTGGTGGCGTTAACGAAGCAACTGCTCGTGAAGCTTTGAGACTTGCTGCAACTAAGCTTCCAATTAAATGTAAGTTCGTGTCTAGAAGTTCGGAAGTAGGTGGCAATTCTAATGAAGGCTAAGGAAATCAGAGCATTAACCACTGATCAAATGTTAGACAAAGAAAAGCAATACAAAGAAGAACTCTTTAATTTGCGTTTTCAACAAGCAACGGGTCAATTAGAAAATACCGCTCGCCTAAGCAAAGTCCGTAAAAATATTGCTAGAATTAAAACAATTCTTAGTGAAAAAGCATTGGAAAAAGATTAGTGGAAGGGAGTTATTAACTTGAGCGAATCAATCGAAAGAAATCATCGTCACGTATATCAAGGCCAAGTAATTTCTGATAAGAATGACAAAACTATCACTGTAGTTGTTGATACTTATAAGAATCACCCTGTTTACAAGAAGCGTATCAGATATTCAAAGAAATACTACGCACAAGATGATAAAAATGAAGCTAAAGTTGGCGATACTGTTCGTATCATGGAAACTCGTCCATTATCTCGTACAAAGCGCTTTCGTTTAGTTAAAATTGTTAAAAAATCTGTTTAATTTTGCGGATTTAGTGAGGGGAGGATTATATAGTGATTCAAAATGAATCCCGTTTGAAGGTTGCTGATAACTCAGGTGCCAGAGAACTTTTAGTTATTAGAGTCTTAGGTGGATCAAGACGTAAGACTGGTAACATTGGTGATATTGTGGTAGCAACTGTTAAACAAGCAACACCAGGTGGCGTTGTCAAAAAAGGTGACGTTGTCAAGGCCGTCATTGTTAGAACAAAATCAGGCGCCCGTCGTGAAGATGGTTCATACATCAAGTTTGATGAAAATGCTGGAGTAGTTATCAATGCAGATAAGAGCCCACGCGGTACTCGTATCTTTGGGCCTGTTGCACGTGAGCTGCGTGAGCACGACTTTATGAAAATCGTCTCTCTTGCTCCTGAAGTCTTATAATAAGTGAGGTGCACTGATGTTTGTTAAAACTGGTGACAAAGTAAAAGTTATTGCCGGAAAAGACAAAGGTAAAGAAGGTATTGTTTTATCTGTTAACGTTAAAAAGAACCGTGTGGTTGTTAAAGGCGTTAATAAGATTAAGAAACACCAAAAGCCTTCACAGACTAATGCTAATGGTGGTGTAGTTGAATCAGAAGGTTCAATTCACGCATCAAACGTTAAGGTCATTGCAAAGTCTGAAGGCAAAGCAAATGATAATAAAGAAGAAACTAAGAAGTAGAAGGGAGGACACAAATGGCAAATTATTTAGCTCAAGAATATAAAGAAAAAATTGTTCCTGCATTGCAAGAAAAGTTCGATTACAGCTCAGTTATGCAAGTACCAAAGATTGAGAAAATCGTTTTGAACATGGGTGTTGGTGATGCTGTTTCCAACGCTAAAAACTTAGACGAAGCTGTTGAAGAATTAACTTTAATTTCAGGTCAAAAGCCTTTGGTAACAAAAGCCAAAAAGTCAATTGCTAACTTCCGCTTGCGTGAAGGTATGTCTATCGGTGCTAAGGTTACACTTAGAGGAGATAGAATGTATGACTTCTTGTATAAGTTAATCAGTGTTTCACTTCCTCGTGTTCGCGACTTCCGCGGTGTTTCAAGCCGTTCATTTGATGGTCGTGGTAACTACACTTTAGGTATTAAGGAACAATTAATTTTCCCAGAAATTGACTTTGATAAAGTTAATAGAACCAGGGGTTTAGATGTTGTTATCGTTACTACTGCCAATACAGATGAGGAAGCTAGAGAACTTCTAAGTCAATTTGGTATGCCGTTTGCAAAATAATGGAGGACATTAATGGCTAAGACATCACAAAAAATTAGAAATCATCGTCCTGCTAAATTTTCTTCACGTGAATACACTCGTTGCGAGAGATGTGGTCGCCCACGTTCTGTTTATCGTAAGTTTGGCTTATGCCGTATTTGCTTGAAAGATTTAGCTCACAAAGGTCAAATTCCAGGCCTTAAAAAGGCTAGTTGGTAATACGGATAGGAGGATAGCATAAATGGTCATGACAGATCCGATCGCAGATTACTTGACTAGAATTAGAAATGCCAATATGGCAAAGCACAGTTCAGTTGAAGTTCCTGCATCAAATATTAAAAAATCTATTTCAGAAATTTTGAAACGCGAAGGCTTCATCCGTGATTACGAAGTTACCGATGACAACAAGCAAGGTATGATTAAGATTTTCCTGAAATATGGTCCTGACGGAGAACGTGTCATTTCAGGCTTAAAGCGAATTTCTAAGCCAGGTCTTAGAACTTACGTAAGCGCTGAAAATTTACCTAAGGTACTTAATGGCTTAGGTATTGCCATCGTTTCTACTTCTGCTGGTGTAATTACCGACAAGGAAGCAAGACAAAAAGATGTTGGTGGCGAAGTTATCGCCTATGTATGGTAATTCTGACAGAAAGGAGAACAATCAATGAGCCGTATCGGTTTAAAAACAATTGAAGTCCCGGATAGTGTCACTGTTACCAAGAAGGGTGACAATATCACTGTTAAAGGACCTAAAGGTGAATTAACCAGATATTTCGATCCAAAAATCACTTTTAAACAAGAAGATGGTAAAATTAACTTTTCACGTTCTAGTGAAAGCGACAAAGCTCTTCATGGTACCGAGAGAGCTAATTTAGCCTCTATGGTTGAAGGTGTGGTTGATGGATATAAGAAAACTTTAAAGTTAATCGGTGTTGGTTACCGTGCAACAGCACAAGGTAATAAACTCACTTTAAATGTTGGTTATTCACACCCAGTTGTAATGACTGCACCAGAAGGTGTTTCAGTGAAAGCTACTTCAGCTACAGACATTGAAGTAGAAGGAATTTCTAAGCAAAATGTTGGACAATTTGCTGCTGAAATTCGCGATGTACGTCCACCAGAGCCTTACAAAGGTAAAGGTATTCGTTATACTGACGAATATGTACGTCGTAAGGAAGGTAAGACAGGTAAATAGAAAATAATTTTTGAGGTGAAATTGTGATTTCAAAACCAGATAAGAACAAATTGCGCTTAAAGCGTCACAAACGTATTCGTAGCAAAATTTCTGGTACTGCTGAGCGCCCACGCTTAAGCGTTTTCCGTTCAAACAAAAACATCTACGCTCAATTAATTGATGACGTAGCGGGTGTAACGCTAGCAAGTGCCTCAACTTTAGATGATGCTGTAGCTAAGGATCAGACTAAAGTAGAACAAGCTCAAGCTGTTGGCAAGAATATTGCTGAAGCAGCGAAAGCTAAAAACATTACTAGTGTAGTGTTTGACAGAAGTGGTTATTTATACCACGGCCGTATTTCAGCTTTGGCAGATGCCGCTCGTGAAAACGGATTAGAGTTCTAGGAAAGGAGATAAATACATGGCAAACCGCAACGATTCTCGCAATAATCGCAGAAATAAGGACGACATCGAAGATCAGTTAGTAGCAATTAATCGTGTCACCAAGGTTGTCAAGGGTGGTCAACGAATGAGATTTGCTGCCTTGGTAATCGTTGGCGACAAAAAAGGTCGTGTAGGCTTTGGTACTGGTAAAGCTCAAGAAGTTCCAGAAGCAATCCGTAAGGCCGTTGAAGCTGGTAAAAAGAACATGATCAAAGTTCCTAAGGTTGGCACTACTATTCCTCATGAAGTAATTGGTCATTATGGCTCAGGTAATATTATGATTAAACCTGCTCCAGCTGGTTCTGGTGTTGCTGCTGGTGGTGCCGTTCGTATCGTTATGGATATGGCTGGTATTGCTGATGTTACTTCCAAGTCACTTGGTTCTAATACTCCAATTAATGTTGTTCGTGCAACAATAGATGGTTTGAAGAAACTTAGAACAAGTGAAGACGTTGAAAAGCTTCGTCACGCTGAATTAGATTAGGGAGACAGGATAAATGACTGAATTAAAAGTTACTTTAATTAGAAGTGCTGCACACCGTCTGCCTAACCAAAGAAAAGTTGTGAAAGCTCTTGGTTTAGGTAGAATTAACAGTACAACTACTTTACCAGACAATGCTGCAACTCGTGGTGCATTGATGAAAATTGCCCACTTGATTTCAGTTGAAGAAATTAATAATTAGTTAATTGAGGAGGTGCCAAATTAATGAAGCTTCATGAATTACATGCTGCTGAAGGTTCACGCAATACTAGAAAACGTGTTGGTCGTGGTACTTCAAGTGGTTTTGGAAAAACTTCTGGCCGTGGCCAAAAGGGACAATTGTCTCGCCAAGGCGGTCATACCCGTTTAGGCTTTGAAGGTGGTCAAATGCCATTATTCAGAACTATGCCAAAGCGTGGATTTAAGAACGTTAACCGCAAAGAGTATGCAATCATTAACTTAGATGATTTAAACAAGTTTGAAGATGGTAACGAAGTTACAGTTGCTAGTCTTAAAGAAAAAGGTTTGGTAAAGAAAGAATTATCAGGCGTTAAGTTGCTTGCAAAAGGTGAGTTAAAAGTTAAGTTAAACGTAAAGATTAACAAAGTTTCCGCCGCTGCGAAGAAAGCAGTTGAAGATGCAGGCGGATCTGTTGAGGTGATCTAATGTTTTCGACCTTGAAGAACGCCTTTAAGGATAAAGAAATTAGAAATAAAATTTATTTCACACTCTTTATTCTTTTGATTTACCGAATTGGAGCTAATATCACTGTTCCAGGTGTCAACGCAAAAGCGATTACTCAAGTTGCACAAACTGGTTTGGTCCCAATGCTGGATACTGTTTCTGGTGGTGGACTTGATAACTATTCAATATTCTCTTTAGGTGTTTCACCTTACATTACTGCACAAATTGTTATTCAACTTTTACAAATGGACATAGTTCCAACGTTGGTAGAATGGGGTAAACAAGGAGAAGTAGGACGCCGTAAGACTAATAACGTAACCCGTGTGCTTGCATTGTTTGTGGCATTCATCCAAAGTATTGGTATCACGCTTGGTTTCAATGCTTTGACTGAGATGGGGTTAGTCAAGTCACAGACTTGGCAGTCCTACTTTGAGATTGCAATTGTAATGACTGCCGGAACAATGTTGCTAACCTGGTTAGGTGATGAAATCACTGATAAGGGTCTAGGCAATGGAGTTTCTGTTATTATTTTTGCAGGTATTATTGCTAGGCTACCGCGAGGACTGTGGCAGCTTTATAAAGAAGACGTTATTAACAACAGTGCGAGTGATCGTTGGCAAGGGATTTTGTTCTTCATCGCGATTATCATTGCAATACTTATCGTAACGCAAGTAGTTACATGGGTAGAACAGGCAGATCGCCGAATTCCAATACAATATACAAGAAGAGCAACTATTAGTGGCTCTGAAAGTTTTTTGCCATTGAAAGTTAATGTTTCTGGTGTTATTCCAGTTATTTTTGCTAGTTCTTTCATCATCACACCGGCAACAATTTTAATGGCTTTCCAAAAGTCTCAAGGCGACCAGCAGTGGTACAAGATAATGACTAATATCTTTAGTATGCAAACTACACCTGGGGTTATAATTTATACTGTTTTAATAATTCTGTTCACATTCTTCTATGCTTTTGTTCAGGTTAACCCTGAGAAGCTGGCTAAGAATTTGCAGAAGCAGGGCGCTTATATCCCAAGTGTTTGGCCGGGTAAAGATACACAAGATTATGTTTCTAAGGTATTGATAAGATTATCAACAGTAGGATCTGTATTTTTAGGACTTGTAGCTTTATTACCACAACTTGCTACTAATTTTTGGGATTTACCAAGTTCAATTGGATTAGGCGGTACCAGTCTTTTAATTGTTATTGGTGTCGTCTTGGAACTATCTCGTCAAATTAACGGATTGTTAATGAAGAGAGAATACGTTGGATTCATCAGATAGGGACGGATAAATGATTAATATATTTCTTTTAGGTTTGCCTGGTGCGGGCAAAGGTACGGTATCAGAACAAATTGTCGATAAATATCATCTAACTCATATTTCAACTGGGGATATGTTTAGAGAAGCAATGGCTAATGAGACTAAAGTTGGTCTTGAAGCTAAAAGTTACATTGATAAAGGTAATTTGGTACCGGACGAAGTTACTGCCAAATTAGTTGAAGAACGTATAGGTCAACCTGATATTAAAGAGGGTTACATCTTAGATGGTTTTCCACGGACTATTGTTCAGGCGGAACTTTTTGAAGATATTGCTAAACGTGTCAATAAACAATTAACAAACGTAATTTCACTTGAAGTTAAAGAAGAAACTTTAGTAAAACGTTTGTCAGCACGCTTTATGTGCAAAAATTGTGGTGCTACTTATAATAAGATTACAAAAATGCCCCAAGTTAAAGGGACTTGTGATCGTTGTGGCAGTCATGACTTTTATCAACGTGAAGATGACAAGCCTGAAGTAGTAAAAAATCGTTTAGAAGTAAATGAAAAGATGAATACACCGCTAAAGGACTTTTACCAGAAAAAAGGTTTGTTAACTGTTGTTGATGGTGAACAAACACCTGAAGAAGTTTTCAAAAATGTTGATGCGGTTTTAAGTAAAAAGCAATAATTTGTATATTTACTTTTCCGTGTTATAATTTCAAAGTATGACTGTTTAAATGCGGAGGAACGGCTTTGGCAAAAGATGATGTCATAGAAGTAAAAGGTAAGGTTGTTGATACCTTGCCTAATGCTATGTTTAAAGTTGAATTGGAAAATGGAGCAGTGATTTTAGCACATGTTTCCGGTAAGATTAGAATGCATTATATTCGAATTTTACCCGGAGACCGTGTTACAGTTGAACTTTCTCCTTATGATTTAACTAAAGGTAGAATAACTTATCGATTTATAAAGTAATAACGGAGGGAAACATGAAGGTTAGACCATCTGTTAAACCAATGTGTGAACATTGTAAGATAATTAAAAGAAATGGTCGTGTAATGGTTATTTGCTCTGCAAATCCAAAGCACAAGCAACGTCAAGGTTAGAAAAATAGGAGGTGCAATTTATGGCACGTATTGCTGGTGTTGACTTACCAAGAGATAAAAGAATAGTTGTTGCATTAACTTATATTTATGGTATTGGTGAACCAACAGCACAAAAGATTTGTGCGGATGCTGGTGTTTCTGAAGACATACGTTCAAAAGATTTGACTCCAGATGACCAAGAGAAGCTTCGTGCAGAAGTTGATAAATACCGTGTTGAAGGTGACTTACGTAGAGAAGTCAGCATGAACATTAAGCGGTTAATTGATATTGGTTCATATCGTGGTATTCGCCACCGTCGTGGACTTCCAGTTCGTGGTCAAAATACCAAGAATAATGCTCGTACACGTAAGGGTAGTAAAAAGAATAAATAAAAATTTTAAGGAGGTTTATTGATGCCTAAAACAGCACGTAAACGCCGTGTGAAGAAGCACGTTGAAAAAGGCGTTGCTCATATCCATTCTACGTTTAACAATACTTTAGTCATGATTACTGACGTTCAAGGCAATGCAATTGCTTGGTCTTCAGCTGGTGCATTAGGCTTTAAAGGTAGTCGTAAGTCTACACCATTTGCGGCACAAATGGCAGCCGAAGCAGCAGCTAAGAGCGCAATGGATCAAGGCATGAAACATGTTGAAGTTTCTGTTAAAGGTCCTGGTGCTGGCCGTGAATCTGCTATTAGATCGCTACAAGCGACTGGGCTTGAAATCACTGCAATTCGTGATGTTACCCCAGTTCCTCACAATGGTTCTAGACCACCAAAACGTCGTCGTGTTTAATTTTGTTCTTAATGAAGGACATTGCGTTTTGAAAGGGGCCTAGTAATGATTGAATTTGAAAAACCAAATATTACCGTTGTGGACCAAGAAAAGTCGTATGGTAAATTTGTTATTGAACCACTTGAACGAGGCTTTGGTACTACTTTAGGTAACTCATTACGTAGAGTTTTACTGACATCTATCCCAGGTACAGGACTTGTTTACGTTCAAATAGATGATGTCTTACACGAATTCTCAACCGTTCCAGGCGTAAGAGAAGATGTCGCTAAGATAATCCTGAACCTTAAGAAACTTGAATTAAAGTCTTTTTCAGATGAACAAAAAATTATTGAAATTGACGTAGAGGGTCCGGCTACTGTAACCGCCGATGATCTTAAAGCTGACGCTGATATTCAAATCCTGAATCCTGATCAATATATTTGTACTATTGCTGATGGTGGTCATTTGCATATGCAAATTGCTGTCCAAAATGGCCGTGGCTACGTTGCAGCAAGTGACAACAAGAGTGAGGATATGCCAATTGGGGTTATTCCGGTTGATTCTTTGTTTTCACCAATAAAGAAAGTTAATTACCAAGTTGAATCAACTCGTGTTGGTAAAAGAGACGATTTTGATAAGCTCACCTTAGAGATTTGGACAGATGGTTCAATCAAGCCTAACGATGCCCTCAGTTTCGCTGCTAAAATTTTAGTCGCACACTTTAAAGTGTTTGAAACTGCTGATGCAAATACTAAATTCAATGATGTGATGGTTGAAAAAGAGGACGATACGGCAGAAAAGAAGCTTGAAATGACAATTGAAGAGCTTGATCTTTCTGTTCGTTCATACAATTGTCTTAAACGTGCCGGAATTAATACACTGCAAGAACTGACTGATAAGACAGAAGCAGATATGATGCGTGTACGCAATTTAGGACGGAAATCGTTGGAAGAAGTTAAAAACAAGTTAGCTGACTTGGGACTATCACTTCGTCAAGAAGATTAATTTCGAAAAATAAAGGAGGTAAACTGATGGCATACCGTAAATTGGGACGAGACAGTGCACATAGAAAAGCAATGTTAAGAGAAATGACTACTCAATTGATCATGAATGAACGCATTACTACTACTGAAACACGTGCTAAAGAAGTTCGCAAGACTGCCGAAAAGATGATCACTTTAGGTAAGCGTGGAGATTTAGCCGCAAGAAGAAGAGCCGCTGCTTTTATTCGTGATGAAGTTGCAGATATTCATGAAGAAAAAGATGCAGTAGTTGTTAAATCAGCTTTACAGAAGCTTTTTAGCGATGTGGCACCTCGTTACAAAGACAGAAATGGTGGTTACACCAGAATTATGAAGCTTGCTACTGCCCGTAAAGGTGATGCAGCTCCAATGGTTATTCTAGAATTAGTTTAATTCGAATAATCTAAACTTAATAGCTATTAAGAATTATCCGTGAGAGTGAGAATAAGCGTTAAGATGATGACGAAAGTTTAGTCTAGCTTAGATAAAGTAATTTATCCCTCCTCATGGATGATTTTTTTTGCTTTAGATTTTAGTTAATAGACAGTGTGCAAATAAAACTTAATTGACTTTTACCTCATATTCAGTTTTAATACTTTAATTTAGTGAGGCAAAATGAATTACACTGCTGCAAACAAAGTAAAAATCACTTAATTAAAAGCTACTTTTTTTGATATTGCTAAAATTTATTAAAAAAAAGCCAGATAGTAATGATAAAAATAGAAAGATTGCAAACTTTGTTCAGAAATCATAATATTTTTGGTACAATTGAATCAGACTTTTTAGGACGGTGAGAGTATGACGACAACTGACAGTATTATCAAAATAAAAAATGTAAGCTTTACGTATCCAGAGTCAGAAACTCCCGCTATAGACAACATTAGTTTTGATATTAAACGGGGTTCATGGACATCAATTATTGGCCATAATGGCAGTGGCAAGTCGACAATTATCCGCCTGATTAATGGTTTACTGGTACCTGATGAAAAAGGAAAACCTGAAATTGAAGTGGACGGCTTAAAACTAAATGATGATACGGTTTGGGAAGTTCGAAACAAAGTTGGAATTGTCTTTCAAACTCCTGACAATCAATTTGTGGGAGCTACAGTGGCTGATGATGTCGCATTTGGCCTAGAGAATCGCGGTGTTTCGCACACTGAAATGGTAAAGATTGTTCCTGAAGCAATTAAGGCAGTGGGGATGAGCGAATACACCAATGCTGAACCAGCAAATCTTTCAGGAGGACAAAAACAAAGAGTAGCAATTGCTGGGATACTGGCTATTAAACCTAAAATTATTGTACTGGATGAAGCTACGTCAATGCTTGATCCTGAAGGTAGGGACCAAATATTATCAATAGTGCAAGCGATGAAGAATAAATATGACTTGACAGTAATTTCAATTACGCATGATATTGATGAAGCTAATATGGCTGATCAGGTCTTAGTAATGAATGATGGTAAATTAATTACTAAGGGCAGTACTAAAGATGTCTTTAGTCAAGTTGATCTGTTGAAAAAGTTGGGCTTGGATGTACCATTTTATGAGCAAGTCAAAGCAAAGTTACTGGCTGACTCTGTTGAAATACCAGCTAGTGTAGATTCAGAAAAAGAGTTGATCAATTATTTATGTCAATTAAATTCGAACATGTAAGTTACATCTATTCTCCAGAAACACCACTTGAAAAAAAAGGTTTAGACAATGTTTCTTTCGAGCTGCAAGAAGGTTCTTTTAATGCAATAATTGGTCATACTGGTAGTGGTAAATCGACACTTATGCAACATTTTAATGCTCTAATTAGACCTACATCTGGGAAAATAGAAATAGCTGGCACAACTATCACACCAGAAACTACCAATAAAAATTTAAAAGAATTGAGAAGACATGTTAGTCTGGTTTTTCAATTTCCAGAAGCACAACTATTTGAAAATACGGTAATAGATGATATTGCTTTTGGTCCTAAAAACTTTGGTTATGATAATGAAAAAGCTCTTGCAAGTGCCAAGTTTTGGTTAAAAAAAGTTGGCTTACCTGAAGAGATTGGTAAACGATCACCTTTTGAATTATCTGGCGGACAAATGAGAAGGGTAGCGATAGCCGGTGTTATGGCTTATGAGCCAGATATTCTCTGTTTAGATGAACCAGCCGCTGGTCTTGATCCTGAAGCACGTAAACAAATGATGGCACTTTTTTCTGAATATCAAAAAGAAGGGCATACTGTAATCTTAGTTACTCATAATATGGATGATGTAGCCAATTATGCTGAAAATGTTTTAGTCATGGAACACGGTAAAATGATTAAACAAGCTACACCAAGAGAAATTTTTAAAGATCGCAATTGGTTACAAGAGCATCATTTAGAAGAGCCTAAGCCTTCCTTGTTTGCCACAAAATTGCAAAACTATCATTTTGCAAAATTACCATTAACTATAGCTGACTTAGTAAAAGATATAGAAACCAATTTAAAGGGGTGAGAATGTGAGTAAAATCTTAATTGGCCGTTATGTAGCTGGTGACTCGATAATTTATCGTATGGATCCCAGAGGAAAATTACTGGCAACTATCATTTTTATTTTATTCGTATTTTTAGCCAATAATCCAGTTTCTTACCTAATTGTAACTATTTTTAGTATAGCTGCTGTAGCTGCCACTAAACTAAAACCTAAAGTCTTTTGGGATGGAGTTAAACCCCTAATTTGGTTAATTTTGTTCACGTCCTTTTTGCAATTGTTTTTCTCAGTTGGTGGAACTGTCTATTGGCAGTGGACAATTTTTGCATTGTCTAGTTATGGTATAACCAATGCTATTTATATTTTTATCCGCTTTACAGTGATCATCTTAATTTCTACAGTAATGACTGTTACTACTAAACCACTTGAAATTGCTGATGCTATTGAATGGCTATTGAAACCATTAAAAATAGTTCATGTTCCGGTCGATAAAATCGCTCTAATAATGTCAATAGCTTTACGATTTGTACCAACTTTATTTGATGAAACTTTAAAAATTATGAATGCCCAACGTTCACGAGGCGCAGATTTTAATAATGGCGGGTTAGTTACCAGGGCAAAGGCAATTACCCCTCTTCTGGTTCCGCTATTTATTAATTCGTTAGAAACAGCGATCGATTTATCAACTGCGATGGAATCACGTGGGTATCGTGGAGATCAAGTTAGGACAAAATTCAGAATCTTAAAATGGTCCAATGTTGATCTTATTAACTTGATTTATTTCATTTTGCTATTAGGGCTTTTATTAATATTTAGGACACATTAATGACAACAAGATATAAAATGACGGTTGCTTATGACGGACACCTTTTCCATGGCTTTCAGTATCAACCTCATCAAAGAACTGTGCAAGGAACGATTGAAGCTGCCTTATCTAAAATGACTAAGGGCAAGAATGTGGTTGTTGAGGGTTCAGGCCGTACTGATGCAGGAGTTCATGCATTGGGACAGGTAATTCATTTTGACTATCCTGATAAACCAATTCCACCAGAAAGAATGATTTGTGCGTTAAATTCGCTCATGCCGCTCGACATTGTTTTTAAAAAATGTGACATCGTAGATGAAAATTTTCATGTGCGGTATAGCGCTAAAGGTAAGTGGTATCGCTATCGCGTTAGTTTAGACAGATTTGTCGACCCCTTTAAGCGTCTCTATACGGGACATTATCCTTATCCAGTTGATGTGGAAAAAATGAAAAAGGCTTCTTTTGATTTACTGGGAACACATGATTTTACCAGCTTTGCAGCTAGTGGTGGCCAAATTAAGAACAAGGTTCGTACCATGTTTTATGTAAATATCCAAAAAGATAAGCAGAATAATGAAATTGTCTTTGATTTTATCTGCTCTGGTTTTCTTTACAATATGGTCCGTATTTTAGTAGCAATGTTATTAGAAATTGGTAGGGGTAAACGTCCTGTTAATGATATTCCCCGGGTAATAATGGCACAGGATCGTGAGCAGGTAAGAGAAACTGCTCAGGCAAGTGGGTTATTCTTATATCATGTTTTTTATGATGATATACCTAAAAAATATAGGCTCGACAGGGAATAATATTGACTTTTTAGTTGAAAAGAATTATTATATTAAAGTATGTTTGTCCACGATAGGCCCCGGAATCTTATTGTTTTCAAACAACGTATAAACGGAGGAAATTAAATTGCGTACTACACAATTAGCGAAACCTAATGAAATTGAACGTAAGTGGTATGTTATTGACGCAACAGATGTATCTTTAGGTCGTCTGTCAACTGCAGTAGCAACTATTTTAAGAGGTAAGAATAAGCCTCAATATACACCAAATGTTGACACTGGTGATAACGTCATTATAATTAATGCCGCTAAACTAAAGTTAACAGGTAAGAAAGCTACTGACAAGATTTACTACCATCACTCTGATTACCGTGGTGGCATAAAGGCCACTCCAGCCGGAGACTTGCTGGCTAATAATCCAGTTAGATTAGTTGAATTGTCAGTTAAGGGTATGCTTCCTAAAAACACTCTTGGTCATCAAGAGTTTATGAAGATGCATGTTTATGCTGGTGCTGACCATAAGCACGAAGCACAAAAGCCTGAAAAATTAGACATTAACAAATTAATCTAGGAGGTTAAATAATGGCACAACAAGTCGCATATGCAGGTACTGGTCGGCGCAAGAATTCTGTTGCTCGTGTTCGTTTAGTACCAGGTAGTGGTAAAATTACCGCTAATAATAAAGATATTGATCAATACATTCCTTTTCCTAATTTAGTTAAGGATTTGAAGCAACCTTTGACTTTGACTGAAACTGAAAATCAATATGATGTTAAGGTTAATGTCAATGGCGGAGGTTTCTCAGGTCAAGCTGGAGCTATTCGTTTAGGAATTGCTCGTGCTCTTCTCGAAGTAGATCCTGATTTTCGTGGTCCACTGAAGAAGGCCGGTTTCTTAACTCGTGATCCAAGAATGGTTGAACGTAAGAAACCAGGTCTTAAGAAGGCTCGTAAGGCTTCACAATTTAGTAAACGTTAATCAACACGATTATATCAAGGTTTCAAAACACTTCATGGTTCACACCATGGAGTGTTTTTTTGGTATTTTTTGGTATTTTTTAGCTAAATTAACACCACTCAGATGAAGTTAGTAGAAATTTATTGAAACAGTGTTTTTCAGAAAAGTATGGGAATACCTGATATTTAAAGCTTCTTGAAATTTAGTCAAATAAATGTTATTCAAACTAGGTCTTAAGAAAGCGCTAGTTATTTATTTTTAACGAATTACACCATTTATTATAAAAATTTAAGGCACCAACATAAGTTTGGTACCTTTTGTTTAGATTAGATAGGATTAAAGTAGAATTATGACAAAAACTGAATTAACCCGTTTTCGCATTAAAAAAGGAAAAGAAGCGAAGGCACAGGAATGGATGGACTTTTTAAATGAACATCATCAAGATACTGTAGCAACAATGGCGGGAGAAAGAATGTATATTGAGACTGTATTTAAAGAGGAGTGTGCGGATGGTTACACATACTTTTATTGGTATTCTATGCAAGGAGAAGGAGGAAATGCAGTCGAAGATTCGGATAGTTATATTGATCAAAAACACTTAGAATATTGGGACGAGTGTATAGATACTGCATATAGGCCAGTGGATATGAAAGTGATGGAAAAACTAGTAGCATCTAAAATCAAATGTATTATAGATGCTGATTAAATAAAAAATCTAATAAGGTGTAGTTATTTGAATAAAAGAAAGGCAAAAAACGTCAGATATTATCTGGCGTTTTTTAATGTTGCAATTATTTATTCATATCTTAAAGCAGTGATGGGATCTAATTTTGCTGCTCGTTTGGCAGGCAGTGTTCCTGCTAAAAAGGTAATTAGACAAATGATGCCAATAATTAGTATGCTACTAGTCCAGTTGAACTGAATTAAGGTAAAACCATCCAGCCCTTTTAAGAATGACTTAGCAGCAAAATTGTTTATGGCACTACCTAAGCCCATTGCCAGTAATAATCCCAATGAAGAGCCAAACAAACCAATTAAGATCGCTTCGCAGCTGAAGATGGAAAATACTTTACCTTTGCTAAGCCCTAATGCCTTCATAAGACCAATTTCTTTTGTACGATCTCTCACTGACATGTACAAGGTATTAATTACTCCAAAGCAGGCAGCTACTAATGCGATAGCTCCAAAAACAATTAAAACCCCAGTGACTGCGTTGAATGTTAGGAAAAGTTCATTGACTGCTTCCTTAAGAGTCATACCGGAATATCCTTTTTTAGTTAAATTATCTTCAACTTTCTTAATGCTGCTGGCACTCTTGTTAACAGGAGTAGCAATAACACTAACATACTTATCTTTTAATGCATGCGGAAGACCTTTTTGGTTGGCGGCAATTATTTTTTGCCCTAAGCCATTACTGTAAATGGCAAAACCTTTTGATACTATACTATCATTTCTGACTCCAACAACCGTAGCAGATATTTTGGTTTTTTTCCTGGTAACGGGTGATTTTGTCACTAAAGTAACTTTTTTACCGAGTGCATCTTGAGCATTTTTGAAACCATAAGATTTAACCATTGGTTTAGTGATTAAAATCTGGGCCTTTTTTCCGCTAGTTGCAACTTGGTGACCAACTTTCAGGTCGTAATTGATTCCTTCCGTTATTTGCGCAATTATAAGATATTTAGTTTTATTAGGGCCTTGGACATAGTCAACATCACAGTCCTTTAACGCTTTAAAATCTTTTAAGCCTTTAACAGATTTGATTTTTTTAACGTCGTTTTTGTCCATCATACCATCAGCGTTTTGGCTGCTCTTCTTGGTATTATATTTTTGAGGTTCATTCGTATCTTGACTGGAACTCCCAGGCAAAATAGACATTTGCTCAGTTTTACCAACATTGCCGACTTGCTTTTTCAAATAATCATTAACACCATTATTAATACCCATAGTAATGGCAATAGTTAGGGAACCAATGAAAACAGCAATAATGGTTAGGAATGTTCTTCCTTTATTGTGCCATAAGTTTGTAGCCGCCGAGTTAAGAATATCATGAAATTTCATTGCTGTGTTCCTCCTACCACTTGACCATCTTTAATCTGAATCTGACGTTCACACTTTTTGGCTAAATCCGGATCGTGGGTAACAATTATTAAAGTGATATTTTCTTCTTGATGTAATTTAAATAAAATATTTTCAATATTCTCGCTGGTAGCTGAATCCAAATTTCCTGTCGGCTCATCAGCAAAAATGATTTGGGGATCATTGACTAAAGCACGTGCAATACAGACCCGTTGCTTTTGTCCCCCTGATAGAGCACTGGCCTTATTTTTGACTTTACTTTCTAATCCAACTGCCTTGATTGCTGCTAGAGCTTTTGTACGGCGCTCTCTGCCTGTGACTCTAGCTATTTTTAGAGGGAGCATGACATTTTCCAATACGCTGTCTTGAGCGTTTAAGAAAAACTGTTGAAAAACAAAACCAAATGTTTGATTGCGCAGCTTATTTAATGCTTTATTCTTAATTTTACTTGTGGGTTTATTATTTAAAAAGACGCTGCCAGTAGTGGGGTGGTCAAGAAGTGCCAGGATGTGCATCAAGGTAGACTTACCCGAACCACTTTTGCCAATGATAGCCACCGAATCACCTTTGTTAATCTGTAAATTTATTCCACGTAAGGCATCAAACTTAGTTGCACCTTTGCCATAGGTGCGAGTTACACCACGAGTTTCAAGTAAACTCATAGATTTTCCTTCTTTCTTTGTATCGCTGTAATATATATATAATACACAATGACTAAAAAAAGGCAAATATTTTTTTAAAATAATTTCAGATTAGGCAAACCAGGGTTCCAGAACTTTTATCTCTGGTTTTTCAAAATCAATTTGTGTTAGCGCGCCGTATGGCAGAGCAGCACGGGGATAAGCATGTCCAATATTTACATTATATAAAATTGGTGTATTAAAGGTAGCAGTCTCTTCCAGTAAGACTTTTTTATACTCAGAAAAATATTTTTTATCCTGCGGTTTACCAACTAAAATAGCTCGCACATTGCCTAAAATACCCACTTCAGCCAATTTAGCTACTTCTTTACGATAAAATTCAGGAGCTGGTTTTTCTTCGCATGTTTCTATAAATAATATTTTATCTTGAGCTTCTTCCTCTGTAAGCATGAGATGATATTGACTGGCGATAGGCGGTTCGTCTTCATAACGATTAGGGACTAAGTCATTGTAAAGGCTATCAATACAACCACCCCATAGTCTTCCCCGAATTTTTCCGTGACCGCGTAGCACCTCATAACCAGTATCTTGGTGGTTTATCCTTTTTTTGCCAACTTGGCTGATTGAATAATCAGTTCTTTCTTCATACCAGGTTTCACTAGCAGGAATGATGGTTGCAGGTGAATTCTCAAAATAATGATTTAAACTTTTTTTGGTGTAAGGTAAAAGTTCGTTTTCTAGCTCTGCAAAATCAGTTAAAAAGCTTGGACCATAAAAAGTTTGCATTCCTAACCTGTAAAACATTAAATGATTATTCGTGGTATCAGAAAAACCACTAAACAACTTGGGATGCTCAAAAACAGCAGTTTTAAATTCCTGATCTGCCATTAAATAAGGCAGTGTCTTGTAGGTATCATCCCCACCAATTGCGGCAATGATTCCTTTGATATCTGGTTCTAAAAATGCTGCTTTTAAATCGGCAGCGCGTTTAGCAGGTGACTTTTGATGTATTTAATACCGCTGAGAGCATGGGGCATAAAAACAGGCTGTAAACCAAGTTGCTTCATGTGTTTAATTCCTTGTTTAAGTTCATGAGAAGCAAAATTCTCTCCCAGAGTACCAGCTGATAAACTGACTATTGCTATCTTATCTCCAACCTGTAAATGTTGTGGTTTCATTAACATAGATTGAACCTCCACTATTAAAAATAGTTATTAGTTTTTAATCATACTATAAAAACTTGACCTAGAAAACCTTAGTGAGTATTTAAAGAACAAGTAAGAAATTATGTTTGATAAGTTAGAGAATGTAAGAACAAAGGAAAAAATTCAGTGAAACTTTCAATAATTGCTTGAAAGCATTTTGATTAAGCTCTACAATATTATATATAATATAATAATGGAGGAAATAATTATGACGATAGTAATTTCAAATCGTCTTCTTGATGGAGTTGTCTTAGCTTTTATTAAAGAAAACAGTGGTTATAGTCGTGGAATAACAAACTGGGCTAAAGCAACTTTTGGTATTTCTGAGTCTGCCATCTATCCTGTCTTGAAAAGATTAAGGGAAAACAAATTCTTATTAGTTGGTACCAGGCTTTTTCAGGGAAGAAGCAGGAATTACTATCAAATTACTGCTTCAGGTAAAGCAGAATTAAAAACAATTAAAAAAGAGTGGTACAGTTTTAGCACTAAGATAAATCAAATTATGGGAGAAGAAAATGAATAAAGTTATTGATAATTATATTTTGCAGTTAAAGCAAAATCTTGTTAATTTGCCTAATTCTGATATGCAAGATGTTGTGGAATTTTATCAGGAGTTTTTACTTGACGGCAATTACCATAATGAATCAGAGATAATTGCTGAGTTAGGGACTCCCAAGCAATTAGCACGCAAAATTATGGCGGACTATTCAGTTTCAATACCTGAAAGAGAAGAGGCACACAAAACCAGCTCCAAGTCTAACTTAAAAACCATTTGGGTTATTTTATTGGGAGTTCTGGCTGCACCCATCGGCATACCATTAGCATTAGCAGCAGTAATAGTTATGGTAGCAGTATTGATTGCATTGGCCGCAATCTTTATTGCTTTAGCTATCATTATTACCTCTTTATTCATCGCTGGTGCTTTTATATTGATTAGATCGTTTGGACTGCTTTTTGGTGGCTACTGGGCTTCAGGCTTTTTCTATGTTGGAGGAGGTTTAGTTTTAACATGTATCAGCTTAATACTATTCCCAGTAATTATGAAGTTTATTCGCTTCCTAACTGCAGAATGTGCTGCTTTTTTTCAACACATTGGCCGGAAAATTTTCAAGCAGCGTTACTATAAAACCAATGTTTAGATGAGTGAGGAGGATTGGATTAATTATGAAAAAGTTTTATCGTATATGTGGATTGGCCATAACTGTTGGTCTTGTTATGATGCTCGTTGGCTGGTCTAATAACGGTGTAAGACCAATAATTGCTAATCATAACCACTTTACTTTGACCGCTATTGATGATTCTAAGCTCACACGTACATATACTTCAAACCACAAATTTAATAAAGTTTTTATTCAAACTGATTCCTCTGATGTTTTTCTTCATTCGGGCAAAAAATACCAAGTTAATGTTACTGGGGTTAATCCAGATGCAGTACAAGTCAAATTAGCAAATAACCGTTTGGATATCTATGAGCCCAGACCTATTGCAATCAATTGGCGTAAAATTGGTTCCAAAATTGACGTAACTGTCCCTCAAAATGTTCACTATACCGAATTTGATAACGACAGTGACCACGGAAACATCAGGTTAAAAGACCTGAAAGCTAATGCAAATTTTGTGAGTTGTATGGATGGTTATTTAGATATTGATAATATTGACGCGAAAAATACAAGTTTAATAACTGGTGGCAACCATAGATTAACAATCAATAACTCTGATCTGGGTAATGCAGAAGTTAAAATAGATGGAGGCTGGTGCAGACTTTCAAATTGTCGTTCAACAATGACTCTGGATGCTTCTAGCGCTAATATTACAATTAACAATTCACAACTTAGCAATAGAAATTCTTTTACTTTACAAAGTAGCAATTTAGTAATTAAAAATACGCCTAACCTAAGTTACCAGTTGACAGCAGATGGCAAAGCAATTAGGTATAAGGGTTCAAAGCCCTATGAAAACTTCATCAAAAAGAACTCCAAGAAAAATTTTCTTTTGGTTGATTCAACAGAAGGAACTATTACTATTAAGTAAAAATTATAGCAGGCTCTTTTATCATCAAACTAAGTCCTGAAAGTCAAGTAACTTTCAGGGCTATTTTTATAGTTAAACTTTTAGAAAAAACTTAGATTATAAAACAGTTTGTATTAAACAAACCTAGTTAAACAGGATTATGACTACATTAAATATGATTTTTCCAATTTAAATGGAAAATACTGGTACTTACAAATTAATTATTAAAAGATAATATATTTATTGAAAAGGTTTACAAATAAGAAAAGAAGTGAAGACATAAATGAAATTTTCTGCCGATGATGTTTTTTTAGATGTCAATGAAGCTAGCGTAGAAGACTTTTTACAATATGCGGCCAAAGCGGCATATGATGCAGGCTATACCAATGACATTGAAAAATTAGATCAAAGCTTTTTGGCAAGAGAGCAAGAATTTTCAACAGGACTTGAAGATGGCTTTGCAATTCCGCATGCTAAAACAACAGCGGTTAAAAAACCGGGTTTTCTTTATTTTAGATTAAGTCAGCCTTTAAACTGGAAGACATATGATAAAAAGCCAGTCACTGATGTTTTCGCATTGATGGTCCCACCCGAAAATGCAGGAGACAAACATTTGCAAATGCTGGCCAATTTATCAACGGCATTGTTGGAAAAAGATTTTAAAGAAAAATTACGCAGCCTTTCTTCTAAAGAAATGATTGCACAATTTATTAATGAAAAGATTGGAGAATAAAAAATGAATGTAGTAGGAGTTTCTGCTTGTCCAGCAGGCTTGGCCCATACCCCAATGGCAGCTAAGGCTTTAGAAAAAGCTGGTAAGGAATTAAATTGGAATGTCAAAATTGAGCAACAAGGAATGATGGGACCAGTTAACGCTATTTCCCAGAAAGAAGCAGATGCAGCTGATTTTGTCTTAATTGCTTCTGATCAAAAAATAACTAGTATGGACAGATTTAAGGGCAAGCCAGTTATTCGAGTAGATATTAACACTTGCATTAAGGCACCTAAAGCTGTTTTGAAGAAATGTGCTGCTGCAATTAAGAAGGAGAATTAGTATGAAAAGAATTTTGAAAGAGTGGGAAGGAGCAATCATGAGTGGGATCTCATACATGATCCCAACTGTTATCGGTGGTGCACTTGTTGTTGGTGTACCGCAATTGATTGGTATGTGCTTTGGCTATGGTAATTTATCTAAGTTTGCTAAAACCGGTGGCTTTTTCCATATTCTTTATCAAATAAACTCAGTAGGTTGGATTGGTATTGGCTTAGTTAACTTGGTAATTGGTGGCTATATTGCTTACGCTCTCGGTGACAAACCAGCTTTAGGTGCTGGTTTTATCGGTGGTCAGTTAGCTACTAATAATCAACTTGGCTTTATTGGAGCCATCGCTGCTGGACTCATTGCCGGCTATGTAGCACGTTGGTGCCGCAAGATTAAAGTTCCAGATAAATGGAATTCGGCAATTGAACTTATTGTCATGCCGCTTTTAACTGTTGGCTCAGTGGCGCTCTTTGTAGGTGTTATTTTAACGCCACCACTAGCTTGGATTAATAATGGCTTAACATCTTGGGTTAAGTATATGGTCGAACAAAAGACTAATGCTGTCTTATTAGCTGCCATTATGGGAGGCATGATCGGTGTTGACCTGGGTGGACCAGTTAATAAAGCAGCTTGGGGAGTAGGAAACTTCTTCTTTATAGAAGGCATTTATCAGCCATGTTTATATACCAACATTGCTATTTGCGCTATTCCAATGGGTTATGCGCTTATGAGTTTCATTTGGCCTAAGAAGCGATTTTCTGCCGAATTATTAGAAATGGGACATAACAACTTAATTATGGGAACTTTTGGTATTACTGAAGGTGCGATTCCATTCATGATGAAGGCCCCACAACTGATAATTGTTAATGTACTTGGTGGAGCTCTAGGTTCGGCCACAGGTGCATTTTTAGGAGTGAAATCCCATATTCCACCTTTAGGCGGTTTACCCGGAATTTTGACTGCAGATAATATTTTTGCTTATCTTGCTGGTATTTTTGTTTGTGCTTTATTTATAGCTATAGTTGCACCATTAATTGCTGACTTCACAGATAAAGATTCATCAGGCGAAGAATCAGTGAGTGACGATGATATCAAGCTAAATATTCAGTAGAAAATAAAAACTATAGTTTAAGAAAATATTCCTTTTAAGCTATAGTTTTTTATTTAGGAGACAGAATGATAAAAAAAGTTTTTGTGGTCCCGCATACTCACTGGGACAGAGAATGGTTTTTTACTTCAGAACGAGCTAAAGCATATTTAATTAAAGACTTAAAAGATGTAATTGATCATTTAGAAAAAAACGAAAAGTACGGTAGCTTTTTATTAGATGGTCAAACTTCTTTAATTGAAGATTATTTATCTTGGCGTCCGCAAGATATTGAGCGTGTAAAAAAATTAGTTAAAGAAAAGAAACTTTTCTTAGGACCATGGTATACCCAAACTGATCAGTTCATGGCATCTGGTGAAAGTATCATTAATAACCTCAGAATCGGGACAAGTGCCGCATCTGATTTAGGCGGATACATGAATGTAGCTTATGTACCGGACTCGTTTGGTCAAGAGTCAAGTTTGCCGCAAATATACTCTAGTTTTGGCATCAAAGATGCAGTTTTATATCGTGGCTTTTCAATGGCGGACACTAAAAAATCTGAATTTATTTGGCAGGGTGAAGATGGTTCCCGAATCAATGTGTTTCGCATGGCTTGTGGCTATTTTATCGGGGGCGTAATTGATGAAAATAAGTTATCAGCATTAATGAAAACTGAACCCTTCAAAACTGTAGTCCAACAAGCAACAACAAATAACATTTTATTTCCGAATGGTTCAGATATGGCTCCATTAAGACATGACTTGCCAGATTTAATTACAAAGTTAAATGATGCTAACGAGAAAGAATACCGATTTAAGGTAGCATCGTTGCCAGAATATATTGACGCAGTTAAAGAAGATAAACCTGACATGGCAGTGGTTAGAGGTGAACAGGATTGTGGCAGAGATATGCGTGTTCACAAGTCGATCTATTCTTCTCGAGCAGATATCAAAAAATTAAATACGGAATTACAAAATTATCTCACTAACATTGTGCAGCCTGTTTTGTCCATGGGCAGTTATTTTGGTCTAAATTATCCTTTTGCAGCAATAAAAAGCTTGTGGCAAAAAATGGGTAAAAATGCGGCACACGATTCAATGGGTAATTGTGTATCTGATAGAGTTAACAATGCGATAAAAATGCGGTATCTGGAAGTGAAAGATACTGCTGAAAGCTTAGTTGATTCTACTTTACGGTTCATTTCTACACATATTAAAAGTGAAAAGCATCCGATTACTTTGACAGTATTTAATACATTGCCCTTTGTAAGAGACGAAGTAATTAATAAGACTCTGTATATTCCAAGTCGCAATTTTAAGATTGTCGATTATGAAAACAATGAGATAGCATACGAAATTAATTCAATCAAAGATAACACTAATTTGATAAAGGGTGCCACTATCCAACTAAATCCGGGAGAAAATATTTATACTCCGAAAAAAGTTTACTGTATCAACTTGAATATTGATTTTGGTGAAATTCCGCCTTATGGTTATAAGCAATTTTACCTAATACCACTTGAGGACAAGGAAATAGAGTTAAATAAATTAGCAATAGCTGATTCGAAAATTGAAAATGAGTATTATCAAATTTCTGTTAACACAGATGGCAGTTTGAATATTTTAGATAAACTGAATAAAAAGCTTTATTCAAATCAAGCAATTCTAGAAGAAAACGGTGACGGGGGAGATTCATATAATTATTCACCTGCAAAAAAAGATTTAATAATCTATTCGACTAGTCAAAAACATCAGGTGCAGGTATCGCATGGCAAATTGCAAGATAAATTAATTATCTTGTTTAATTACATGGTTCCTAAAAATTTGGAAATGAGAAGTCAGGGAATAACCGACACTGAAATGCCTGTAAAAATGGTTGTTAAATTAACCAAGTCCGCTAAAATGATTAAGTTTAAAGTTCAAGTTGACAATACTAAGCCGTTGAGTCACAGGCTCTGCGTTGATTTTGCTAGTCAACTTGATACTAATTTTAGTATTGCAGATATTCAATTTGGCACAATCAAACGTCCTCTTGCAAAAGAGAAAGACTTAGCAGATTGGGCGCAAAATCAAGAAAAATGGCAAGAAAAACCAATTTCTATCAATACAATGCAAAGTTTTGTGTGTCTTTCAAATGCTAAAAGAAATATAGCTGTTATTCCTCAAACGGTCAGAGAATATGAGTGTACTAGTAAAAAAGATTCTGTTATAAGGCTAACTCTTTTCCGCACTTTTAGCATGCTAGGCAAAAGTGATTTATTATATCGTCCTGGTCGCGCCTCCGGGGATGAAACAGTCCCGACGACTAACGCGCAATTAAATCATAAATTGGAATTTAAATTTGCACTGACTACAGGACAATCCAGTTATGATCAGTCAAATTTAGCTAATGAAGTTAAAGACTACGAATCTCCTTTGCAAGTCTATGAATATGCAGAATTTTTAAACGGTAGGCTAACTTTTCCACTGAATCCGTGTAGACAGTTTTTAGAACCTGAATTTAGCTTATTTAAAACTGAAAACAAGTTGACAGTAAGTACAATTGAAAGATCAAGTTCTGGTCTAGGATATTGTTTACGACTCTATAACCCCAAATTTCACCAAGTGAGTGAACAAATTACGTTTGCTAAACAGCCAAAGATAGTTCAACTAGTTGATTTAAGGGAGCATATTTTACAAGATTTAAAAATTAAGAATAAGCAAGTAATTTTACCAAAAATTGGGCACGCTAAGTTTATGACAATTTATTTTGAGTTTTAGGAGATATTATGGTTAAAGCATATTTTGTTAATCACACCCATTGGGATCGTGAATGGTACTTTACTACGCAAGATGCACAGGTATTGAGCGATCAATTATTTACAGAAGTATTGAACGAACTTGAAGAACATCCGGAGGCTAATTTTACTCTTGATGGTCAGATGTCTATTGTAGATGAATACGTTGAGATTCATCCTGAAGCCAAAGGTAGAATTCATAAATTAGTTAATCGTGGACAACTCTTCATTGGACCTTGGTATACTCAAACAGACGCTCTTGTCCCTAACGCTGAATCTTTGTTGAGAAACTTGATTATCGGAATTTTAGAAGCCAGACAAAATTATGGTGAACCGATGCTATTAGGTTATTTACCAGATACCTTTGGTTTCAACGCAAATTTACCGATGATTTTAAATCAAGTGGGAATTCATGACTTTCTATCATGGCGCGGTACGAATTTTAAGAGACAAACTAAATCCGTCTATTTTAAATGGAAAGCGTTAGGTGGAAAAGCAGTATTTGCTGCCAATTTTCCTTTAGGTTATTTTACTGGGCAAATAGATCTAGAATCAAAGCGCAATTTAAAGGATTTTGTCAAAAATCGGCTGGATAAAGGAATAGATTTTGAAGCATTACACGGCAACAATTCTGAAGTCCTTGTACCCTCTGGCATAGATCAAATGAATATAATTCATGATCTTTCAAAGACAATTGCTCAAGTAAATCAGTATTCTAAACATGAAGTTGTAATTAGTTCATACCCCGAATTTATGCAAAAATTGCGGACAAAAAAATTACCTGAATTTCAAGGAGAACTGAGATATCCAACTTATTCCAGAGTTCATAGAACCATTTGCTCTGTCAGATCTAGAAATAAACGTAAAAACTTTAAACTTGAACAAGTTATAACTCGGCGTTTGGAACCTTTAATGGTAATCGCCCAATATGCAGGTATTCCAATTTCAAATGGCATAGTTGTTAAGTTATGGAAATTGTTGTTCAAAGTGCAACCACACGATACGATGGGTGGCAGTGTTACTGATAACGTGGCGTTAGATATCAATGAGCGCTACAAACAGGCTTTTGAAATAGCAGATGGTTTAGAAAATTACATTAAGAAAAGGTTGGCTCAACGGCTTTCATTATCAGATCATGACGTTTTGGTTTTTAATACTGATCCTTATAGCTTTAAGGGACGGAAAGTCGTAGAAATTATTTCCAGTTCTGCTAATGTTAAGTTTCCAACTCAAAATAAAGCAGTCATTGTGGACTGTAAAGAAGTCAAATCTAGACCTCATATTATGCAGTTAACTCCTAATGGTTATGAATTTAAAGATGAATCTGGCTATTTCAAATTAAAAGTTAGTTTATATATCGAAATGAAGGGATTAGGCTATCAGGTTATTCATTTTGAGAATAGTGAGAGCGTAGTGCCTAAGCTTAGGCTACAAAAGGGCGGTTCAATTGCAAATAAGGAAGCCACAGTTAATTATCTGGATGGCAAATTTAATTTAGTTACTAAAAATAAAACTTTTACGGATGTCATCAGTGTTTATGATCAAGCAAATGATGGTGACACATATGACTTTTCACCGCTAAGAAATGATCACGAAATGCGCCTTCCGTGGCAGGGAAAAATTAAGGTTGCTAAGGCAAAAGACATCGAGACACTACAATTAAGTGGTTTCTGGTCATTACCTTACGATTTAGAGGACAGAGCTAACAGTCAAAATGCGAAGCAAGTAGCGGTAAATTTCCAGCTTACTTTGACTATGGTTGCTAATTCTCCAGTGATATCAGCTAAGTTGATAGTGGATAATCAGGCTCTTTCTCACCGCTTAAGACTTAGATTGAAAACTGGTCTTGAAACAGATAATGTTCATGCACAAATCCAGGGTGGATTTAGAAAAACAACTAATGAAAAAATTGCTGATAACTGGAACGATGAATTTGTTGAAAAACCGGTGAATATTTATATTTTTGATCGTTGTGTCGGTTTAAATAATTCAAAGGTAGGATTGTACTTTTTAGGAGAAGGTCAAAAAGAATATGAAAAAAAGGATGATTCACTTTTTATTACTTTAATGGCTACAACCGGTCAGCTGGGGAAACCGAACTTATTATGGCGACCAGGTAGAGCTTCTGGTGACACTACATCCGTTGGCCATGTGATGATGTCTACTCCAATGGCACAAGAGTTAAGTGTTAATGAGTTTAATTTTGGTTTATATGTTCCAAGCGGAAGTCAATTAAGAGAAGAAAATCTGTCTCAAGTTATTTCTAGATGGTATTCTCCTGCAGTCAGTTACCAAATGCAGAAACATAATCTGTTCGTAAATAGGCTAGATAACAAATTGTGGGATGTAGAATTTGCACCAAATTTGCCTCAACTTAAGAAAACCGAAAATTGGCTGAATATTAATAGTGACATTGAAGTTTCTGCACTTTATTTGTCTTATACAATAAAAAAACATTTGGTACTGCGTCTGTCTAATATGACTAACATAGAAAAAGATGTTTCATATCTTAAAGATAAAGATTTTATTGAAGTTGATGGCTTAGAAAAAATTATTGCACAAGATTTTAAAATTGCGCCTTATGACATGATTACTTTAATAAAAAAGATCTAGGTTAAGCGCAAGTATTTACTGAAAGAAGTGCAAATGAAAATGAGGTGATAATTTGAAACTATCCTATAAACGATTAGGACAAATTCTTGAACTTTTATTAAATGATTCTGCCAATCGCTACGTTTCAACCTCCTTTTTAGCACAAAAGTGTAATGTAAGCACGAGGACTATCAGATCAGATATTCAAGCTTTAAATAAAGAATTAACTATTTTTAAGGTGACTATCAAAAATAAACGGAGTGCTGGTTTTTATTTAACAAATGTAGATGCAGAAACTAGAGCTAAGTTACTCAAAGTTGCTAAAAGTGATTTGCCGGTTACTAGGTCAGAGGAGCGTATTGCTGCAGTTGAGCAATATTTACTGGTAAATGATAGGGTAAAATTATCAGATTTAGTGGAAAAGTTTTTCATTAGTGATAATACCTTTTTTTCATACCTTGTAACTATTAAAAAAGAATTTAGTAAATTTAATCTTAAAGTAAATAAATCAAATGATGTTTATAGAGTAAAAGGTTCTGAAGCAGATAAACGAAACTTTATTATTGCAAAGTTAATTAATAAAAAATCAGATAATTATATCATTGACTTCACTGAAAAAGAAAGATCCATTTTAGCTAATGTCGATCTAGATAAGTTAAAAAAACTTATCCATGCGTTTTTAAGACATTATAGTTATCATATTTCTGACATTAACACTAAAAATATTATTTTGCATTTCGCATTAACTATTTCACGAATCAAATTAAACTTTCATTTGGAAGCAAGTACACATGCAAATATCAAAAAGGATGTGCTGCAAAATTTAAAAGAATTATTTGTAAAAATAGAAAGAGAATTTGCAATTAAACTAAATCAAAAAGAAAAAGATGATTTGGTATATCACTTTGCATTAAACTTTCCTGAATGTGTTATCTATACCAATAAGTCTAATGCTAAAGAAAGTATTGCAAAAGCGGTCACCTTTTTTTTGCAAAATATTAAGAGTGAATTTGCTATCAACCTTTTAAACGATCAGGAATTGCGGGTGAATTTAATTCAACATTTGACGAATTTAGTTAAGATTAAAAAAGTAAATGGTAAGCGTAAAAACCCATTATTAAATGTGATCTTGTCGACTTTTCCTTATGCCTATGAAATAACTGCCTATTCTGCTCCCATTTTGGAACACATGCTAGATCTTAAATTAGATGACGATGAGTTGTCTTTTATAACTCTTCATATTGGTGCTTCGATTGAAAGACAAGGCAATCGTTCTTCAAAGAAAAATGCGGCATTGATCTGTGGTTCTGGAGTATCAACTGCAGTTTTGGTAAGGGCAAAATTGGAAACACAGTTTGCCTCGTTTTTGAACATTACCGGTACTTATACTTATGATGAATACTTAGAAGGCAAAGCAAATAATAACGATTTTTTGATTTCAATGGTACCTATTAGCAATGCTGCCGTGCCAGTAATACAAATAGATTTAGCAAATTTTCACAATGATATTTTACAATTATCAGATTATTTAAAATCACTTAATAATCCATACCGGGCAATTGATAAATTGTTTGATGAAGATAATATTTATCTATTAAAAGCGAAATTGTCTAAAAATGAACTTTTAGATATGTTAATTAAAAAATTAGAGCAAAAAAAGATCGTCAATAAAGACTTCAAAGAAAAAGTATATGAAAGAGAAAAAATGTATTCAACAGCGATTGGTGGAAAAATTGCAATACCGCACTCTTTGGGCTATGCTACTAATAAATCTAAGGTTTGTTTTGCACGTCTTTCACAGCCGATTATATGGGATGAAAAAAATGAAGTAAAATACGTTTTTTTATTAGCAATTGCTCGACAGGACTATTTAAGTATTCAAAAATTATTTGATTTTATTGTCGATTTACAGACTAATTCTACATTTAGAGAAATTATTGATAAAAGTTCTACTCCTAACGATGTTAAAACAGCAATCAGTAAATTGATTCAAAATAGTTATTGAGATGATCTGATGTTAAATAATTAACTAAAAAAATTTATTCTTTTCAACATGCATTACTACATTTTTTTGACTTATTTTAAAGGATCGTAATACTCATTAGTTGATGTGAATACATAAGTAAAAAAATTTATATAATTAATGAAGGCACAAGATTTGGATTTCCAACTTGTGCTTTTTATTTGTATATTACTAAAATTTAAACCTGATTTAAAGTTAATTCGCCTTGATCATATCTATTTCTAATTATAGTACTAAGGGTAGTACCTAATTGAATTTATTGAATTTTTCAAAACCACAAAGCATCTTTAAGATATGTTAAAGTACCTTCAGTTAACCCATCATCAAGGAAATTGTTTTAAAGTACATGGTTTTTAACTACAAAAATACCCCCAAATTTGTCATAGACTTTGGGGGTTCATACCAATATTTATTGGTTTTTATTTATATATGAGTTTCAATTTTTAATCATTCAATATCGGCATGGTTCTGTATCATTTGTTCCTCTGTAATATTAAGTTCTTTCATTAATCTCAAAACGATGCTGTCAAATAGAAGTAGTGAAAACTGTTCAAACAAAGCTCCCATTGGTTGAATAGATTTATTGTGCTCAAATTTTGATTGGGCATTAATTTGCACAACTATTTCACAAAATTGCGCTAATGGACTATTGTTATCAACAGTAAAGAGAATTTCTTTTAAACCGTTATTTTTTGCTATCTTCGCCTGGGCTATTAGTTTCTCTGATTTTCCCGAAGCAGAATTAAATATTAATAAGTCATTTGAATGTGTATGAGGAGAAGAAATTTCTCCAACAACGCTAACTTCTAGTCCCAATTGCAGTAACCTGTTAGCAAAGGATTTTATCATTAAGCCTGAACGACCTGAACCTGAAAAATAGATATGATTACTATTTATTATTAATTGACAGATTCTATTTAAAGTTTTTTCATCTACTGGATCATCAACACTATTGATTTCTTCGCATATTTTTTTTAATTCAAATGCCATATATTTTCCTAATTCAATTTTTGATAAAGATATTCTTCTAACTCTTTATCTTTCTTATTTTTAACACTTTGTAGAAAATCTTTATTTTGAAATAGTTTCATAAGGGTACGCAACATGGTTAAATGTTCATCACCTTTTGCTAAAGCTAAATTAAAAATAAAACTACATTTCACATCTTTTGATTTATCATCCATGCGACCAAATTTTACTGGATGAGAAAATCGAACAAAGCTAACACTGCTTGTGTTGACAAAGTTTTGATTTCCATGTGGAATCGCAATGCCTAAATCAGAATTAACTTGTAATCCTGTAGGAAAATCTTTTTCCCTTTCAATGCAGGCCTTAGTAAATTCATTAGATATTAAGTTTTCAGCTAATAACGGTTTTCCAGCAATTTTGATAGCTTTTTGATAATCTGAAATAATATTATTGTTTGATTGTACAAAGATTTTCATTATTTGATCAGCTCGTCTTTTATTTCTTCCAAAACTGAATCCTCGTTTATACCCGTTAAAAGGGCAGTTCCTACAATTATTGGTGTTGTAACATTTGGCTTATCTAATTTAGTGGATGAAACGATTAAATCATAGCCATTGAAAACATCATCTGTGCAGTCCATCAAAGATTTTTTATCTAAATTCACGTCAGAAACGCTTTGGTCATTCAAATAATCTTGTAGTTCTGCCAACATAACAGAAGATGATGCAATTCCATTTCCACAAACTACTAACACTTTTTTCATGATATATCTCCTTAATTTCTATTTAGCTAAAGAATTTTGTCTACGTTCGTACTTTTTAAGCCAATAACCAAAAGCAACTATTATCAAGGCAATCACAACATATGACCACAAGCCAAGACGAGAAGCTTCAGCAAACAAACCTGTAAATGGATTAGCTGATGGATTTAATGATGAATACATAACACCATTTTTGGCACCACTGCCAAATTCTCTGAACACTTGGGTTGTTGGTTTGGCCATCCAAGAAGCTATATATAATCCTGGAGTAAACATTAAAATTGAAGTAATCCAAGTTCTAATAATGTTGCCATGAAAAATAGGAACCATACATGCAATAAAGAATACAAATTGGGATAAGTCACCCATCGGCATGACTTTATTGCCAGGAAGAAAGACTGCAATAATTTCGATGACTGGGATTAAAAGCAAGGCTGGTGCAATTACGTCAGGATTTCCTATTACTAGTGCAGTATCCATACCTACTGTAATATCACGGCCTTTGAAGGCTTTAGTCATTTTCTTTCGAACAGCATTTGATAAAGGCACAAGACCTTCCATCATGATTGAAGTCATTTTTGGTAACAAAAGCATAACGGCTGCTAGGTACATACCTAAATGTAAACTTTGAATTATTGTATCGCCAGGATTTGACCAGTTATAACCGGCAAACCCCAAGAGAACACCAATGATAAAACCTACAATAGTAGGATCACCAAACACGCCAAATTTTTTCTGAATTGTTTCTGCAGTGACATTCCATTTTCTAACTCCTGGAATATGATCAAAGATCCAATTCATAGGGTAGGCAAAAATCATATATGTATTTGCAACGGGGTGTGAAATAGAAACTCCTTCAGGTAGATTAAAGAATTTTTCATTCTGCTTAGCTCCTAAATCAGCCATAAATAATGCCCACATATGAAAAATACCAGCGGTAAGTAAACCATACCAGAAGTTGCCAGAGTAAGCATATACAATCGCGCCCATTGAGGCGTTTTGGTGTAGGTTGAAAACATCGACATTAATACAATCTGTCAACTTTAACAGTAATAGAATAATATTAATACCTACGCATAAAGGAATAATAACTGCTCCAACTTTTGAGCCGAACCCCATAACTGCTGTCGCTGCACCACCAACGTCAATTGCTTGCAATGATGAGCCAGTTCTTTTAGCTAAGCCAGTGATTGCTGGTTGCATTTTATCAAGCATGAAAGAAGTAACCATGGTCAAAGCTATAAAACCAATACCAACTTTCATGGCAGAAGAAATTGATTCTGCCCATGACCGACCTACAGCCTTCATCAACACTAAAAATATTAAAGGAATAAAAATAAAGTTACCAAGATTATTAATAAATTGAGTAATTATTTCCATTTTTAACTCCTATTCTTCTGTGAAGCCCATGTTCCAAGCTACATAATCAGGCTTTTTCAGATTACGGTCATCATCTTTTTTAGCTTCCAATAAGTTTGCTCTAGAATTTGGTCTGGAATTTTTAAAATCAAATGGTTCATCTAAGAAAGCATCAAGTACCATTTCCATGTAAGGTAAACCATTTACTCTCGCTCCCAAGCCTATGATTTGGACATTGTTGCTTAACCTTGCCCTTTTAGCAGAGTACGGATTAGTTACTGCTGTTGCTCTTATACCCCAGTGTTTATTAGCCTGCATAGTAAAACCAATTCCTGTGCCACATATATATACACCTAATCTGCACTCATCTTTTTGAATAACTTCTGCCATCTTATCAGCTAATTTAGCAAAAGTATTCTTGCCATCTTCAGGCTTTTTAACGGGATCCCAAACGACTCTGTAATTCTTTTCTTCCTCCAAATACTTCTTGATGGCTTCTTTCCGCTCGAAACCAATATCATCGCATGCTATTGCTATTTTTTTCATACAATTTCCTTTCTGTAAACGCTTAATGTTATTACAAAACCAATTATAAAATTTGTTTTAATTGGTGTCAACCGCAAAAATATACTTTTTTAGTAATTAAAAGCAATTAAAACCAATTTTTATAGCATAAAAGTAACAAAAATTATAATCTATGATATTCTTGAGTAAAAAGTTTAAAAGGTGAGTAAATAAATGAAATTAACGAATAAAAGAAGAAATGATATTTTAACTGAAATCATAAAGAAAGGTAGTGTTACAGTTCATCACCTTTCAAACGAATTTTCAGTTAGCTACGAGACTATCCGTAAAGATTTAACTTTCCTAGACCAAAAAGGTTACATTATTAAAGAACATGGTGGAGCGACAGCCTTAAATAGTCTAATTGAAAACTCGTTTACTGTGAGACAAGAAAAGCAAATTAAATTAAAAAAATTAATAGCAATTGCAGCATTCAAACTTATATTAGATAATTCGTCGATTATTCTTGGGTCAGGTAGCACAGTTTTAGAGTTGGCAAAATTATTAGTAGCTAAAAAGAATTTAAAAATTTATACTGATTCTTTTCCTGTAGCAACTGCGTTAGCAAATTCAGACAATGAACTTTATTTTTTTGGTGGAAAAATTAGAGCTAAATCATCCTCGGTTTATGGAGGGTGGACAAATGAAGCAATTAATAGTATAAAAGCTAATATGTGTTTTATAGGTTCAGATAATTTTGCTGGTCATAACGGTCCAACGACGCCTTCGTATTCTGATTATGGTGTTGATAAGCTTTTATTAGAGCATTCTAATAAAAAATATGTTCTAGCTGATTCTACTAAATTTGAAGGATCGAGTCTTTATCAAATAACAAATTGGGAAAATATAACTGCCTTAATAACTAATGTAATTTCGAAAGCTCAAGTAGATAGTTTGGCTTCTTTAACTAATATTATTCAAGCAAAAAATTCTTAAGTAAAAAAGATAATTAGCAATTAATAACATAAAAAATAACCAGTCACTTTTGCATTGACTGGTTATTTTAATAAACTGAGTTTTTAATCAACTACAATCATGCGGTAAAAATATTTGTACATAATCACTGTTAACTACTTATAAATGAAGTAAGAATTTTTGCTTTAGCTGCGTTGAAAAATAGTGGGTTGACTATTGGTCAGATTGTAAAAATAATTTGTAAATATTTTAAATAACAAAATTAATTATTTAGCAAAAAACTGAGCTTTTTCAGCCTTATAATGCTAACAGTATAAGCATTAAAGTAGCTTAAAAATAACAATTCATGTAAAATAATAATAAGCTTGTATAGGAAAGAGGATACTTAGTTTAGAAATTAAATTTTTAAGCTAAAGACAATTTATAAAAAACGTTGTTAATCAACAACTACTTTTTAAATACTAAATGAGCAGAAAACTTCGGATAGCTATCAGAGGCTTTCTGCTTTTTTAAAAGTAAATAACTCATTGTCTTTAATACATTAAATTGAATTGAGGCCTTTAAAGAGCCATATAGCTTCAGTAAATTAACTTATCTATACAAACAGCTTAACTGTAATTTATTTCATAAGCGAATAATGGAGGAGATAGCATGTCCCAAAAGTCAGAACTACTATTCACGAAAACCCCCAAGTCTGGTTTAACTGCTGCTGAAGTAGAACAAAAGCGTGGTGAATTCGGCACTAATGAGTTGCTCGAAAAACGCCCGGTTCCATTGTATAGAAAAATATGGCATCATCTTAAAGATATTTCATCTCTTGTGCTTTTATTAGCAATAATTCTAGCGACATATATGGCTGTTTTTCAAAACGGTGGCTGGACCAAGACAATTGTAATTAGCCTGATTTTAATAATTAATGTTGTAATCGGCTTATATCAAGAGGCTTCAGCTGAAAAATCTCTAGCTGCTTTAAAGGCAATGAGTTTGCCAACAGCTAATGGTCGGCGTGATGGGCACGATGTGACAATCGCTGCTGCAGAACTAGTGCCCGGAGATTTGATTTATCTTAACACTGGTGATCAGGTTCCAGCAGATGCTGTGATTTTAGATGAAACTAATTTAGCTGTTGATGAAGCAATTTTAACTGGTGAAAGTTTACCTGTTTCGAAAAAAAGCTTTCAATCAAAAACTAGTTTGACTAGTGATGAGCGCGTCTACTCCGGAACTTCAGTTGTTAGTGGCCGGGCATTTGTTCAAGTTAATGCAATTGGTATGGCAACTGAGCTTGGTGAAATTGCGGGTCTTTTAAATGAAACTCATAAACGGGAAACTCCTCTTCAAGGTAAGTTAGACAGTCTGTCAAAATGGATGACATTTTTTGCTGGCCTAGGTGGACTGATGATTTTTGCTTTAAGCATGGGACTGCAAAATAATAGTTTAACTGATAGTTTAATGATTGGACTATCTTTAGCAGTTGCGGCTGTACCTGAAACTTTACCAATTATTGTTACTATCAGTTTATCCCGCGGTGTTAAAAGAATGGCTGATCGTAATGCTATTATCAGACAGATTGGTGCCGTAGAAACAATTGGCAACGTTGACGTTATTGCGACTGATAAAACAGGTACTTTAACTCAAAATAAAATGACTATTACCAAGTATTGGACTCCAGAAACCGGCATTAAAAAAGCTGCTGATTTACCAGACGCTGGTCAAAATTTGTTAAAGATGTTAGGTTTAGCTAATAATGCTAAAATCATGGAAAAAGATGGTTCAGAAGAAGTTGTTGGTGATGCTACTGAAATTGCAATTGTGAACTGGTTACACGCGCAGGGAAGTTCTCGCCAGCTGTTAGAAGAAAAAGCCCCTCGGATAGCGGAGGATCCGTTTGATTCTGATAAAAAAATGATGTCCACTGTCCATCGACTTGATAATGGCAGTCAATTGGTAATTGTCAAAGGGGCTTGGGATAGATTACCCTTAGATGAAAAAGAACCAATTAAAGCGGGCCAAAAGGCTCATGATGATCTGGCTAGAGCAGCGCTAAGGGTGCTGGCAGTAGGATATAAAATAATTCCTGCTACTGCTGATCCAACCAATTGGAATGAAAATAACTCTAACTTGCAGCTTGCAGGTATGATTGGCTTAATTGACCCACCTCGGCCGGAAGCAAGAGCGGCTGTTCATAGGGCAAAACAAGCAGGTATCAAGACCATAATGATAACTGGCGACCATCTTGTGACTGCTAAAGCAATTGCTAAAGAAATTGGCATTTTGCAGTCAGGTCAAAAAGCAATTACAGGAATCGAATTACAGAAGATGTCAGACGCTGAATTAAAAAATTGTATTCAAGATATCAGTGTTTATGCTCGTGTTACTCCCAGTGATAAAATTCGGATAGTTCAAGCTTGGCAAGAACTTAATAAAACAGTTGCCATGACAGGTGACGGTGTGAACGATGCACCTGCTTTGAAGGCTGTGGATGTTGGCATTGCCATGGGTATCACAGGCACAGAAGTGGCAAAAGAATCTGCGGATATGGTTCTGACTGATGATAACTTTGCTACAATTATTAAAGCTGTAGCGGAGGGTAGAACAGTCTACCAAAATATTATTAAGGCGGTAGAGTTCTTAATTGGTGTTAATTTTGCTCAAATGTTCTTAATGGTTATTAGTACAATTTTGGGTTGGGGTGCACCACTATTAGCTGAACAATTATTAATTATCAACGTGCTTGCCGATGGGATACCAGGATTCTTTATTAGTAAAGAACCGGGTGAACCAAATATAATGGATCAAGATCCAATAGGTAATGAGGAGAGCCTTCTTGGACGCGGATTAATGCAAAGAATGATTGTTAGAGCGACAACTTTCACAGTTTTAACTCTGGGAGTTTACGCCTATGGTAAATTTGTTATTTCACCTAATGACGTGCAAGTGAGTATGACTTTAGTCTTTTTAGTTTTAGCCCTTGGCTCCATGATTGATATCTACGCTATTAAAGATTCTCAACCAATCACTGTGCAAACATTTAAATCCAATAAAATGCTTAATTGGGGACTGTTACTAAGTATGATTCTAGTTTTATCACTGACACTCTTACCTCGTTTGCGACAGTTTTTGCACTTGGCCTTGCTACCCATTCAGGGCTGGCTGGTCGTTTTGATTGGTAGTTTAATTCCTGTTTTTGTTTTGGAAATGAATAAACGTTTGACTAGCAACATTAAAATGGAAGTAGAAAAAAATAGTTGCTAAAGAATTGATTTCAAAATAAGTTTTGAAAGTTGTCTTACTTTTAAGGCTTATTTATTTGGCCAAAATTGATAATCATTTTGCTTTTTGATAGTTAAATAAATATTTATTATTGACATATAAATGTAATAAAATTACATTTTTGTTACAATTAATTAATATAGTTTGCTTTTTGAGCTTAGAAAATGAAACACAAGTATTTGAAAACAGTTTTATGTTCTGCAGTCACCCTGTTTTCTTTTACAGCGCTAGCTAACTCAACTGTAGTTAAAGCTGAGAATAATGATACTGCTAAGTCAGCAGCAGTTAATCGGGCAACAGACCCGGGTATGACCGTTACTTCTGCTAAACGGTTTTCTAAAGAAGGCTACGTATTTAAATTGGCTCGGAATGCTATTGTTTATCCCACAGTTAATGATGTTATCAATGATACTTCTAAACTAATTGGCAGAAGCTGGGTTAAGCAAATGGCAGATAAAAATATAAAATTTAAGATTATTGAATTTGGTACCAGTAGGGTTGAATTGGTTGCTCACATAGTTGATCAAAGTGGCAAAAATCAAGGTTGGGTTAACTTCTTTAACGGCGATCTTTATAACATAAATGTTAAGAAAAAAGCCTTACAGCCACTGATCAAAGCGAGTTAAAAGTCATGAATTTACAGTTTGAAGGCAAAAGGCCATCACTAATTCAAATTAAAATTGAGGCTAAAAGCTACACGGTCAAAATGAAAAAATTGCCAATAAATCAATAAAGGAAATAAAAGACTGGTTTGCTTATAAAGGTGATTTATCGTATACACAATATCCATCACTATTAGTTGGTAAATAGTTATTATTTATAAAAATGCGCGTAAAAGTATCAAACTTTTACACGCATTTTGTTTCAAATAGAACAATTAAAAAACAAAAAATTCAAATAAACCGGTAATAAATTTCAAGCTAAAGCTTTTTGTTTTTTGGTTTCCAAAACTTTAAAGTCGTGTTGAATAGGCTGAGTAATTTTAGTAGTAGTAGTGGAATCTAACACAAACTTAGTCATTGTTGGGCAGTCTTCGGGTTGAATATATAAACTTCTGTTGGAAACGTCATATCCGGCCCAGTAACCAGAATAATCACACTTGTCCTCACCTTCGTGAAGATGTTCTAGTCCCCGTGGAATCATGACGGATTTAAAAACATTATATAATTGTGGAATTCCTTGATCAGAATGAAATGGTGCTAGGAATTTAGAAATAAATGTTCCCCGAACAAAACGTGATGGTGCAGCGTAATCACCGGGTAATCCCAGTAGACCTGAACCACTTTCAATTTGTTTAATATCTAGTTGATCAGCAATTTGGTGATGGCCTAAGTTATGGTTAGTTAACTGCAAATAATTACGCAAATTATCAAGATGCCATGGATATTCCGGACTATTCGTCATCACACCAATGCCATCATAAATTTTGAAGGCACCATTGTTAACTGGTTCTAAGATTACGCTTTTACCGCTAAGATCACTAAAGGTATAATGCATTGGAATTGGGGTAGGGATGCCCGTGTCAGCATCTTCCCAATCAGGATAATTTGTCTTTTCCTGACCCAAATGTGTGAACGCTTCTTTAATTTCTGCGATGGAGCCAAAGCTACTTAAAACATAGGCGACGACTTCTTCACCAATTATTGGCTTTAATCCCCGCTTCTTAAGGTTTTCCACTGTATCCCACGAAGCCTCTTCCAAAAATTGTGCGTCGCCTACGATACCAGCACTATTAATACCATCGTTAAAGAAAAGTGAATCGTTAACATTAATACCCATAAACGGATATTTAGTCGTCCAACTTTGGTGCAAACCTTGTAATTTATAGTTTGCAGGAAAAGTGGTCATTTTGCTGTCTGCACTCGGTTTAAAGGGGTCGAAGGTAAAATCCATTGTCCGTCCCCAAAATACGTCCCCACTATCTGACTTGATTGCAATAGTTGTACACATGCTTAATACCTCCCAATTATTTGTTTTGCCTTTTTAAGGTTAATCTAAGTTTATCATATTTTTTAAATACCACTAAAAAATAGGGTGTTTAAATAATCTTGTATAAAGTTCAATTTTTCCTTTAGACAATTTGGTAATAAAAAAGCCCCAAAAGTTATCCAACTCTTGGGGCTCTGTACTAACCTCTCCTTTTTTCAGCAAAAAATTTACAAACTATCTTGAATATTGTCAGCTAAATAATTGTATAGCATGCCCGCCTTCAGATCCTTGGTGTCAATTCCCAGCGTTTCTGCAATTGCGTATGCAAAAGCCCAAGCGGTTGCCGGACCGCGACTAGTAATGACTTTATGTTCAACATCAGTTACAGTAATATCCTCCTTGAAATGTCCGCTTGGGGCATCTTTTTTAGTTTGTTCTTCAAAACCAGGGTAGCAAGTATAATCAGCATCAGCTATAACGCCGTAACGAGCCAGAGCAATGGGAGCAGCGCACATTGCCGCATCCCATTTGCCAGCGTTATGCCGTTTTATCATTAAATCTGCTAATTTCTTATTGTCACGCAGATTCTCTGCCCCTGTTGTGCCGCCGGGAAGGGCAACTAAATCATAGTCAAATAAACTATCATCGACAATTTTATCACAGGTAAGTTTGATATTGTGCGCACCATTGACAGTTGTACTAGTAAGCCCAACCATATCCGCTTGTACACCTAAACGGCGCAACACATCGATAACGCTTAAGCCTTCTACTTCTTCACAACCATCGGCAAAAACTACAGCTGCTTTATTCATTTGTTTTACCTCACAATCCTTTTTCTTTATTATAAACTAGCTCAATTCCAGGTAAAATAATAAATCACTTAATTTATTTAAATGTAAGGTGGGGTGAGGGCTAATAGGCATTTTTACTTTTTTAGGAGCAAGCCAGAGTGATTCCAAGTTGGCATTTTCGGCACCTTGTATTTCATCGGCTAAGTCAGTTCCTATTACCAAGCTGGTTGCGGGAGTCAACTTTTGTTCATGTATTATTGACAACAGAATTTTTTTATTAGGTAATTTTGTGTCAAAATCATCGCTAAAATAAACTGCGGAAAAATAATTTATTAGTTCTGTATCTTGCATGCGGGATGAGGCCACATCTTTTTTCTCTTTTGTCAGCAAAATCAAGTTAACTTTATTTTGCACTTCATCTAAAAAAGGCAAGACATCTTTATTTAACTGATCTTGTTTTTGCAGCTGGTTGTCAAAAGCCTGTTTCGCAGAAATCCAGTCATTTTTAAAGAATTCCTGCAAAGTTAATTTAATGCGTCCATCAAATCCTAGTAATTTAGTCTTTTCTTGTAATGAATTATATTGTATGCGTTCAGCTGGACCAAAATCTCTGCCTGCCAACTTCAATGTCTTCCTAAGTGCATTTTGTTCTGCAACTTTTTCGTTTAATAAGCTTCCCTCAAGAATAAAAATCAATGTTTCAAATTTTGCCAAGTGTATTTTTCCTTTCATTATCCAACTGTCTGCATTATAACGATTAGCTAAGCCAAATTAAAGCCAAATATTTATGAACAAGTTTTATTCATAATTTGTCTGAATTTTCAAACAGCCACTTAAATAGTTTTATTGTTTTTACTATAGTTCAAGAATTTTTAATTACTATGTTAAGAATTATTGTTTTTTGCGAAAAATGTGATACTATTTAGACAAATATCTAATTAGAAGTTTGTCTAAATAGAAAGGAAAAGAAACTGATGTGAGTTTTGAGGCTAGTTTTAAGGCCTTGTCAGATCCAGTGCGTCGCAAAATATTGCAGCTTTTAAAAAATGGACCTATGTCGGCAGGAGACATTGCTAATCATTTTAATATGACTAAAGCTACTATTTCGTACCACCTTAATATGCTGAAAAAGGCTGATTTAATTGAAGAAGAACACGAAAAAAACTTTATTTATTATTCGCTAAACACTTCTATTATAGAAGAAATTATGGGTTGGCTTGTTGATCTGAAAGGAGATCATGATGAAAAAAAATAGTATTCGTCAAACAGAATTAATCTCGCTTCTGCTAATCTTATTTCCAATTTTGACCGGAGCATTTTTATATAATCGTTTGCCGCAAAAAATGGCTACACACTTTGGGATGAATAACATGCCAAATGCTTTTAGCAATAAATTATGGGTCATTATTGGTCTGCCTTTTTTGGGAATTATCCTTCAAGTTATGGTATTACTTATCTTTCGCAATCAAAAAGAAACCAAAAATCTTGATTTTAAGATAGTTAATATTACCCTTTGGCTTGTTCCTATTATTACTAATATCGTAAATCTGTCACTTTATGCCTATGCACTGGGTCATAAAGTAAAAGGCTCCTTTGTGCTTAGTGCTTTTTTGGGACTGTTCTTTATTATTTTTGGTAATTATCTGCCTAAAGTTAGTCCCAATCATGTCGTTGGCATTAAATTACCATGGACTTTGAATAATACGGAAAATTGGCGTAAAACACACAGATTTGCCGGATGGATCTTTTTTATCAGCGGCATTGTTCTGCTTCTAACTTCTTATTGGGAAATGTATTGGTCGGTTATATCCATCACTATTATAGTTATTTTACTTCCAACTTGTTACTCATATCTGTTGAGTAAGAAAGGATATTAAGTAACTTGAGTTACTGAGAGATGAATTTAAAACAAAATATTTATTTTAGAGAAGAATTGGCTTTATTATCGACTAAAGTTAATTCTTTTTTTGTGTGTAAAAACTATAATATTTCAGTAATTATTAGTTAGAGACTAATTTGTTAAATCAAACTTCATTATTAAATAGACAATTGGTCAGAATTAAAATACCTGCTTAAATTATTTTTCAAGAGCATTATAATAGAAATTAACGTTAAAGAGGGAGCTTAATTTAATGGCAGCTATTTTTTCAGTAATTTTTATTTTAATAGGAGGCGTGGCCAGTGGATTATTGTCTTCAGTAGCTTCAATGGCTTCTCTTGCTTCATATCCAGTACTATTAGCGGTTGGAATCCCACCAGTTTATGCCAATGTCACAAATGATGCTGCCTTAATTTGGACTAGTATAGGATCTACGATTTCTTCGACGAAAGAACTCAAGGGCCATTGGCGCCAAGTGGCCTTTTATGCTATATTCACGGTTGTTGGCTCCTTAATTGGTTGTAAGTTATTGCTAGCCTTTCCTTCAAGTGTTTTTGAAAAAATTGTACCCATTTTTATTGCTGGTTCGGGTGTTTTGGTAATTGTTTCAGGTAAGCATCATAGTTTAGAGCCGCATAAAAGACCACTGTGGCAGGAAATTTTTTATATTGCTGCATTATTAGGGATGGGCATTTACACTGGGTATTTTGGAGCAGCTGGTGGAGTAATTGTGCTAGTTTTATTAACATATATAACTGATGAAAAGTTTATCGTCGTTAATGCAATTAAAAATGTGATCTGCGGTCTGGCAAATCTGGTAGCACTAATAGTCTTTATTTTTACCTCGCGAATATATTGGCTGCAAGCCATTCCTCTTGCTATCGGCATGTTCATTGGTGGTTATTTGGGGATGGACATTTTGCGCAAGGTTCCAGCCAAATATATCCGCATCTTTATTGCAACTTTAGCTTTTATTCAAGCTGGGTATTTCTTTTACAAAGCATATATGTTATAGTTTAAAACACGTTATAAAGGAAGGAGAATGCAAATTGGCAACAGAAATTTATTTTGTCCGCCACGGCGAAACAATGTTTAATCAGTTAAACAAGGTTCAAGGATGGTGTGATTCTCCCTTAACGGTTAAAGGAATTAATGATCTGAAGATTACTGCACGAGCTTTAAGTCAAGTTCGTTTTGACAATATGTATTCTTCTGATTTAAAACGTGCAATTGATACAGTTCACTTGATGAAAGATGCGAATCAAGTTTCGGAAATCGGTAAAATTAAAAAATTACCCGAATTTCGAGAAGTATTTTTTGGCTCCTTTGAAGGTGATGATATTGAGGACACATGGAGACAGGTTGCACTAGCAGCAGGTGTTGGACCACAGACAGATGTAACTAAAATTATCAATCAAGTTGGTATTTATGAGTTTCGCGAAGCAACCAAAAAGGCTGATCCACGTCATTTAGCTGAAAATAAAAAAGAACTGGATGAACGAATGGTAAGGGCGATTAATGTTCTTCATGAATTAACTAAAAATGAGAAGAGAGTTTTGTTAGTCTCCCATGGTGATTTTTTAAAAACCTTGGCGATTAAGTATTGGAACCAGAGTGACGGTCTTCACGATATTAATTTTCCCAATAATGGTAGTGTAACTCGGGGAATACTTCGTGAAGATGGCAATTTTGAAATTGTAGATTATAATGTAAATGCTGAAGATATGTAAAGTCCTGCTTAAAAGTAGGACTTTTTTCGCCCTTAAGCATTGAAAGGAAAATTATGAAGGATCACACTACAAAAAGATTTGCGTATGTAACTGGGTTGAATGTTGTTATTACGGTTGCTGAATTTATTGGCGGGTTTGTTTCGGGGTCTTTATCCTTATTATCAGACGCAGTTCATAATCTCAGTGATGTTGGTGCAATAATCATTTCATTCGTGGCTCACATTATCAGCAACAGGCGCAACAATAAGAATAAAACTTTTGGTTATGAGCGAGCTGAAACTTTGGCTGCCTTTACCAATGGAATTATCTTGATATTAATCAGTATCGTCCTATTTATTGAAGCGATTGAAAGATTTTGGACACCAACCAAAATTAGTGGTGGCGTTATGCTTATCGTTGCCATTATTGGACTTGTGTCAAATGTAATTTCAATGCTCGTGATGAATCAAGGTGGCGAAAAAAACTTAAATGTGCGCTCTACATTTATGCATATGCTGAGTGATGCTCTTTCAAGCGTAGCAGTGGTAATAGGTGCTATTTTTATTTACTACTGGCACATTAGCTGGATTGATCCGTTAATGACCTTACTGGTTTCAGTTTTTGTGTTTCATGAAGCTTGTGAAATAACTGGCAAAGCAGCAAATATCTTGATGGAATCCAATCCCGATATTGATTTGGAAGAAATTAATAGAATAGTTTTATCGTTTCCAGAAATAAAAAACATGCATCATGTACATCTGTGGCGTTATAGCGATCGTTATATCATGCTTGATGCGCACGTTAATGTTGATCCTGATTTGACTGCTAGAAAGTTTGAATTACTGACTCAAAAAATTAGCGCAAAATTGCAAAAATTAGGTATTAACCATATTAATTTTCAAGTTGAATGTGAACGCGGAAAAAATGATAAAATGATTGTAACTGATCGAGAGTAAGTAGGAGAAAGATAATTTTGAAAATCAGTATTTTTACTGCTGTTATCGTTTTGATAGTCGGCTTATATGATATTGCCTATGCTTATAACAGACGGTACCGCAATCATAATCGAGGAGTAACTCCTTTTATGATATTAGGCATCATTTTTACTATTAGTGGTTTGATTTTAATCATAATGCACTGGGTAAAGTAAAATGGTTAAGTTGGTATTGTTAAGACATGGTGAAAGTACAGCCAATAAGTCTAATGTATATACTGGCTGGAATGATGTTGGTTTAACTGTTAAAGGACGAAAACAAGCAGAATCCGCCGGCAAATTGATTAAGGAAATTACCGATTTTAAGCCTACTCATATCCATACTTCTGTTTTAACTCGGGCAATTGTGACAGCTAATATAGTGGCTGATATTTGTCATTTTTTATATTTACCTGTTACTAAGACTTGGCGTTTAAACGAAAGACATTATGGCAAATTACGTGGGATAAATAAAGACGAGTCACGCAAAATATTTGGTAAACAGCAAGTGTTAGAATGGCGACGTGGCTTTTACGCTGTTCCTCCTTTGGGTGAAAAAGTGACTTCTAGACGCTATGCCAGTTGTGACATTCACCTCTTGCCAAGAGCTGAAAGTCTTTATCAGACACAAAAGAGAGTGTTACCTTATTATCAAGACAATATTGCCAACAGGTTAAAAATGGGTGAGGATCAATTAGTCGTGGCTCATGGTTCAAGTTTGCGCGCACTAATTAAAAAATTGGAGAATATCAATGATCACGATATTATCAAGCTTGAGGTGCCAAATGCAGAGCCAATAATTTATACTTTTGATCAACATTTAAAAATTATTGATAAAAAGATTTTACGCAGCTTTTAGTTCAATAGTAAGGATTTCTGCAATTATATGTTAAAATTTAATACGATATCATTTAAATTTTACATTTTTAGTTTGGAGTAGAGGCATGCGTAAAATATTTTTATTACGAGGCGCACCCGGCTCTGGTAAATCTTCATTTATTTCTCGTCATCACTTACAGCCATATGCAATTAGTCGTGATCAGATCAGATTGTTATTGGCGAATCTAACCTATTATTATGAAGAAGAAACAGATTGCTTACATCAAGTTATTCCCCGTTATGCAAACGAGCAAACGGAAAAAGTGGTGGATTACCTCGTAGAAGAAAAAATGAAACGCGGCGAAACAGTTATTGTAGATAGTACGCATATTTTTACGGAAAACATCGAACATTATCAACCCTGGGTCGAGCGTTATCATTATGAGTTATTTGTCGTTGATTTAATGTATCATAAAACTTTGCGAAATTTATTGAATCGTAATGAAATTCGCAGACAGTATGATTGGGTTAAGCCTAATGTGATTAAGGAAATGTTTTTATCATATCAAGATAACTTTGATGTGCCTGAGTGGGCGCATGTGATAAGCCCTAATCAGTTAGGTAAAGCATTATCGCAAAAGGAAAGTAATTTGGATCATTTTGCTCACGTCATCGCAATTCCTGATAAAGTTACAGAAGAGAACTTTCCTCATGTGCATATTTCCAATTTTTATTTTTCTTTTAATGATTTATTTACAGAAAAGTATGGTACATATCGTAATGTAGTTACGATTGGCAAAACCAAGGATGAAGTTGTCAATCAGTTTCGCTTACCGTTTTTTGTATTCAAATTTCATCACAAACATTTTTTGATTTCTGCGTATCCGGTTAGAAATGAAATGCTTGATCCTATTAAAAAGGTTAAAAGTGTTTGGTCATATTCTACGGGACTAGCTAATCCGGCTGATTTTTTGGAGCAATTTCCCCAAAGCCGGCCACAGCATGTGCATCAATTCAATTTATGTAAATTACATTCGGATAGATTATTACATATTTGGTAATAGCCTTGAAAAGAGTTTCGACAAAACGAAACTCTTTTTTAATATTGAGAATTCCTTTTCAAGCCTTGCTGGTAAATTATAATGAAGTATAATTTAATTGTCAGTGTTTTGATAGCGCTTTTAAAAGGAAATGAAAACAAATGAAAATTAAAGAACTCAAGCAAGAATTTAGCAATATTTATCACCAAGAACCAACCGGCTGTTATTTTTCGCCTGGTAGAATTAACTTAATCGGTGAGCACACAGATTATAATGGTGGTCATGTGTTCCCCTGTGCAATATCTTTAGGAATTTATGGTGCAGCCAGTCCGCGGACTGATGAAAGATTTTGCTTTTATTCTGCAAATTTTGCCGATATGGGAGTAGTTGAAACCGATATGCACCAGCTGCAGTTTGCCAAAGAAGATTCATGGGCAAACTATGCAAAAGGAATGCTTCATTTTATGCTCGAAAATGGGGCCAAGATTGATCATGGACTTAATATCTATATTAATGGCAATATTCCGGATGGTGCAGGACTGTCTTCGTCTGCAGCCTTAGAAATGTTAATTGGCGTTTTATTGCAGGATCAATTTCAATTATCTTTTTCTAAGTTAGAAATCGTTAAACTGGGAGTTAAAACCGAAAATGACTTTATCGGTGTTAACTCTGGTATTATGGATCAATATGCAGTTGCCATGAGTAAAAAAGATCACGCCATTCTGCTGGATACTGAAAAGGTAGAGTCTGAGCTGGTACCCCTTGATTTGAAGGATAATGTCATTGTTATTATGAATACTAACAAAAAACGGACCTTAGCAGACTCAAAATATAATGAACGTAGAGCAGAATGTGAAAAGGGTCTGCACCTTTTGCAGGAGAAACTGTCAATTCAGTCGCTTGGTGAATTGGATAATTTAGCTTTTGATGAAAATAGTTATCTTTTGCCAACAGAAAACCTGCTGAAACGCTGCCGTCATGCAGTCTGGGAAAATGAACGCACATTAAACGCTGAAAAAGCACTGCAAAAGGGTGATTTAAATGAGTTTGGTCACCTAATGAATGCTTCACACGTCTCTTTAGAGTATGACTATGAAGTGACGGGTAAAGAACTTGATACATTGGTTCATACTGCTTGGAAGCAACCTGGAGTTTTGGGTGCAAGAATGACTGGTGCTGGTTTTGGTGGCTGTGCAATAGCTTTGGTTGCCAAGAACGAAGTTGAAGCTTTTGAAAAAAATGTCGCTGATATTTATCAAGAAGAAATTGGCTATTTACCTTCATTTTATATTGCAGAAACTGCTGATGGTACAAAAGTTTTATAATATTGGAAAGTTGAGATGGATAAAACGAATCTAATTGATAATTTTATTACGCAAGTTATTGCCCACAGCGATTTTACTGAACTTGATCGTATTTATTTGAGAAATAGAATTTTGGCCCTTGTTGGCGATGAGGCAAGAAAAGTAACAACCAATAAGGAAGGTCTACTGGATCTTAAAGACGAGTTGATTCAGGTTGCTCAAAATTCAGGGAAGTGCTCAGCCAGTAACTCTGCTAAGGATGTCCTAGACGCACAATTAATGAACCTGATTGTGCCTAGACCAAGCATTGTTAACCATAACTTTTGGAAAACATATGAACGCTCGCCTCAAAAAGCGATAGCTGATTTTTACCAAATGGGTAAAGATAGTGATTATATTAAAACTAGAGCTATTGCAAAAAATATTTATTTTACAGCCGCAAGTAAATACGGCGATCTAGAAATTACGATTAATCTTTCCAAACCGGAAAAAGATCCTAAAGAAATTGCAGCAGCCAAGAATGCTAAAGTAAAGTCATACCCAAAGTGTCAGTTGTGTATGGAGAATGAGGGCTACCTCGGTCATGTAAATTATCCAGCGCGCACCAATCACCGTATCATTCGCTTTCATTTAGGAGATGAAACCTGGGGTTTTCAATATTCTCCTTATGCATATTTTAATGAGCACTGCATTTTCTTAGCGCCAAAGCATGAACCAATGGTAATCAATGAACAAACTTTTGCTAATTTACTGGAAATTGTGGCTAAATTTCCGGGCTATTTTGTTGGTAGCAATGCGGATTTGCCAATCGTAGGCGGTTCGATTTTGGCGCACGAACATTATCAGGGTGGCAAGCATCGCTTTCCGATGGAAAAAGCACCAATTGATAAAAAACTTAATTTTAAGGAATTTGATGATGTCGAAGCAGGTATCGTCAAGTGGCCCATGTCTGTGATCCGTTTACGCGGTCTGAATAAAAATAGCTTAATCAAATTAGCAAATAAAATTTTAATAAACTGGAGAAAATATAGTGATGAAAAAGTAACAGTTCGGGCATTTACAGACAATACCCCTCACCATACTATTACCCCAATTGCTCGTTTACATGGACAAACTTATGAACTTGATTTAGTTCTCAGAGACAATCAGACTTCAGATAAATATCCTGATGGAATTTTCCATCCCCATGCTGATGTACAACACATTAAAAAGGAAAATATCGGCTTAATTGAAGTAATGGGATTAGCAATTTTTCCGCCACGATTGAAGTCTGAATTACTTGAGGTAAAAAAGTTTTTGCTTAACCAGCCTAACAGTATTGCACCCATGCATCTTGACTGGGCTAAGGAAATTAGCCGTAAGTATGAAATAACAAATACAAATGTGGATCAAATTTTGCAAAAAGAATTAGGTCTTGTTTTTGCTCGCGTTTTAGAAGACGCAGGAGTATTCAAACAAACTTTAGAGGGTAAAGTAGCTTTTATGCGTTTTGTTAAGAAAGTAGGTCTATGTTAGGTTTTTAATTTTATTTAAGTAATCATATGAATAAAGGCAACAATAAGAGCATTTTTTAATAGGGGAAAATTAGTTTTTTCTTAACTTTTTTGGCATACTATTTTAGTTTATAATTTATATTATATTTTATATAGTATTCAAAGATATATTTGTTAAGAGGACTTCTGCTAATGCTAAAACGAACCCAAAAATTTGTTCTTATTTTTCTAATTATTTATTTTCTTTTGCTTACCTGGCAGTTTTTTATAGCCGCTAAATCTGAAGCAGGATTAATACCATTAAAGGGCAAAGCAGTTGACATTTCTGTTATGCTTTTCTTTTCAATTCAGCCTAATGGTTGGAACGAAAATATTATAAATTTAGTTATTTTGTTGGCCTTAGTACCTATCTTTGGAGCTGGTCTCTTAATCTATTTTAAAAATAATAATATGTTTAGCGCTGTCCAGCAAAGAATTGGATATCATGGTTTTATTAAAGCAGGGAGTATTAACTCCTTTATTATTGGTGTAGTATTTTCTTTAATAACTAATCTTTACCAGTTAGTATTAATTAACTTATTTTATTATCCCTTTTTCTTTAAAACCAGACCTATCAAATTATACATTGGTGCCAGACCAGGATATTTTTCCACTAACCAACTAATTGACTTATGTTCGTATGTTATATTATCTGCTATTGGCTGGGGTATTTTTGCTGTTTTAATTTTCAGTATTGGTCTGTTTGTATCAAAAAATAGTATTTATCTAGTTTTGGGCCCGTGTGTAGGGATGGGTTTAACCTTATTGTCATTCATAATATCACTGGGCAATGAATTTTTGCTCTTTCTCTCGTATTTGTGGTTTCCATTTGCTGTACTTGCACCGGGACAGTTTGCGTTAGGATCTCGCTTGCCACCGATTAATTCATATTTGCTTTTTGTTTTGGTTGCATTGCTTTATCTGTTACTTGCTGCTTACTTAATCAAACTGTGGCAGCAGAAAAGAAAGCTGGGCTAATCATGCGCTTAAAAAGAATATCCTGCAGACTTGTTTTAATTGGTTTCATCATATTTTTGATAGGACTAATGGGAAGCATTATACTTATAAAAACAGGTTCACCAGAAACCATGGAATTGCCAAATGAATACCTCAATTTTCACATGGTATCACTGTATTTGCAGCCAGCGGTCTTCTTGCTATTTTATAAGCAGGTACTTACTTTTCGTAACATCAACGTGTTTGTGACGGTGCGAAAAAAGAATAAGTGGATGACATTTCACTTAATGGTACTGGCTACAATTTATTGTTTAATTTTTTTATTAGGTCTTTTTGTTCCGTATTTTTTAACTGATTATCCCATATTTAAATTTGGTAACCCAATTGTGGGCATTGAACTCATACTACTACACGTGCTGGTTTTTTTGCTTCTACTTTGGCTGTTAGTTGGTGGCTATAACTGGCATAGGCCTTATTTATTATTGCTAATGGCGATAATCATAGATTTAATTTATCACTACTATATAGAAAAAAATATTTTAATAAATTATAGTCCCGTGTATGACGAGTTATATCGGGCTATCCATGAAATTTATGGTGGCTTTTAAGGAGAAATAATGTTAGAGCTTAAGCAGATAAAAAAGTCATTTGGTCAGAAGCTGGTTTTAAAAAGCGTATCTTTGACAGCTAAGCCAGGAGAACTAATTCATATTTCAGGTATTAACGGTTCTGGAAAGTCTACCATTTTTAAGATTATTACCGGTTTGTTAAAGCCTGACAGCGGTGAAATTAAGCTGGATGAAAAAGATATTGTTGGGGCATTAATTGAAAATCCCAATTTTTTGGAATATGAGTCAGCCATGTCTAACCTTCATTTTCTGGCTAATCTTAACAAGCGCTTTAATGAGAAAGAAGTTAGGGATTTACTACAGTACTTTATGCTTGATCCTGACGATCCGGAACCCATGGTCAAGTATTCTGTTGGTATGAGGCAAAAGGTGGGCATCATCCAGGCTGTGATGGAAAACCAAAATATTATTTTGCTTGATGAGCCGACACGTGGAATTGATCAAGAGAGCATTGGCTTATTTGTAGCTATGCTTAAAAAATTAAGACAGCAAAATAAAATTATAGTGGTTGCCAGCCATGATCAAATTAGTGAGCTTAAATACGATCGTCAATTCGTATTGCAGCGGGGAATACTACAGGAAAAACAATTTTAAATACCTATTCAAAGCGTATAAAAAAGCATTGGGAAAACTTCAAGGTGATATAACCACCAAATTTCTCAATGCTTTTTAATATTTAACTTTTTGAACGGAAAAAATAACTTTATTTAAAAGCCAAAGCGCCCATTGGATCCCATGGTAATAATTGAATCGGATCTTTAGCTCCTTCATCAAAGGCTGTTCTTAAATCATCAGGTAAGAATTTCTTGTTAATAACGGCTTGGTAAACAAAATCATCAAACCAAGAATCACTCATGACAAAGTAGCCTTTAAAGCCAGGTTTTTCTCCCCAGGAATTTTCAATCTTCCATTTAGTAGGCTTGTCATCGACTAAGTCAACGCCGGTGATAACCATGGCATGATCCATCATACTTTCACTTGAATCAAGCTTGTCTGCCTTTGACATTGAAAAGTCAACGTCAAATAGCTCATCACGCTTATAAATGTTAGTATCAAGCAGGCCCAGTTGTCTTTCTGAATCTTTACCAACATTTGAACCAAACCAAACAACTTCTCCGGCTTTCAGTTGTTTAATAATCAAGTCTTTCATTTCTGAGATTTTGACGTTAAGATGACGTACTTGTCTGCCGCCAACTACATTACCTAAGTACTCAACTGAAAAGACTTTGTGATATGGCTTGTCATCAGTAGGGGAGTTAATAATTGAAACATGGTCTTCTAAGTTCATGCCCACAAATTTATCAAAGAATTCTTTAGGAGTAATACCAGCTTCACGGTGGTAGTTACCATCATCATCTTTATATTCAAAGTCAAATTTCTTTGGTGGTACGCCTAATGAAATAGCTAAAATGCGGAAAACATCATTTAACAATTCGTTTTTACGTTTTTCAATCTCGTCTTCTGACTTACCTGCATTGACCAAATCACGTAATTCTAAGCCGTCTTTACGCAAAAGAGTATTTAAAGTATCATTTAAGGCTCCAGAATTGTTTGAGTTGGCAGTTTCTGGATAAACAGACTTGGGTACAATACCATACTTTTCAACTAATCCACATAACATGTCCCATTGACCACCATCTTGTTGGGGGGTTGCGAATAAGAAGCTTACCTTACGGTCACCGAGTGGCTTCTTAGCTGACGCAATTACATTTTCAAAGAAGAAGTTTGATTTTTCAAATTTGTCCCAGAAGTTAGTGTAATTTTGAGATAATTCAAAATCCTTAATCTTAAATTCTTTTTGCAATGGGTGACGCATAGTATTTAATGCAGAAAACATCCAGCAGCGACCAGACTGCTTTTGATCAGCAGGTTTACCGGTATCAATCTCTACGGAAAAAGTAGGTGTTAAATCAATTTTTGATTGCAAATTTTGACTTGCCTTAAAAATGCCGTTTTCTTGAGCAGCATGACTGGCAATATTAATTCCAGCATGATTTGATAAGTCTTTTGTAAATTTATCAATGGCTGCACTTGTAATTTCTTTTGTCATTTATATTAAAATCCTCCTTAAACAAACTAATACTATTTTAGCCTAACTAAATAAAGTAGTCTATCTTTGAAAATTTAATTATTGTTAAAAATATATTTGCTTTTGCTTTACCTATTTAATCTGAAATGTTTATATATTTTTGTTTGCTGGATTTGGCTTATGATACCAGATCGAATGAAATTCCGAATGCTTCTCAAAGTATTTAATAACTAAAGGATCAAGTGGCCAAACAGGTAAGTGAGATTCTTGAGCAATAAACATTACTGTTGCCATTTGTTTGTGTAAAATCTTGATACTGTCTATTTTGGGGTTGATAAAGAAATGGCTCATTATCCAGACAGTAGCGTCTTTGCGCTTAATTTTATCCATGGTCCAGCTGCAAATAGTTTCGCCATTATCATCATCTTCGCGAAAAAATTGGTGAGGGTTATCTAAGTTAAACATTTATTCTTCCTTCAAACTTTAATATTTCAGCTAATTTTACCAAACTAATTATATAAGATTTTAAAACACAGCAGTAAATTAATGTAAAATAGTGTTTAAAGATTTTTAAAGGAGATAACATGGAGAAAATTCGGGGCTTTGAAATTGTATCTAAATATAAAAATAAAAATGTGGCGTTACCTAGAAGACAAACAATTGCCAGCGCAGGCTATGATTTAGCAGCAGCAAAAGACGTTTTAATTCCCAGTATTTGGCGGCTTAATTTTGTGCGTATTTTTCGGTTAATTCGTAATGGTCATCAGCTATACGAACAAGACTATGAAATGGCCGAACATGTGCTCAAGCCGTTTTTGATTCCGACAGGTGTAAAGGCTTATATGCCTGAAGATGAAGTGTTAATATTGGCTAACCGCTCTTCAAATACTTTTAAAAAAAATCTTTCTTTGCCAAATGGCGTGGGCGTCATCGATGCGGATTATTACAATAATGATGACAATGAAGGTGAAATTTTCGTACAGTTAATTAATTATGGCGTCAGACCAATTCAGATTCACAAGGGGGATCGAATTGGTCAGGGGATTTTTGTTCATTATTTAAAAACCGATAATGATCTGCCTATTGACAGGCAAAGGTTAAGCGGTTTTGGCTCAACTAATAAGAAGGAAAGCTAAATGGCAAAACTTAAAACAAAGTATAAATGTCGTTCTTGTGGCTATATTTCTGCCAGCTATTTAGGACGCTGTCCTAATTGCGGTGCCTGGAATCAGTTTGAAAAGGAAACTGAAGCGGTGCAAAATCGCTCAACTAAAGGCAGCCCTAGTCGCTTGATCAAGAAAACCGGAATAAGTGAACCGGTTAAGCTGGAAAATGTTAAGGCTGAAAAAGAAGAACGCATTCAGACTAGTATGGAAGAATTGAACAGGGTTCTAGGTGGGGGCATTGTTCCAGGCTCCTTAGTCTTAATCGGTGGTGATCCAGGAATTGGCAAGTCGACTTTAATGTTGCAAATCATGAGCGAACTAGCTGGTAAATATAAAGTATTGTACGTTTCCGGTGAAGAATCAGCTAATCAAATCAAGTTAAGAGCAGATCGCTTGGGACTGCCGGCTAATGATATGATGCTTTATCCAGAAACTGATATGGAAGATATTCGCCAGCAAATTGCCGCTTTAGCACCTGACTTTGTTGTCATTGACTCAATTCAAACTATGAATGAACCTAGCTTAGACTCAATGACGGGTTTAGCATCACAAGTAAGGGAAGTTACAAGTGAGTTAATGAAAATAGCAAAAATGGATGCTATTACCGTTTTTGTTATTGGCCATGTTACAAAGGAAGGGGCAATTGCCGGCCCTAAAATTTTGGAGCACATGGTTGACACTGTTCTTTATTTTGAAGGTGATGAACACCATGCCTACCGTATTTTGCATTCCGTTAAAAACAGATTTGGCGCAGCTAATGAAATCGGCATGTTTGAAATGGTTAATAATGGTTTAAAAGAAGTTACTAACCCGTCTGCTATTTTTTTGGATGAGCGTTTACCGAAGTCAACCGGGTCTGCTATTGTCGTTTCACTCGAAGGGACTCGTCCTATTTTGGCAGAGATTCAGGCATTAGTTACACCCACTGCTTTTGGCTATGCTAAAAGAACTACATCTGGTATTGATTATAACCGCGCTGGACTGCTTTTAGCAGTTTTGGAAAAACGGGGCAACTTAATGTTGCAAAATCAGGATGTCTATTTAACAGCTACCGGTGGAATACGCCTTAACGAACCCGCTGTCGATTTGGCTGTAGTGATGGCTATAGCGTCTAGCTATAAAAATCAGGAAATTTTGCCCACAGATTGTTTTGTAGGCGAAGTCGGTTTAACTGGTGAAGTAAGGCGAGTTAATCAAATAGATGCGCGAATTAAGGAAGCAGCAAAAACTGGGTTTAAGCGTATTTTTATTCCCAAACATAATATGCATACCAGCCTGAAAAACGCAGATATTGAAATTATTCCGGTTTCAAGTATTCCGCAAGCATTAAAACTGGTTTTAGGCTAACGAATATTGAACTTTTTGACTATTACGCGTAAACTTAAATTGTTTATATTTACTTTTTGAAAGAGGCATGAATTTTGGCTAAACAAAAAATTCGGGTAAGATATGCCCCAAGTCCAACGGGGCATTTACATATTGGTAATGCACGGACTGCGCTATTTAATTACTTATTCGCGCGGCATAATAAGGGCACTTTTGTTTTAAGAATTGAGGATACGGACCAGAAACGGAATGTTGCAGGCGGCTCGCAGTCGCAAATGGAAAACCTGCACTGGCTTGGTATCGATTGGGATGAAGGTCCTGATAAAGGTGGCGCTTATGGCCCATACCGTCAATCTGAGCGTAAGGATATTTACAATAAATATATCAAACAGCTGATTGATGAGGGCAAAGCTTATTATTCTTATAAAACTGAAGAAGAATTAGAAGAGCAGCGTGAAGAACAGCGGGCCATGGGAATTGCGCCCCACTATACTTACGAATATGAGGGCATGACAGCTGCTGAAATTGCTCAAAAGCAAGAAGAAGCAGAAAAGAAGGGCTTAAAGCCGGTTGTTCGTATCCACATTCCTGAAATGGAAACATATTCTTGGGATGATATTGTTAAGGGACATCTAAGTTTCGAATCTGATACTATTGGTGGCGATTTTGTCATTCAAAAGCGCGATGGTATGCCAACTTATAACTTTGCTGTTGTTATTGATGATCACCTGATGGAAATCACTCATGTTTTGCGTGGAGATGATCACGTTTCAAACACCCCAAAACAATTAGCGGTTTATGAGGCATTAGGCTGGCAGCCGCCAAAGTTTGGTCATATGACTTTGATTATTAATTCTGAAACAGGTAAGAAACTTTCTAAGCGTGATGAATCTGTTTTACAATTCATTGAACAATATAGAGATTTAGGTTATTTGCCTGATGCAATGTTTAACTTTATTACTTTATTGGGCTGGTCTCCTGTGGGCGAGAGTGAAATTTTCAGTCAACGAGAATTAATTAAGCAATTTGATCCTGCGCGTTTGTCAAATTCTCCTGCTGCTTTTGACCAGAAAAAACTGGAATGGATTAACAACCAGTATATTAAGAAAGCTGACCGGGACACTCTTTTAGATTTAGCACTTAATAATCTGCAGGAAGCTGGTTTGGTTGAAAAAGATCCCAATCCGGAAAAGATGGAATGGGTAAGGCAATTGGTTAATATTTATTCTGTCCAAATGTCTTATACAAAACAAATTGTGGATCTGGCAAAGATTTTCTTTAATGCACCTAAAGATTTAAGTGAAAAAGAAATTGCGGAAATTCGTCAGGATGAAGCCAGACCAGTAATTGAGGAATTTAAGAAGCAAATTGATTTAATTCCCCGGTTTACTGCTCCGCAAATTATGAATGCGGTTCAGGCAACTCGTCAAGCAACTAAAATTAAGGGCAGACGTTTGTTTATGCCAATCAGAATCGCTACCACGAGATCAATGGTAGGACCAGGAATTGGCGAAGCGATGGAGCTCTTAGGCAAAAAACGCGTATTAGAGCATCTGGACTTAACATTAAAACAAATGAGTGAAAATGGCTTGTAAATAAAAGCAGCGTATTATTCCGTTATTGAATGAGTAATACGCTGTTTTAGTGTACATTTGAAAGAAACTTGGCTACATTAAGCTTAAATCTTTTGCTTGTTAGGATTTGCCAGAGTTTCTGGTAAAATGAGAATATAAGATTTTAGAAAGGCAAGTCAGCCGCTGTGAAAATTTATAATACTTTAACTAATACAAAGGAAGAATTTAAGCCGATAGTCCCAGGACAAGTGACAATGTATGTTTGTGGACCAACGGTATATAATTACATTCATATTGGTAATGCCAGAAGCGTCATTGCTTTTGACACAATCAGACGTTATTTAGAATTTCGTGGGTTCAAGGTTAACTATGTGTCCAATTTTACAGATGTAGATGACAAGATGATTGCTGAAGCTCAAACTGAACATCTGACTGTCCCTGATTTGGCTGCAAGATATATTAAAGCTTACCTAGCAGATATTGCTGCTTTAAATGTTGAGCCTGCTACTAAAAATCCTCGTGCTACGCATGAAATCACTGCGATTATCAAATTTATCCAAAAACTAATTGATAAAGGATATGCCTATGAATCAGATGGGGATGTCTATTATCATGCCCGGAAATTTAAGCACTATGGTCAACTTAGTAGTCAAAACATTTCCGAACTTGAAGAAGGGGCTTCTAAGCATATTAATGCTGCAGAACAAGAGCGTAAAAAAGACCCGATTGATTTTGCCTTATGGAAAAAGCAAAAAAGTTCAGCTGAAATAGCTTGGAAATCGCCTTGGGGAATGGGTCGGCCTGGTTGGCACATAGAATGTTCAGTGATGGCTATTAAATATTTGGGAGAAACCATTGATATTCATGGTGGGGGCCAAGACCTGGAATTTCCCCATCATGAAAATGAAATTGCACAAAGTGAAGCTGTAACAGGAAAAACCTTTGTTCATTACTGGATGCACAATGGTTTTGTGACAGTCGGGGCAGATGCAGAAAAAATGTCTAAGTCACTGCACAATTTCGTGACTGTCCACGATTTACTGCAAGAAGTGGATCCACAAGTATTGCGCTTTTTTATGGCAAGCGTTCAATATCGCAGACAAATTAACTATTCAGCGGAAAATCTAAAACAGGCGCAAATTATTTTACAGCGGTTCAAAAATACATTTAATAACCTGGAATATCGCCTAAAAGATGATTCAACTAGTGAAGAGTCAGAATTTCTAGCCGCTAAAATTAAAGATACTGAGCAAAAATTTGTCACAGCTATGGACGATGACTTTAATGTGCAAAATGCTTTAACTGCCATTTACGATTTATTACCAGAAATAAATGCTAATATTAATGCTAAAAATGCTGATAAAGGTGCTCTTAAAAAAGCGGCTAAGCTTTTAACAAGCTGGCTGGCTGTTTTTGGAATAGATGTACAGCGCTTAATTACCACTGAAAATCAAAATAATGATGAGCAAGTTCTGCGACTAATTAAAAAACGTGAAAAAGCACGTAAAAATAAAGATTGGGCACAAAGCGATGCGCTGCGTGATGAATTAAAGCAAATGGGCATCACAGTTGAAGATACCCCGCAAGGAACGAGGTGGCTACGTGAGTAAAACTAAAATAATGATAGAAAATGATGTTAATCCAGAGACCTTAAATGGGCAAACTTTAGCTTATCTTGGTGATGCTGTTTATGAAATATTTATTAGGCGTCACCTCATCAAATGTGGCATTGTTAAACCCCAATCTTTGCAAAGACGGGCAACCCATTATGTTTCGGCTAAGGCACAGGCAGCATTAATTACAAAACTGCAAGAAGATAATCTGCTTACAGCAGATGAGATTGCAACTTTTCATCGCGGAAGAAATTCAAAAACTTATACGAAAGCCAAAAACACCAGTTTAGCCACTTACCAATTATCTACAGGTTTTGAGGCAGTTTGGGGCTACTTGGAGCTTTTAAACAAAAGAAATCGCATTCAAGAATTAACTGAGTGGTGTATTAAAACCATTGAGAATGGGGGCATTGAAAAGTATGACTTCAAGTGACAAGGATTTTGTCTATGGCCGGCATGCTGGACTGGATTATTTAAGAACACAAGATGCTGATCACATTAACAAAATTTTCTTGCAACAAGGAATAAAGGAAAATTTTGCTAATGAAATTTATGCCCTGGCTAAGCAAAAGGGCTTAATTATACAAACTGTTCCTAAAAGTAAATTGGATAAGTTAGTTCAGGGTGAGAATCATCAAGGACTAGTTTTAACAGTTGCGAGTTTCGAATATGCTGATTTGGAACAATTATTAGAGCAATTTGCTAATACTAAAGAGGATCCATTTTTATTAATGCTTGATTCAATTGAAGATCCCCACAATTTAGGCTCTATTTTAAGAACTGCTGATGCAACTGGCGTTGATGCAATTATCATTCCTAAAAGAAGAGCTACTGGTTTAACTTCTGTGGTGGCCAAAACTTCAACTGGTGCGATTGATTATGTGCCAGTAGCACGGGTAAATAATCTTGTACAAACTGCAAAGATGCTTAAAAAGCGGGGCTACTGGCTTTTTGGTACTGATATGAAAGGCACAGATTATCGTCAATGGAATAGTAATGGTAAAACAGTTTTGGTAATTGGCAATGAGGGTAAAGGAATATCACGACTTCTCAAAGAGCAGATGGATCAGATGTTGACTTTACCCATGATCGGTCACGTACAATCACTTAATGCCAGCGTCGCTACAGGCGTTTTGCTTTATCAGATGCTTAATAGTAGAAATCCACTCCCATAATTTCGTAACACTTTGGTTTAACCAGAGTGTTTTTTTATTGCAAAATTCTAAAAAACTCTTTTTAGTTTAATGCAGCTTTAACAAATTTAACTTTTTGTCATGGCTAAGTTAACACAAAAAAATAGTTGCTGAATTTGAACCTAAGTTCGATTTTTAGGATATTTTGGTTGTTGTATTCTTCAGAAAAATTTACCAAAAGGAGAAAGTAAATGAAGGATACCGAAAAAACCATTAAAAGTGAGGCGGAATTAATTCGGCAAATTAAAGAAGGGGATGATGAGGCGCTAATAAATTTGTGTCGGCTTTATAAACCTTTGGTTAATAAAATTAAGAACATATATCATGTTCGCTACTATGATAGTCAGGACTGGGAGCAGGATGCGATGATTATTTGTCATGAATCGGCAATTGGTTTTGATTTAAATAAAGGAAAATTCAGCAGCTATTATAAGACCAGGCTTACTAACCATGCGCGATCTTTGGTTAGGTATGACAATGCTTATCGCAGACAGGCGTTGAAACAATCAATTTCTTTAGAAACGGCAAAGAAAAATCATATTTTGCCCCTAAATAAGTCTTTTGCCTCTATACCAGAAATACCTTTAAGTGAAAATATTGCAATTTTAACCGCAAGATTATCTGATTTGGAAATTAATGCGCTGCTAGTGGGATTAGGCATTAAGGATCAAGAAGATGTAATCAACAATTTAAAGATCAGCCAGCTAACTTTAGCGAGAGCGCGTTCGCGCCTTGTCCAAAAAATGCGCCAAACATTGCTTAGTTAGTATTTTTATAGTATACATTTAGAAAATGCGGTATAATTTTACATGTAGAATAATTTTTAGGAGGTAGTTAAGATGGCAGAAGATGTTATGAAGACTGCATTGTTAGATCGTCACATGAAAGAAGTTTTTGACTGGAGTGATTCAGATCTTCCAGTTAGAGATGCACTTTGGGATTATTTTATGGAAAAGAATGGTAAAGATACCATTAAGACTGAGGAAGCTATGCTCCCATTCCTAAAAGATACTAACGATAAAATCGAATCCTTCGTAAACGAAAATCTTAAGAAGTAAATCCGACTAATACAATGTTCTACGCACAGTGGTCACGCTATTGTTTGACCACTATAAAGCAGCTGCTTGAAGAAGCAACTGCTTTTATTATATTTTTTAAAATTTGAACTTAATCAAGTTTATAGGTAATTATTAAATTAATTGCTTAAGCAATTAATTTTTGCTAAAATACAATAGTTTGGAAGTGAGATTATGGCAGTGAAAAAAGCATCTTTGGCCTGCAGTATTTGCGGCTCTCGTAATTACTCAATCACCGCAAGTAAAAATCGCACTCAGCGGCTTGAATTGAAAAAGTTTTGTAAGCATTGCGGTAAAATGACTATACATAAGGAAACGAGGTAAGTTATGGTTAAATTTTTTAGAAGTGTAGTTGAAGAAATGCGTTTGGTTACTTGGCCAACTGCTAAACAAAATCGTCATGACACAGCAATCGTAATTGTTTCCTCAATTTTGTTTGCAGCATATTTAGGTTTGCTTGATTTATTGCTCACCAATATTACACAAATTGTTATGTAATAGCACAGTTTCTCTGTTTGTGGTACAATTGAATAAGTTATAAAAGTCTTCTGACGTGGAGGCTTTTTTGTTTGCCAAAAATAAAAGGAGAATTTCTAATAATGGTAGAAACAACTAAGAAGCAGTGGTATGTGCTTCACACTTATTCAGGATATGAAGATAAGGTTAAATCAGATCTATTGTCACGTGCACAAAGTATGGGAATGCAAGATTATATCTTTCGCGTTATGGTTCCTGAACAAGAAAAAATTGAAAAAGTAAATAATAAGAAAAAAGAAGTAGAAGAAAAAATCTTTCCGGGCTACGTTCTGGTGGAGATGGTAATGACGGATGAAAGCTGGTTTGTCGTGCGTAATACGCCAAATGTAACTGGCTTTGTGGGTTCACACGGTGGTGGTTCGAAACCATCTCCTCTTTTAGAAGAAGAAGTAAATAGACTCTTACGTCAACAAGGTGAACCGGCTAAAAGACCACAAATTGACTTTGAAGTTGGGGAAACTGTTACTATTATTGATGGCGCTTTTAATGGCGTTGAAGGCAAAATTACTGAAATTCAGCCTGATAAATATAAGTTGTTTGTTTCGGTTGACATGTTTGGCCGTGCTACTACCACTGAGCTTGACTATGATCAAGTGAAGAAGATTAGTTAATAAATAGGTCAATTATTGCAAAATTGCTAAATTGATGATAATATATTAAAGTACTTTTATTATTGTGGGAGGAAAAGTAGGTAACTTTTCCATTTTAACCACGCACGGAATCAAGGAGGTTTTGACCGTGGCAAAGAAAGTTGTAAATGTTGTTAAATTACAAATTCCAGCTGGTGCTGCAACACCCGCTCCACCAGTTGGTCCAGCTTTAGGTCAAGCAGGTATTAACATTGTTGGTTTTACTAAGGACTTCAATGCTAGAACTGCTGACCAAAAAGGCATGATAATTCCTGTAGTCATCACAGTCTACGAAGATCGTTCATTCGACTTCGTAACTAAGACTCCACCAGCTCCAGTTCTTTTGAAACAAGCTGCTAAGATCGATAAGGCATCTGGTGAACCTAATACCAAGAAAGTTGGTAAGGTTACCAAGGATCAAGTTAAGGAAATTGCTGAAACAAAGATGAAGGACCTTAACGCTGCTGATGTCGAAGCTGCTATGCGGATGATCGAAGGCACTGCTAGAAGCATGGGTATCGAAGTCGAAGACTAATCCTGTTATTTATAACAATTTAGGTGGGAGAGTTTAAACTCGCTTGACCACATATTAAGGAGGAAATCACATGCCAAAGCATGGTAAAAAATATTTAGAAGCTGCTAAAAAAGTAGATTCAAAGAAATTATATTCAGTTGCTGAAGCAATTAAATTAGTTAAAGAAACTTCATATGCAGGCTTTGATGCATCAGTTGAGGTTTCATACAACTTAAGCGTTGACCCTAAACAGGCTGACCAACAAATTCGTGGTTCACTGGTATTGCCTAACGGTACTGGTAAGACCCAAAAGGTGATTGTTTTTGCCGATGGTCCACAAGCTGAACAAGCTAAAGCGGCTGGAGCTGACGAAGTTGGTTCTGACGATCTGGTTGAAAAAGTACAAAATGGCTACTTAGACTTTGATGTTGTTGTTGCTACACCAACAATGATGGCTAAAGTTGGTCGTTTAGGTCGTATTTTAGGACCTAAAGGCTTGATGCCAAACCCTAAGACCGGTACTGTAACAATGGATATTGAAAAAGCCGTTAAGAATGTTAAGGCTGGTCAGGTTGAATACCGTGTTGACCGTCAAGCTGCTATTCATGCTGCTATCGGAAAAGTTTCATTTACTGATGAACAGTTAATTGAAAACTTTGATGCTTTACGTGACGTTATTTTACGTGCACGTCCATCAGCAGCTAAGGGTCAATACATTAAGAGCGTAGCTGTGGCTGCAACCTTTGGCCCTGGAATTAAACTTGATCCATTAAATTTGGACTAAAACAAAATAGTTAACTAAAGCAACTTTGCTATCTTGGCAAGTTGCTTTTTTTCTCTTTGCAAGTATTTATGATTGGTCTATGGTGAAAGTTTTGATAAACTAAAGCTGAATTTATTTGTCTAATTGAGGGAATTATTATGAAAAAAAGTAATTTGGGTGTACTGCTAGCATTAATCTTGTTTATACCCCTTTTTTTAACTGGCTGCAGTCAAAACCGGGAAAAAATTACTATAGTTGGCTCCAGTGCCTTACAGCCTTTAATAGAACAAGCAGGTAATGATTATCACCTGGCCCATATGAGCAGCAATATTGTGGTTCAGGGCGGAGGTTCCGGTACCGGTTTAAGTCAAGTGCAAGCCGGAGCTGTTGAAGTGGGTACTTCAGATGTTTATGCGGAAACACAAAAAGGTATTGATGCCAAAAAACTGGAAGATTATCCAGTCGCTGTAGTGGGAATTGTTCCGATTGCTAATAAAGGCGTTGGGGTTAAAAATTTATCACCGAAACAGCTTTCTGATATTTTTACCGGCAAAATTACAAACTGGCGTCAAGTAGGTGGCAAAAATCAGTCAATCATTGTGATTAATCGTTCACGTGGCAGTGGTACAAGATCTACATTTGAAGATTTGATTTTAAAAGGAAAAGACGCGGTAAATTCTCAAGAGCAAGATTCTAACGGTACGGTTAAAAAGATTGTTAATTCAACACCTGGTACTATTTCTTATATTTCTTTTCCCTACGCAAATGACCAAAATATTCAAAAAATAAGTATAAATCATGTTCAGCCCGAAAATAAAAATATTCCTACGAATAAGTGGCCGCTTTGGTCCTATGAGCATATGTATACAAAAGGCAAGCCCAATAAGGCAACGGCCGCTTTTATCAAATATGTACTAAGTAAAAAAGTACAAAAAGATTTGGTTCCCAAAATAGGCTATATAAGTGTTCACGAAATGAAAGTAACACGCAATAGTCAAAATAAGGTTATAAAGATAGGTAAATAAAATGGCAAAAAAAGAACAAGACTTACAGCAAGTGGTTGAAAATGCAATTGCCGAACAAAAAGTACCTCACGTTAAGTTTAAAGGCATTGATCCTAAAAATATTGATGTTGATCGTCTGACCAAGCCATCAAAAGAGACCCGACAAGAGTGGTGGGGCAGAGGACTAACATTTTTAGCAATTATCTTAATTGGCATACTAATTATTGCAATTATTGGCTTTGTTGGGATGCATGGCTTGGCCACTTTCATTGATAATAAGGTAAATATCTTTCATTTTCTTTTTTCTACTGACTGGAATCCCGGTGCTGGTAAGAACCACGTTGGGGCAGCAGCAATGATTGTAACTTCGTTTGCAGTAACTCTACTTGCAGCGCTAATTGCGACACCTTTTTCCATTGCCGTAGCACTATTTATGACTGAATATGAATCAGGCAAAAGGGTGCAACTATTGCAATCGGTAATGGAGTTATTAGTAGGAATACCATCCGTAGTATACGGCTTTATTGGTTTAATGGTAGTGGTTCCGGCTGTCAGAACAATTTTTGGCGGAACAGGTTTTGGTATTTTAACAGCAACATTAATACTTTTTGTAATGGTTTTGCCGACAATTACTTCTCTAACTGTTGATGCGTTTAAAGCGATTCCTAAGGATTTGCGTAAATCTTCCTCTGCATTGGGCGCGACAAAATGGCAGACTATATATCACGTTGTTTTAAGGGCTGCGCGTTCCCGTATTATGACAGCTATTATCTTTGGTATGGCTCGTGCTTTTGGGGAGGCCCTGGCTGTTCAAATGGCAATCGGAAATGCGGTTCTAATGCCTTATAACTTGGTAAGTCCGGCAGCTACTTTAACAAGTCAATTGACTAGTCAAATGGGTAATACTGTTATGGGGACTTTACCTAATAATGCGTTATGGTCATTGGCACTTTTACTGTTAATTATGTCATTGGTGTTCAATTTCTTAGTACATTTAATTGGAAAGAAGAGTTAGTAGTATTATGAATGCAAAAAAAACAAATCGAATTGCTACTGGCGTAATTTACTTTTTAGTGGGAATTGTTATATTGCTTTTGGTGGGAATTTTAGGTAATATTTTGGTTTCCGGAATCCCACACTTATCTTGGCATTTCTTAAGTTCAGCTTCCTCATCCTTTGAAGCAGGCGGCGGAATTAGAGACCAACTGTTTAATTCTCTCTACCTTTTACTTTTAACTTTGATTATTTCCCTGCCAATCGCTCTGGGAGCTGCTATTTATTTAGCTGAATACGCCCCAGACAACTGGTTTACGCAATTGATTAGAACTACTATCGAAATTTTGAGTTCATTACCATCAATTGTTGTCGGTCTTTTTGGCTATCTTCTGTTTGTAGTTCAGTTTGGCTTGGGCTTTTCCATCCTTGCTGGTGCTTTAGCACTAACCTTTTTTAATTTACCTACTTTGACCAGTAATATCGAAGAAGCAATTAAAGGTGTTCCTCAGACGCAAAGAGAAGCCGGCTGGGCTTTGGGGCTGTCAAATTGGAAAACTATTCACGGTATTGTTTTACCAGCTGCTCTTCCTGGAATAATTACTGGCGTGATTTTAAGCGCCGGAAGAGTCTTTGGCGAAGCTGCTGCTTTAATTTACACAGCCGGGCAGAGCGGCTCTACCGTAGATTATTCAAACTGGAATATGTTTAGTCCTACTAGTTTTTTAAATATTATGCGTCCCGCTGAGACATTAGCTGTACACATTTGGAAAGTAAATACTGAAGGTATTATTCCTGATGTTAACGTGGTGTCTGCTGCGACTTCAGCGCTGTTAGTAATTGTGGTTATCATCTTTAACTTTGGTGCGCGTGCACTTGGCAACTGGATCTATAAACGGTTAACCGCTGCCAAGATAAAGTAGGAGGGTTCTTATGGAAAATTGGCAAAATCAAAAAAGCTACATTAAGACCTTTGCTGAGGATGAGTGTGCAATATCAACGAAAAATTTGAGTGTTTTCTATGGTGGTACTGTCCAGAAGTTGTTTGATGTCAGCTTGGGCTTTAAGAAAAATACAATTACTGCTTTAATTGGAGCTTCTGGATCAGGAAAATCAACTTTCTTGCGCTCACTTAATCGTATGAATGATCGGGTAGCCCGGGTTGATGGCAGCATTATGTTTCATAATCTTGATGTTAACCAAAGTAAAATTAATGTCTATGAATTGCGTAAAGCAATCGGTATGGTTTTTCAAAAACCAAATCCTTTTCCTAAATCGATTAGAGAAAACATCACTTACGCTTTGAAAGCTAACGGTCAACAGAACAAAAAGAAACTAGATCAGATAGTTGAGGAAAGTCTTAGAGCTGCAGCTTTGTGGGATGAAGTCAAAGATAAGCTCGATCAGAGTGCTCTAGCTCTTTCTGGGGGTCAGCAACAAAGACTGTGTATTGCTCGAGCCATTGCTTTAAAACCAGAAATTTTACTTCTAGATGAACCGGCCAGTGCCTTGGATCCGGTGTCTACTGCCAAGCTTGAAGATACGCTGAAGCAACTGCGCAAAAAATATACCATGGTTATGGTAACTCACAATATGCAGCAGGCTTCAAGAATTAGTGAGTATACAGCATTCTTTCATCTGGGACATGCGCTAGAATATGATACTACAACCAATATTTTTACTAATCCTCAAGGTGAAATTACTGAAAAGTACATTCAAGGTAGTTTTGGATAAAGGTGGCGTTATTAATGACAAATGTAATGGAGGCAAAAAATGTTAAACTTAAATACGGCAATTTTGAAGCTTTACATGGAATTAGTTTAGCATTTCCTGCCCAAAAATTGACCGCCTTGATCGGGCCTTCTGGTTGCGGCAAATCAACCTTCTTGCGTTGCCTAAATCGCATGAATGACGATATTGATGATATTAAAATTACCGGTGAAATTTTGTTAGAAGGTAAAGATATCTATCATTCTCATATCGACTTAGTTGCTTTACGTAAGAAAGTGGGTATGGTATTCCAGCAACCAACACCGTTTCCGTTTTCAGTTTTTGATAACGTCGCTTACGGCTTGCGTATAGCTGGGGTCAAAGATAAGGAACTGATTGAGCAGAGAGTTGAAGAAAGTTTAAAGCAAGCTGCAATTTGGAACGAAACAAAAGATAGCCTGCAGCGCAATGCCCTTGCTTTTTCAGGAGGACAACAACAACGTATCTGCATAGCCCGGGCGCTGGCAATTAGGCCGGAAGTGGTTTTGCTTGATGAACCAACTTCTGCTTTAGACCCAATATCAAGTTCTGAAATTGAAGAAACGTTAATGGCATTAAAGCAAAAATATACTTTCATCATGGTGACACACAACTTGCAACAAGCGAGTCGGGTTTCAGACCAAGTAGCTTTTCTAATGAATGGTGAGTTGATCGAATCTGGTTCGACACAGGAAATGTTCTTGTCACCTAAGAAAGAAATGACAAACAATTATCTTAATGGCCGTTTTGGCTAAATTTGGAGGTGGATTATGCACGAAATATTTTTAGACGAATTGAAGAAATTGAATGCTCGGTTTATGGAGATGGGAGTTTTAGTTAACGACCTGATCGATAGAGGTACGCGTTCTTTCGTCGAACATGATAAAAAAGCAGCGCAACAAATGATTGCTGAAGATAAGGAAGTTGCTAAAGAGGCCGTTAAAATAGAAAAAAAGGCTTTGGAATTAATGGCTTTACAGCAGCCGGTTGCGACTGACTTCCGAGTTGTTATTAGTATTTTAAAAGCTACAACAGACTTAGAAAGAATAGGAGAAAATGCTAATAGCATTGCTATTGAAACTGTCAGAGTTAAAGGTAATCCACGTCTGCCAGATGTTGAAAAAGTGATTTCCAACATGACACATCAGGTGCGTGAAATGCTGGTACAAGTATTAACGGCTTATGTTCAAGAAAATGAAAAGGATGCCAGACAAATGGTACTTGGTCATGCCAAAGTTTATAAGGATTATAAAAACGCCAGACAAATGATTATAGACGGAGTTGAACAAGAACCTGATGCTGCAGTGGCTTCTGCTAGTTATTTTGTCATTATTAGATTACTCGAAAGAATTAGCGATCACATTGTTAATTTGGCGAGTTGGGTAATTTACAAGACTTCGGGTGAATTATTCGAATTAATTAAGCCTGATCCGAAAGAAAAATAATTAACTTGCATTTAGAATATAATCCTGTTATATTTAATAAAGTAAATTCTACCTAAGACTCGGGTGGCATGATGCCTTAATTTCCCGCCGAGGCCAGAAGATAATGAAGAGTTTGAAGCTCCATGTCTTTCTTGGCATGGAGTTTTTATTTGGGCCTGATGGAATTTATTATTAATTTGATGGAGGTGAAATCGAGTGAGTAAAGCTGCTATTGCTGAAAAAGAGAAGTTCGTTGACGCGTTTGCTGAAGAACTTAAAGCTGCAAAAGCAATCTTGGTAATTGATTACCTTGGCTTAACTGTTGAAGAAGTTACTAACATGCGTAAGGAACTTCGTGAAAACGACGTTAACATGAAGGTTGTTAAGAATACTTACTTAAGACGTGCTGCTGCTAAGGCTGGTATTGAAGGCCTTGAAGAGACTTTTGTTGGTCCTACTGCTGTAATTTATACTGATAATGCTGAAGATATTACTGAACCAGCACGTATTGTTTCTAAGTACGAAGATAATTATGATGTTATCGACATTAAGGGTGGTATGCTAGAAGGCAAATTGACTTCTAAAGAAGAAATCAAAGAACTTGCTGCCATTCCTGGACGCGAAGGTTTACTGTCAATGCTTGTTTCTGTATTACAAGCTCCAGTACGCAATTTCGCATATGCTGTTAAAGCTGTTGCTGATTCAAAAGATGAATCTGCAGAATAAATAATGTAATTTATATCTAAAAATTTTGGAGGATAAAATAAGTATGGCTTTAGATACTGATAAGATTATTGAAGACTTAAAAGGTGCTTCAATTCTTGAATTAAATGACCTAGTAAAGGCTATTGAAGATGAATTTGGTGTTTCTGCTGCTGCTCCAGTTGCTGCTGCAGGTGCTGCTGGTGGCGAAGCTGCTGCTAAGACATCATTTGATGTTGAATTGACAGAAGCTGGCCAAGAAAAGGTTAAGGTTATTAAGGCTGTCCGTGATATTACTGGACTTGGTCTTAAGGACTCAAAAGATCTTGTTGATGGCGCTCCTAAGAACGTTAAGGAAGGCGTTTCTGAAGACGAAGCTAATGACATTAAATCTAAGCTTGAAGAAGTTGGCGCTACAGTTACAGTTAAATAATTGTAGTCTAGCTAGCCAAGCTAATAAAGGACGTATTTGCGATAAGCAGGTACGTCCTTTTTATATTACTTATTACTATACTTTTAAGTATTATAACTACAAATATCATCTTATAGGATAATAAAAAAGATAGTTATTTATTTATAAAGTTGGTAGTGCTATTATTAAATTAATAATGTACCCAAATAAAAAACTGTAAAAAGAAATTTTTAAAAGGTAGTTAACAGCTATTTTGGAGCTAAAGCTATTTCACAGTGGTGTAATTATTTCAAAGTCAGTTTTTTCTAAAAGGCACTAATAAACAAAAGGAGAAGTAAATGAAAAAGATTAATTATCATAAACTTGTGGCTGCAGCAATAGCAATCACAAGTATTGCAAGTGGGTTATTTGTTGACTCAAGAGTTACTGAAGCTAAGTCAGTATCGGGCAGTATTGTCTTGAAAGCACCTGCAGTAAAAAGGGTGAAGGTCAAAAGAAAAGCAAATTTATATAACAATAAGGGCCGCAAATTAAAGAAAAAAGTTTTGAAAAAAGGCAGGAAATTAACTGTTATTAAAAAAGCCACGAAAATAAGAGGTAAGAAGTTTTATTTTGTGACTAAAAATAGGCTGATTTTGGCCAAAGATGTTACTACTTTAAAAGCGAAAGCTAAAAAACCACAAAAGTTGCCGGCAAATCCGACAAACCCTTCCGCTACCCAAGATAAAGTAACACCACCAAATTCGACCAATACAGGTACAACTCAGACTGCTAAAAAGAATGCAAAAATTGAAAGTTTTTCTCTAAGTGAATTTAGACAAGAATTTTTAAAAAAATTGAATGAAGAAAGAGCTCAACGTGGACTTAATGCTGTTAGTGAAGATGCTAATCTTGATGAAGTAGTTCAAAATAGAACAAAATTATTGCTTGATAATTTTGCACACGTAGATGCTGCTGGCAATTTCATTTTGAATGATTTCTTTAATAAAGCAGGAGTCAAGCGTCACAGTACAGCAGAATGCTTAGCAATGTTTCCTTGGGGTGTAGACGTGAACCACTCAGACAATAGTTTGCATGATGCTACGAAAAACGCAAGCAGTGCGCTAGTTGCTGACAATATGATTTACGAATATATCTATAATGATGCTGAATCTAATTGGGGTCACCGTGACATTTTACTCGATCCGAGTGCCAAAACAATTGGTCTGGGTGCAATAGCAGAAAATGAAAGCGAGCAGATATATTCTTCAGTTGGTGTAATTTATTAATTACTAAACTTAAATAAAAGTTTTAATTATAAAAATAATAAATCTAATTATGTTTTGAAATAGGTTTCTAACATAGTTAGATTTTTATTTTGTTTGCAAAAATACTATTGTCCGCTAAAATTAATTAGATAAGGTTTTAAGAAATGAGCAAATTATGACTGATAAAGAAAATCAAATGTATTTCACTGAAAATCCAACTTCCGCGCATAATGAACATGTCATTGACTATCAAGTTAATGGGATTGATCTTAAATTTACCACTGATGCAGGAGTTTTTTCCAAAACGCGCGTAGATTACGGTTCAGGTGTCTTAATTAAAGAAATGGCAAACATTGATTTCCCTCAAAATAATATTCTGGATGTCGGAACTGGTTATGGTCCTATTGGACTGTTTGCAGCCAAATTTTGGCCCGATCAAATTGTAGATATGGTTGATATTAACGAGCGAGGACTGGTTCTGGCGAAAGAAAACGCTGCAGTTAATGGAATAAAAAATGTCAATATTTATAAGTCAGATGTTTACGAAAATGTTTCTGACGAACCAAAATTTGGTTTAATTGTGACTAATCCGCCTATTCGAGCCGGAAAGAGCGTCGTTTCTAATATCTTAAGTGGTGCCAAGAGCCACCTTATCCAAAATGGCGTTTTGTTAGCCGTAATTCAGAAGAAGCAGGGAGAACCCAGTGCGCGCAAATTGCTAATTAAAACTTTTGGCAACTGTGTGATATTAAAAAGAGATAAAGGTTACTATGTATTGCAGGCGGTGAATAGGTAATGCCATTTTCAAGCGCTGACAAAAAGAATTTTATGCAACTAGCTTTTAAACAGGCCGAAAAAGCGCAAAGCTTGGGGGAAGTTCCAATTGGCGCCGTAATAATTGCGCCAGATGGGCAAGTTATTGGAGAAGGGTTTAACCGGCGAGAATTAGACCAAGACGCGACGCAACATGCCGAAATGATTGCAATCAGGCAAGCTTGCTCAAAGTTCGGTACCTGGCGTTTAATTGACTGCAGTCTTTTTGTCACCTTAGAACCTTGTCCAATGTGTGCGGGTGCAATTATTAATTCCCGCATTAAAAATGTCTTTTTTGGGGCACTTGATCCTAAAGCTGGTGCAGCTGGTAGCGTGGTTAACCTTTTTGAAATAGCTAAATTTAACCACCATCCCCATGTAATTCGTGGACTATATCGTGAAGAAGCCAGTCAAATGCTGAAAAGCTTTTTCAAAGAGATCAGACAAAAGCAGAAAGCAGCAAAAGACTCTGGTAAAAATTTCGCAAATTAGTGGAAAAATACTGTAAAATAAGGTAATATATCTTATGGGCAATGTTTGACCTCCAAAGCGTGTCAGGACCGGAAGGTAGCAGCACTAAGGTTGCTCGGGCATGTGCCTTTTATTAGATAATTACAAACTCTTAACTCTTTCGCAAGAGTTAAGAGTTTTTTACTAGGGAAGACTGATCAATGGCTTATCAAGCGTTATACCGCAAATGGAGACCGCGCACTTTTGCTAGTGTGATTGGTCAAAATGATATTACGGATACTTTGAAAAATGCAATTAAGCGCGGTACAATCTCCCATGCCTTTTTATTTGCTGGGCCTCGTGGTACTGGGAAAACTTCCTGTGCCAAGATCTTTGCTAAAGCTTTGAATTGTACCAACCTGCAAAGCGGTGAACCATGTAATAAATGTGCTAATTGCCTGGCAGCCGATAAAGGTGCAATGGCGGATATTATGGAGATTGATGCGGCTTCCAATAATGGTGTTGATGAAATACGCGACATCAGAGATAAAGTAAAATACGCACCAACTCAAGGTAAATACAAAGTATATATCATTGATGAAGTCCATATGTTGTCAATGGGTGCATTCAATGCTTTGCTTAAAACATTAGAAGAACCGCCAGAGCATGTTGTTTTCATCTTAGCTACTACCGAACTGCAAAAAGTGCCGGCAACAATAATATCAAGAACTCAGCGATACAATTTCAAGCGTATCTCTCAAGCTGACCTAGAAAAGCGAATGAAGTATATACTGGAGCAAGAAAAGATCAGTTATGAAGATAAGGCTTTGGCTGTGATTGCTCAGGTAGCTGATGGTGGTATGCGGGATGCTTTGAGTATCTTAGACCAACTGTTGAGTTTTGACAAAAACAAAGTTGAGTATGATTCGGCTCTTGAAATAACTGGATTTGCCGCTAAAGAAAAAATTGAACAGATTTTATTAGCAATATTGAATGAGGATGCAACTAAAGCATTATCTTTAGCACAAACCGAACTTGCTAATGGTGCTAGTACGAAAAATATTTTAGATGAACTTATTGAAATGGCGACTAATGCCTTAATGGTTATTAAAACCAATGACAGTAGCCAAAATTTCTTTCTAAGCGACGACTTTGTTGATCAGATTAAAGAAGTTGCTCCTGAACGCTATTTTCAATTGATTTCTGCGGCTAATACCGCATTAAATGATTTACGTTATACTAATCAGCAGCAAATTCCGCTAGAAGTATTTGTAGTTGAATGTGCTGGGAAAAAGGCTAGTACGGTAGACTCTAAGAATGTTATATCAGGGTCTGCCAATTCTCAAAATGCTGACCCGGATTTGATGGAAGAAATAGCAGCGTTAAAGAAGCAAGTTACGGCTTTAACCAAAAAAGTTTCCAGTTTAAGTAAAAAACAAACTAGGAACAGCGATCAGATTTTTCATCTTGACAATGTTGCAGCCGACCGATTTGATAAAAACAATGGCAAAGGTTCTAAAATAAAGTCTGCCGCAAAACCTAAAAAAGCAAATAAAAACAGAAAAAAGGCCAATCAACAAAATCGTAAGCAAGTTTACCATGTGTTAGAAAATGCCACGAAGGATGACCTCACTGCTATCAAAAATGTTTGGCCCGATTTGCAATCTGTTTTGGGTGTTTCGCAAAGAGCTTTGTTAGATGTACTTGAGCCGGTTGCTGCTAGTGCGAATCAAGTAGTAATGAAATGTAAATACACCCTTTGGTTTGAAAAAGCTAGTGAAGATGGCAATTTATTAGATATTTTGACTGAAGAAATTGCTAAATTTACTAAGCATAGTTATGAAATAGTGCTAGTACCTGATGAAGATTGGGCCACAGTACGTAAAGAATTTATACAGAAACATGGTAAAGAATTACTTGATAAGCAAAAGCAAAAAGATTCAGAATCAGAACAGGCTGAGTCAGATAAGCAGATAGTGGATAAAGCCAAAGAGTTATTTGGTGACACAGTAAATGTTAAAGACTAAAATTTAAGGAGAAAAGATAATGAGTAAAAGACCTAATTTTGGTGCCATGGGCGGTATGAATATGCAACAAATGATGAAACAGGCCAAAAAATTGCAAGAGCAAATGGCTCAGGAACAAGAAAATATTACTGCCCAGGAATTTGTGGGCAAATCTGCAGATGATTTAGTCGTAGCTACTTTTAGTGGTGATCGTAAATTAAAAAATATTACCATTGATAAGGATGCAATCGACCCGGATGATCCAGATATGCTGCAAGATTTAGTTATTGATGCCGTTAACAAAGGACTGCAAGAAATTGATCAAGCTACGCAGCAAAGTTTAGGCAAGTATACGAAGGGTATGATTTAATTGCAATATCCAGCACCGATTGCGCATTTAATTGATTCTTATATGAAATTACCTGGTATTGGTGAAAAAACAGCAACAAGGCTTGCTTTTTATACTCTTGATATGCCAGATGAAGATGTTCACGGCTTTAGTACAGCACTAACAGAGGTAAAAGAAAAGCTTCATCGCTGTTCTATTTGTGGCAACATTACGGAAAAGGATCCGTGCCTAATCTGCAGTAATCCTGAACGTGACCAGTCGACTATTATGGTGGTTGAACAGCCTAAAGACGTGATGGCTTTTGAAGACATGGGTGAATATAGTGGTCTATATCATGTTCTGCACGGTGTTTTATCACCAATGGATGGTATTGGGCCAGAAGAAATTAATATTAAGTCACTGATTGTTCGCTTGCAAAAACAGGATGATGTCAAAGAGGTTATTTTAGCTTTAAATTCAACTCCCGAAGGTGAATCAACAGCGATGTATATTAGCAAACTAATTAAGCCTGCTGGAATTAAAGTAACCCGCCTGGCTGCTGGTTTGGCTGTCGGTAGTGATATTGAATATGCTAATTCGATTACTTTAAAAAGAGCGGTACAAGGGAGAACTTCAATCTAATGGCTCGTAATAAAGTTAAAAAAATGGGTGACGAATTGCTAATGACCACAATTGAAGATTTGCAGGAGCAGATTGCTGTTCAAAAAAATCTTGATCCAACGACACTTGATATGTCTGAGGATAACGTGGTATCAGGTAAAATTTTAAGAGCAAAATATTCTTTCTTATATAATGAAGCTCGTCATCGTCATACAAGATTTAGTGGTTTTTCTAATGCGATTTCAGACTAAAAAGTCCTTAGTGAAAGGACTTTTTATTTTGCGCAAAAATTAAAAGTACGTTGGGGTGTTCATATAAAGAGAACTCTTGTAAAATAGAAACATGGAGAGTTTTATGAAAAGTTATTTTATCAGTTTCGAAGGACCAGATGGGTCAGGAAAAAGTACAGTTTTAAAGCAAGTTGTAGCTCAAATAGGTCCTAGGTTGAAGACACAATATCTAGTAACTAGGGAACCTGGAGGCTCAAAAATTGCAGAAAAAATCCGGCAATTAATTTTGGATCCTGTGAATGAAGAAATGTCCGCTAAAACTGAAGCATTGCTTTATGCAGCTTCTCGCAGCCAACACATGTTTGAAACTGTGATACCGGCTCTTAAAGCTGGTAAGGTAGTTTTCTCTGATCGATTTGTTGATAGTTCACTTGCTTATCAAGGAGCAGGACGAGATTTGGGTATTGCCGCTGTGAAACAGATTAATGATTTTGCCACCAGTAAAATTGAACCTGATCTCACTATTTTTCTCGACGTTAAACCGCAAATTGGCTTAGACAGGATTGCCCAAGAACGAGCTGGTCAAGAAGACCGTTTGGAACAGGAAAAATTAATTTTTCATCAAAAAGTTTACCGGGGCTATCAAGAAGTAAATCAAGCTTATCCTAAAAGAATAGTGGTAGTTAATGCAAATAAACCACTCAATTTGGTTGTAGAGGATTGTGTTAAAATAATTGCAAACCGATTACCAGCAGATTTGTTAAAGGACTGATTAAGATGAAATTAATAGTTGCAATTGTTCAAAAAGAAGATGCTAACCGTTTGCAGCGTACCTTTGTTAAAGAGAGTATTCGCGCAACTAAACTTGCTACAACAGGTGGATTTCTTAGTGAAGGTAATACGACCTTTCTTATCGGTATAGATGATAAGCATGTTAAACAAGTTTTGCGTATTATCAAGGATGAATCCAAATCACGTGAAGAATATATGAATCCGAATATGGTAATGACAGGCTTTGATATTAGTAGTCAACCGATAAAAATTACAGTTGGTGGGGCTACTTGCTTTGTCTTGCCTGTTGAAGAATTTAAGCAATTCTAATGTCTGTCAATATTAAGGAAGCGGGCCAGAAGCAAACTGAATTTTTGCGTCAGGCATTTGAACAAAATAAAATGGCGCACAGTTACTTATTCGTTGATGCTAATGAAATTCAGGCTTTAAATACAGCCTATTGGTTAGCCTGTCTTTTTAATTGTAGTGGTAGTAAAAAACCAGATGGTACTTGTCAGAACTGCCGGCAGATTATTTCAGGCAATCACCCGGATGTTTTGCTGGTAAAGCCCGAAGGCAAGCAAACTTTGGGCATCGATCAAGTGCGCATTTTAAAAGAAGAATTGGCTAAAAGTCCGGTTCAAAGCAGTGTACGTTTCTTTTTTATTAATGAAGCACAAAAGTTAACTTTGCCTGCAGCTAATGCTTTGCTTAATTTACTAGAAGAGCCTATTGCACCTGTCGTTACAATTTTAATCACCAATAATACTGATCAAATTTTGCCAACAATTCGGTCACGTACTCAGATTATTAATTTTGCGAATAATGACAAAGAGAATGGTAAAAGTGCGGAATTATTAGCAAATGGCTTCAGTCCTAGTGAAGTTAGCGAGCTGGAAGATACAACTAAATTAGATAAAGATACTAAATATTTTTACCAAGAGATGATGGAGCACAATTCATTAGCACTTGTCAGTGCGCACCAGTTGGCAGAAATAGCAAGAAGCAAAAGTGAACAAAATTATATTCTCTTTTTACTTAAGAAATGGGCACAAGAGGATTTAGACAATAGTCATCAAGATGATGGAGCAAGAATGCTAAAGTATTTGCTTGAAATTGATAAGATGCAGTACAGCAATGTTAGTTTTCGTAATTTACTTGATTTTCTTACTTTGCAGTGGAAACGGTAGGTGTTCGTGGTGGATTCATATTCAAAGTTGGAGCAGCTTCACGATTCGATGGTCAGCATGACCAAAACAATCGAAAGTTTAGAGAATAGTATTTTAGAGACTTTAAAAGAAAATACTGAATTAAAAGTAGAGAATCAATTGCTGCGCGAAAAAATGGACAAAATGAATAATGCCCACAATAGTACCGTAAAAACTCAAAGTGGCCTTGAATCTTTGCGGCAAATTTACAGCTCAGGTTATCATATTTGCAATATGTACTATGGCTCTCATCGTGATCCTAATACAGACTGCATGTTTTGCCTGGATATTCTTGATAATTTCGGTGAAAAAAAGAAGAAACATTAAAGGACTGATCAAATGCAGAGGCAAAGTAGTTATGCCCAAGAAAATGGTAAGCTTTATCTAGTGCCAACTCCGATTGGTAATTTGGAAGACATTACAATTAGAGCAAAAAAAGTTTTACAGGAAGCTGATTATATCGCAGCTGAAGATACCAGAACAAGTGGCATCCTACTTGAAAAAATTGGGGTCCATAATCATATGCTTTCCTTTCATAAGTATAATTCAAAGGAAAGAGCGCCCGAATTGATTAAATTAATGACGAAGGGTGCAGTTATCGCAGAAATTAGTGACGCTGGAATGCCCGTCATTTCTGATCCGGGATATATCTTGGTGCAAGAGTGTATCAAGAATAATATTCCAGTTGTCCCTTTACCAGGTGCTTCCGCCTTTACTACTGCCTTGATTGCCTCTGGCTTTGATGCTCAGCCATTTACTTATTATGGCTTTTTACCGCGGAAAAAGAGTGAGCAAAAATCCTTTTTTGAACAAATGAATAAAGCACGCGCAACTTCTGTTTTTTATGAAGCACCACATAGATTGGTTAAAACTCTTAATAATTTGTCTGAAATTCTGGATTCTGAGCGTCAAATTGTTGTCGCCAGAGAACTGACTAAGATTCACGAGGAATTTGTTCGTGGTACAATCAGTGAAGTAACTACTTATTTTGAGCAAAATGCGCCGAGAGGTGAATTTGTGATTTTGGTTTCACCAAATACCAAGCAAGCTGAAAAATTATCTTGGACTGCACTAATTGCGTTAGTAGAGCAGTTGGTTGCTAAAGGAAAAAGCAAAAAAATGGCAATTAAGGAGATTGCTCAGGAAAATCACGTTTCAAAAAATGAGTTATATGAACGTTATCATCAAAAGTAGGTGAAATTATGAAGTACAGTGAAAAACATATTGTAAATTATTATGAATGTGATGAAAATAAAAATTTAAAATTACCTGCGATGATTGATTTGATGATGAGTGTTTCGGAGCATCAATTAGATTCAGGTAATGGTAGTACTAATGCCTTGACCAAAAGGGGATTAGGTTGGGTCGTGACGCAATATCATATGGAAATTGCCCGCCTGCCCCATCCAAATGAAGAAATTATACTTACAACTGAGCCATTTGGCTATAACCGTTTTTTGGAATATAGAAATTATGTATTTACCGATCAGACTGGAAATGAGTTGATAACAGTAAAGAGTGAATGGGTTTTATTTGATTTAAAGACCCGCAAACTAGTATCAACTGATAAGGAAATGATGGCTGAATTGGGAATACCACTCTTGAAAAAGCTGCCTCGTTTTCCAAGACTGCGGGTCCAGGAAAATTACGAGAAAAAACGGCAGTATCGCGTACGCTATGATGATTTGGATACCAACCATCACATGACTAATGGTCACTATTTTAATTGGTTTCTTGATACGCTTGACCGCGATTTTTTAAAAAATCATGTCGTCAAGACTATTGATATTAAATTTAATCTTGAGGTCCGTTATGCGCAAACGCCATATGCATGTGTAAACTTAATCAAAGATGGTGACACTATAAAATCATTTCATGCGATTGCGGATGAAGACAAAAAGGATAAAGCTGTTTGTGAACTAACTTGGCGCAAAATATAATATAATTATTTTTTGTGTTCTAACATAATTTAATTAAAGAAAGAAAGTGTTCCAAATGACTATTAAAGAAATGTTTAAGGTCGAATTGCGTGATCTTGTACTCTTAGGAATTATTGTCGCAATGAAGATCATTCTTAGTCGTTTTACAGTCGGATCAGCTGTTGTTCATGTAAGTTTGGGCTTCATCGGAAGCGTAATGCTGGGATTCTTATTTGGGCCTGTTTGGGGTAGCATTGGCGGTGGAATTAGTGACTTGGTTTCATCGGCTTTATTCGGTAATCAAGGGGGCTTTTTTATCGGCTTTACCCTGAGTGCAATGATTGGTCCGTTTATTTATGGCTTGGTATTTTATCAAAAGCCAGTCAAAATTTGGCGCATTATTTTGGCAACTTTATTAGTGACAGTTGTTGTTAATATCGGCTTAAATACACTTTGGGTTCATCTTTTATATGGCATTGACTATTCCGTTGCACTTATTCAAAGAATTCCGAAGGAAGCCATTACCCCCTGGGTGGAAATGATTGTTAGTTATTTTGTTTTAAACGCAATTTCAAGGGTTAGGATTAACAGATAATTTTCGAAAAGAGTAAAAATATTTTAGAATGAAAATTTTGAGTATGTCGACTGCGACAAATAATTTAAGTGTGGCTTTAAATGACGCTGCTAAAGTAATTATGGAAAAGAATGAATTTGATCAGCGTAATCACAGCGCACATTTGGATCCATTAATTGCCGAAATTTTGAAAGAAAATAATCTAAGATTGGCAGAAATCGATCGTTTTGCCGTTGCAATTGGACCAGGGTCATATACTGGATTACGGATTGGTGTAACTACGGTAAAAATGTTTGCCAGCATTTTACATAAAGAGGTAGTAAGCATATCTACTTTACAAGCACTGGCTGCAAGTTGTGCAGAAGAAGGCACTTTAATAGTGGCTGGAATTGATGCTCGTAATGACAATTACTTTGCGGGTGCTTATGTCAATAAGGAAGATGATTGGGGTCCTGAATGTGTAATACCTGATGGGCACTATCATATTGACACACTTTTAAGCGCAATAGCAGAATATTGTGCAGATAACAATCTGGAAAATGTTATTTATGTTGGTTCTGGCTTTGAAAAACAAAAAGAGGCCATCAAAAAGATAAATATTCCCTTTAATTTTGGGACAGAAAAACAAAACATTGTTCATGCTGGTTTAATAGGCAAGCTGGCTGTGGATGCTCAACCCGATGATCCTGACCAGTTGTTGCCAAACTATTTACGGCGCACACAAGCTGAAATTGATTGGCATAAAAAGACCGGAGAAGCATACAAACCTGACAGTAACTATGTGGAAGAAGTTTAAGTGTTTCTGGCCTTTTTTATTTGTGGCGCAAAAGAAAAAGTTTGTTAACTTTACTCCAGAAAAATTCATTATAAAGGACTCTATCCTGGATATTAGACAAGCGCAAATTGAGGACATTTCTGCGATATTGTTACTTGAGCAAAGTTTATATCAAGGAGAGGAGCCTTGGAGCGGAGCAATTTTTCAAACTGAATTGGGCAAAAAGAATGCACTTTATTTACTCGTATTGCAGTCGCAATTAGTGGTAGGGCTAATTGGTGTCCGAATTAATAATAGGAAGGCGCACATTACCAATTTAATGGTTGATTCAGCTTGGCAAAAAAGAGGCATAGGTACTTATTTAATTAGAAAAGTAATTGAAATTGCCCAAGAAAAAGGCTGTGAGGAACTTAGCCTGGAAGTAAGAGAGGATAATTTGAATGCCCAAAAGTTATATCAAAAATTAGGTTTTGTTACAACTTTCGTCTGGCCCAATTATTATCAGGACTCTAAGCAAAACGCGTTTAACATGGTGCTTAAATTGATAGATAAGTGAAGAAAGGAAATAGAAGTGGTACATAAAAAAGACATCCGGATTTTAGCTTTTGAAAGTTCTTGTGATGAGACTTCGGCTTCTGTTGTTAAAAATGGCAGAGAAGTTGAAAGCTTGATAGTGGCAACTCAAATTAAAAGTCATCAGCGTTTTGGAGGGGTCGTTCCCGAAGTAGCCAGTCGCCATCACATTGAAGTGATAACGCAAATTACCAGGGAAGCGTTAAGTGAAGCAAAAGTAACCTGGAATGATATCGATGCTATTGCCGTAACTTATGGACCTGGATTAGTCGGAGCCCTGTTAATTGGTGTCAGTGCGGCTAAAGCAGCTTCCATGGCTACAGGCATCCCCCTAATTGGTGTTGATCATATTATGGGCCACATTATGGCAGCACAATTAAAAGAAGAGATTACTTATCCGGCTCTTGCACTGCAAGTTTCTGGTGGACATACTGAAATTGTTTTACTAAAAGACCCGACCCATTTTGAAATAGTTGGTGATACTAGAGATGACGCGGTAGGAGAGGCTTATGATAAAATCGGCCGAGTTTTAGGAGTTAATTATCCAGCTGGTAAAACAATAGATGAATGGGCTCACCAGGGGCAGGATACCTTTAATTTTCCCCGGGCAATGATTAAAGAAGATGATTACGACTTTTCTTTTTCAGGGCTAAAAAGTGCATTCATTAATACTTGTCATCACGCTGAACAAATTAACCAAGAACTAAATAAATATGACTTAGCGGCCAGTTTTCAAGCCGCAGTAATTGATGTTTTAGCAACTAAAACAATTAGGGCAATTAAGCAGTATCAGCCGCAGACTTTCATCATGGGGGGTGGTGTAGCCGCTAACCATGGTTTACGGGACAGAATGAATAGTGAAATAGCAAGTTTACCGCAAAATATTCAGCCCAAAGTCATTTTGCCTGATTTAAAGCTTTGCGGTGACAATGCTGCGATGATTGGTGCAGCGGCATACAATTTATATCAAGAAGGAAAATTTGCTGATCTAACTTTAGATGCTGATGCATCATTAGAACTACCTTACGCATCAGAAATGCTGCAATAAAATAAATAATATCAGGATCAAGACAAAATCCCTACGAAAAAAGGCGTTGAGTTCAACGCCTTTTTGTTGTTCTGGAAATAGTTTTTTCCCAGACCCTTTTTTATCATTATGTGTTTTGAGCCCAAGTATTTTAAACATTAAATTTATGTATCAATTACTAAATGATCGTAGTATACAAAATGACAGCTGGTGAATAGCTACAGTATCGGATTGCAAGAACTTTTAGACAGTAGTATTAAGAAATAAAAAATGTCACATATGTTTTTAAAAAGTCATATGTGACATTTTTTAATTTAGTTTTCCTACCTGAATATAATAAAGTCAAACAGGTAAGGGAGAAAATCAAATGGTTAGTTTATTTCATTCATTGATGATCCTAGCTGTTAGCATATTTTAAAGAGTTCAAAATACAAAATTTGATAATCACTTTGATTATGAATTTTAGACGGATAGACTATTAATAAAACTCAAATACAAACAAGTTTCTATCAATAAATAGGGATACGTTTAAATTTCTAATCAAAAAACAATAAAATTATGGTAGGCTAAATTATAGTAACACTATCATTTTTAAATTAATTCACCACTCAAAAAAGGAGACAATGATGTTAACAGTCCAAAACCTATCGCTCAAAACCAGGCAGCCGATCCTGCACGATTTTTCTTATCAATTTGCACCTGGTCAATTTTATCAAATTGCTGCAGAAAACGGTTCTGGTAAAACAAGTTTCTTGCGTGCTGTTACGGATCTAATTCCAGCTTCTTCTGGTAAAGTCTTATTAGACGGAAAACCATATGCCAAAAATAAGCGTAAGCTTTTGTTCTTTGAAAGCAATGAATGGTTGAATGTCAATTTAACCAGCCTTGATTACTTAAAATTTGTGAAAAGACAATGGCATTCTAATGTCGACCTTGATCAAGAACTTGATTTCTTGGGTGTACGTAAGTATGTCAAAGTCCCGATTAAAAAGTGTTCGCTTGGAATGAAACAAAAATTGATTGTAGCCATGTACCTAGTTAGTGGCGCCGAATATTACTTGATGGACGAGATCACTAACGGTCTTGATGAAGAAAGTCGCGCAATTCTTTATAAGAGACTAAATGATGAGGTAGTTCAGCATAATAAATGTATTATTCTAACCTCCCACTATAGCAGTGAGATTAAAGTGAATAACTTACACCGGCTCGTTTTACAAAAACAAATGATGCACGAGGTAGAACAATGAGCTCATATTTTTCATTGCAACTTAAAAAAGTTACTAAACACAATCTATCAATTATTTCACTGGTTATTTTATTATTAATTTCTTTTGGCTTACTATACATGAAGTCTACGCAGCTCATGGGTACAGGTTCTTTAAAAGGAGATGCTCAGGGGCAGATTGCCATGAAAAAGCAAGCTTTACAAGCCGATCGTCAAGCACTCAAACGATATTCACCGCAAGGAAAATCATATAAGGCCATTGAAAAAGATATCAAACAAACTGAAATAGGATTAAGAAAAGATCAAGCCTTTGTTGATAATATTAATCATAATCACTGGAAGCGAGTTTATGAGACCAAATTAAAAAGGGAACAAAAAGGCAAATTGACTGATCTAAGCTCGGATGAAAAAGATGGATATAAAAGTGTAATACTGCGTTTAAAGTATCTCATAGCTCACCCTATGCCTTATGAAAGCGATAACGCAGTTACCGGAATACAATTTTTGTTAGATTTGAATGCAAACTATTGGCCCGTCTTATTTAGTTTGGTAATGATTTTTATTTTGACTTATTTATTTACTGGTTCTTATAAAACTGGTCTTGACATTTCGACTGTCTTGCCAATTAATCGCTTACAAAGTACCTTGACTAATAATATTGCTGGGTTAGTGGTCGTCAGCTTTATTTTTCTTTTACTAAACTTATTAGTTTTCGGGGGAGCAGCGAGCATTTTTGGTACTGGTCGCAGTGACTATCCTTACATCATTCACCATCTGGTTAGCGACCACTTGGTGCCGGGAATTGTTCCGACTGCCAAATTGTTGCCCCAAGCAGTTATGCTGCAGCTCTTAAATTTCATATTTATGGTTTTGCTTGTACAGCTAATTGCTAAAATTTTTCATAACCAGTTACCGACTCTGTTAGTTTCGCTATTGCTTTTATTAGGCGGTCATTTTGTTACAGTTTTTATTATTCCGCTGGAGAAGATTGCGCAGTGGCTTCCTGATACTTATTTAGCAGTTTTAAACATTGTATCAAACCAAACAGCCTACACAATGAACAATTCCGCGATTAACTTTTCAAATGGTGTGTATACCTTAATACTGAGTTCTATATTATTATTGTTATTGGTATTTTTAATTGATCGCTTTACAACTGTTGCTCATAGAAATGGGAGGATGGCATAATGTCCTACTTGGCTTTTCAACTTAAAAAAGTATTTAAGAATAAGCTAACTCCAGTTTGCATAGCGATTTTAGTCTTATTAATGGGTATTGTCTTATTCATGAATATTCGCACTAATCCCCAATTTTCCTTACAGGCGGAGGCTAAATCGGAGATTGCTTACTTTCAAAAAGAAATTAATCGGCAGCAAAGATTACTTAAACAAGAAAAACAAAAAGCGGAAACTGAGATTTACAATGATACTAAAGCTGCCATTAGGCAAAACCAAGAAGTAGTTAAGCAAGATAAACAAGTTCTAAATGCGGCAAATAAAGGTAACTGGCGCAAAGCCTACATGATTATGTGGCAACAAAAAAAGCAAGAACAAACTATTTCATCAAATGGCCAAGATTTAGCAGGCCTAAATTCAAGAATAAATGTAGAGAAAAAACTGCAATTCTTTAACTATTTACGTCATGAGCCTTTGCCTTATGAAAGTCAGGATATGCCAGTAACAGGCTGGCAGTTCTTACTGCAATTAAATCAGCAATATTTGCCTTACGTATTTACTCTTGTTGCTCTGTTTTTATTAACTTTGCTTTTAACTGATTCTTATCATCAAAAGTTAGATACGGCGCAGTTATTACCGCTTGAAAAAAATAATTTAATGATTTCGAATACCATAGCAGGAATAGTCCTGACTCTTGGTAGTTTTTTAGCGATTAATTTAGTATTATTTATTGTAGCTTCCCTTATTTCTGGTACAGGTAGTTTGTCCTTTCCTTATATCGTTGGTCAATATACTGGTAGTAGGCCTCTTATTGAATCTGTATCTACTGGTAGTTTTATTATTAAAGTAATTGTATTGCAGGCACTTACCTTGATCTTCGAGGTTGTCTTAGTTCAGTTCCTTGCCCGAATTTTTCGTGATAAATTACCAGCATTACTTATCGCTATTTTACTTGTCCCAGGGCTCAACATTGCAACTATGATCGTTGAGCCGCTGCGTAAGATTTGCGCCTGGTTGCCAATGACTTACCTGAACGCAGTTGACATAGTATCTGGCAATTTAGGAATGAATTATCAAAATGTGCAGTTGAACTATACGACAGGGCTGTTAACACTGTGCTGCTCAATTTTAATAATTACTATTATGATTTCACTATCCAGTCATATAAAATACAAAGAATAAAATTTTATATTTTGTAAATCAACGTTTTTACTTCTAATTTAGTGTTATCATGACTTTAAAGGATTCATTTGTTTTATTTAAATTATACTTACCTAATAAGTCTTTTAAAACTAAGTATAAAAATATATAACAAGTAATAACATACTTACCATTACAAAATGGGAGACTCATTTCAAAAAAGTCTCCCATTTTGATTAAACAAGTATTTACAGATTTAATATTCAATAATATCTTGCCTTGCTGTGTAAATTTTAGTGCTATAGTATCATCTATTCTAACTAGGTAATAAGGTACGTACCATGATAAAGTTAATTAGATTGTTGTAAGCTCTTCTTAATATTAAAAGATAAAATATTGAGCAAAGGAGTCTGGGAAAAGATAGTTTTTTCCCAGACTCTTTATTATCTCTTAAAAATCTTTGTAAAAAGCAATCAAATCGTATTTATCACACGGATTAAAATTACAACTCTTATAAGACATGTGCGTTTTAAGGGAATTTTCGGTCAACAAAACTTTCTGTCTGACAGAATTATATTTCTGTAATACGCTATTCATTAATTTCGTACCAATTTCCCGACTTTGATAAGCAGATTAACCATTAACTCTTGGATATAAATGAAGGTTAGACCATTACCAACTACTCAGATTAATCCAACTAATTGGTTATGATTATAAGCACTAATAGCAAAAAGCGAATTTGCCACTGCCTTTTGCAGTTGCTAGGGATTTTGTGTATAAGAACTCCAACCGACGCTGGTGTATAAATTGATGAGTTGGTCTAAAGTAATATTTTGGTCAACTATATATTTCATTTTTATTCCTCCTTTATTAATTAATAATTGAAGAGCAATAAGTAATTTTCCCGTGCGTATCTCCCAATTCATTTCTTATAAAGCCAGCAAAATTATCTCTTTTAGTTTAAACAACTACAATTTTAAAAGCAGCACTAAATTCATCAAGTTTTGCAAACAAAAAATAAATTAATAGTTAACAAGGTAATTTACTGTAAGTTGAAATATAGAAATAGTAAACAAGAAGGCAGATTTATTCCTATTTTTGTTGCGTTTCCAAAATATAGATTATTTTAGTCAAAGCTATCCAGTTCAGTCAGTGCTTTTTCCCAAGCATCATTTGCCTCAGCAAGTTGTTTTTGCACTTCAGTGAGCTGTTCTTGCAAGGGACCTAATTTGTCAAAATTAGTGGCAATTTCAGGATCAGCCATTTGATTTTGAATATCTTTTTGCTCTTTTTCTAATTCATCAATCTTATTTTCGGAATGCTCAACCGCTCTTTGTAATTTTCGTTTTTGTGAATCACGGAGCTTTTGTTCTTGATAGGACAACTTGTTTTTATTTTTTTCGGGTTCAATGACAGTTGTGTCTTCATTAGCAGATGTACTGGCGGAAACGGCATTTTGCTTAGTTTTCTCGTTTAAATAATAATTATAATCACCCTCATAAACTTGGGCAGTACCATCTTTGATCTCTACAATTTTATTAGCTAATTGATTGATGAAATAGCGGTCGTGAGAAACAAACAATAAAGTACCGTCAAAATCCTGCAAAGCTTTTTCTAATACTTCTTTGGCCTCAAGATCCAAATGGTTAGTAGGTTCATCCATCAGCAGAAAGTTGTTATGTTCAAGTGACAAAACCGTTAATGTTAATCTGGCCTTTTGACCACCAGATAATTGTCCGACAGTTTTATCAATATCTTTTGCCGTAAACAAGAAACTGGCTAAAATAGAACGAACATCTTTTTCAGGCATTGTTTTATGACGGTCCCAAACGGTGTCAATCACCGTTTTAGTGGGATCAAGTCCTTGTAGTTCCTGATCATAGTAGCCGATATCAAGGGATGCACCGTACTTAATTGAACCTTTTTTTGGCTTTAACTCCTTCATCACGGTTTTTAGTAAAGTTGACTTACCAATACCATTTTGACCAATTACGGCTACGCGGTCACCTTTATTTATTTGCAGAAAAATATCGTGCACCATTGTTTTTGTCGGATAGCCAATTGTTAAATCACGTAAAATTAGTACTTCTTTACCAGATGGCCGCTCGCTTTGAAAATTAATGCGTACTTTGCTTTTGTGTTTTGGCGGAGTAATTCTTTCCATTTTCTCCAATTGCTTGCGGCGACTTTGAGCTCGTTTAGTAGTTTTGGCTCTGACAATATTTTTTTGAATAAATTCTTCGTCTTTTTTGATTTGCTCTTGCTGCTTTTCATACGCTTCTTCTTGCTGTCGATCACGCAGCTGCCGTTCAGCAACATAAGCGGAATAATTACCCTTAAAAACGGTTAATTTGCCAAATTGCAATTCAAAAATCTGTGTGGCTAAATTATCTAAGAAATACTGGTCATGGGAAACAACTAAAATAGCACCAGAATAGTTTTTAAGATAACTTTCCAGCCAGTCCAGAGTGTCTAAATCAAGGTAGTTGGTAGGCTCATCAAGTAATAGCAGAGCAGGTTTGCGCAGTAGCAATTTAACAAATGAAAGTCTGGTCTTTTCTCCTCCAGAAAGACTTGCGATTTTTTTGGACCAAGTTTCTTCGGGAAAGTTAAAGCCATTCAAAATACTTTTGATATCAGCCTGGTAGGTGTACCCTCCTTGCTGCTCAAAGTTGAATTGCAGCTGGTCATACTGTTTTAACAAATCACTTTTTTTAGGGTTAGCAGCGATGTCTTGCTGTAAACTTGTGATTTTTTTGCTCATATTAATTAATGAAGTAAAAACAGACAACATTTCTTCCCAAATTGTTTTACTTTCATTTAAGCCATTTTCTTGGGCAATGTAGCCGACATCTATGTTTTTATTGATGGTGAAGTCACCATGTGTGGCTTCTTCCTCGCCAGTCATAATCTTAAGCAGGGTTGTTTTACCAACCCCGTTAGGTCCAATCAGACCTATTCTGGCATTTGCGTCAATTGAAAAATTGACATTTTTAAATAATGTGTTGGCACCAAATTGTTTTTCTAAATCGTGTCCTTGTGCAATTATCATAATTTTTCACCTAAAAACCATTTTAGCATACGTAGTGAAATTCTTGTGTGAGAGTTTGATGGATATATGAAAGAAAAAGAGCAAAAATACAGCTTTTTAAGCGTGAATGAATAAAAATACCAGTTTCTATTATCAAGCCTGTTACCATTATGCTAAAATTTAAAAGATTGTGAAAAAAATGTTTGCAAATGACGTAAATTTATAGGTAAAATAGAATTGATTGCTGAGAAATTCACAAGAACGAATTATGGTTACTTAATTAAGTTGGAGGCTTCTTAAATGGAAAAAATCAAAATACCAACGGCAACGGCTAAAAGGTTGCCGTTATATTACCGTTATCTTATTATCTTAAATGAGGCTGGCAAAGAAAAAGTTTCTTCGACTGAATTGTCTGAAGCTGTCCAGGTAGACAGTGCTTCAATCAGACGTGATTTTTCTTATTTCGGCGCTTTGGGCAAAAGGGGTTATGGCTACGATGTAAAAAGTTTACTTTCTTTTTTTAAAAAGATTTTAAACCAAGACACTTTAACAAATGTTGCTTTGGTTGGCGTAGGTAACTTGGGTCATGCTTTATTAAATTACAATTTTAAACGCTCAAATAATATTCGCATTTCTTGTGCTTTTGATATTGATGAGAAAATTACCGGCAGAATTCTAAGCGGTGTGCCTGTCTATGATATGAGTGAACTTAAAAAGCAGCTTAGTGACCAACAAATTTCTATTGCGATTTTAACGGTGCCATCTGCGGCTGCTCAGAAAACTGCTGATGATATGGTAGAAGCTGGAATTAAGGGAATCATGAATTTCACCCCAATTCGTTTATCTGCACCAAGTGGCATTAGAATTCAAAACGTTGATTTGGCTACTGAGTTGCAGACACTTATTTACTTTCTTGATTCGGATAAGAAAAAATAGTTTTAAAAAGCAAATTAGCACTTTTTTACTCAAAGTGCTAATTTTTTCTTGCATTTTTTCATAAAAGGGGTTATTATCATAAATGTAAGTTAGCACTTGACAAATAGGAGTGCTAATGGCACATAAAAGAGATTAAAATTTAATTTTAGGAGGGACAAACGTGTTACAACCAATTGGTGATCGCGTGATCGTAAAAGTTAAAGAAGAAGAAGAAAAGACTGTAGGCGGAATCGTCCTGGCTTCTAATGCTAAACAAAAGCCGACAGAAGGTGAAGTAGTTGCTGTTGGTGAAGGTAACTTTGCTGAAAATGGCAACAAAATACCTATGACTGTTAAGGAAGGCGACGTTGTTTTATACGACAAGTATTCTGGTACAGATGTTAAATACGATGGTCAAAAATATTTAGTCCTTCACGAAAAAGATATTTTAGCAATTGTTAAGTAATTAAGGAGCGTATAAAAATATGGCAAAAGAAATTAAATTTTCAGAAAAAGCAAGACGTTCCCTGTTAAAGGGCGTTGACAAATTAGCTGATACTGTTAAGGCTACTATTGGTCCTAAGGGTAGAAACGTTGTCTTGGAGCAATCTTACGGCAACCCAGACATTACTAACGATGGTGTGACAATTGCCAAGGCAATTGAATTAAAAGACCACTATGAGAATATGGGTGCTAAGTTAGTTGCAGAAGCAGCACAAAAGACCAATGATATTGCCGGTGATGGTACTACTACTGCGGTTGTTTTAACCCAAGCAATTATTCGTGAAGGTATGAAGAATGTTACTGCTGGTGCTAACCCTGTTGGTGTTCGTCGCGGTATTGAAAAAGCCACAAAAGCTGTAGTAAATGAATTACACAAGATTAGTCACACTGTTTCTTCAAAAGACCAAATTGCTCAAGTTGCTTCAGTTTCTTCAGCTTCAAAAGAAGTTGGTGATTTAATCGCTGACGCAATGGAAAAAGTTGGTAATGATGGTGTTATCACTATTGAAGACTCACGTGGTATTGAAACTGAATTATCAGTAGTTGAAGGTATGCAATTTGACCGTGGTTACCTGTCACAATACATGGTAACTGATAATGACAAGATGGAAGCTGATCTTGACAATCCATATATTTTAATTACTGATAAGAAGATTTCTAACATTCAAGACATCTTGCCATTGTTACAAGAAATTGTGCAACAAGGCAAATCACTTTTAATCATTGCCGATGATGTTTCTGGTGAAGCTTTGCCAACATTAGTTTTGAACAAGATTCGTGGTACATTCAATGTTGTTGCTGTTAAGGCTCCTGGCTTTGGCGACCGTCGTAAAGAACAACTGCAAGATATTGCCGCTTTAACTGGTGGTACAGTAATTACTGAGGACTTAGGGCTCGAATTAAAGGACACTAAGCTTGACCAACTAGGTCAAGCTCGCCGGATTACTGTAACTAAGGACTCAACTACTATTGTTGATGGTTCAGGTTCAGATGAAGCAATTAAAGACCGTGAGGACTCAATTAGAAAGCAAATTGCAGAAACTACTTCTGACTTTGACAAGAAGAAATTACAAGAGCGTCTGGCTAAATTAACTGGTGGCGTTGCTGTTATTCATGTTGGTGCTGCTACGGAAACTGAATTAAAAGAGCGCAGATACCGCATTGAAGATGCTTTGAACTCCACTCGTGCAGCCGTTGATGAAGGCTATGTTGCTGGTGGTGGTACTGCTTTAGTAGATGTTAAGGACGCTGTTAAGGACCTTAAAGGTGACAATGCTGATGAACAAACAGGTATTAACATTGTCTTAGAAGCTTTGACTGCTCCAGTTCGTCAAATTGCTGAAAATGCTGGTGAAGATGGTTCAGTTATCTTGAATAAGCTTGAAGGTCAAGAAAATGAAGTTGGGTACAATGCAGCCAACGGTAAATGGGAAAACATGGTTGAAGCCGGAATTATCGACCCAACTAAGGTAACCCGTACTGCTTTACAAAATGCTGCGTCTATTGCTGCCTTGTTATTGACTACTGAAGCCGTTGTTGCCGAAATACCAGAAGATAAACCTGCCGCTGATCCAAATGCAGGTGCTGGCAATCCAGGTGTGATGTAATTTAGTTTTTATTAGTTAATTAATAAATCCTACTAGCAATCCTGTGGGGCTTGCTGGTAGGATTTTTTGCTTTGAAATTTTGCTTACAGAATTTGATAAGTAATTGCTGCCATTACATAGGAAGGAATATTAGTGGAATATTTAAGTTTACTAGGTATTGTAGTTATAGTGATTGGCTTTACACTGGGACTTGATACCATAGCCGTTGTTATTATCGCTGCTTTAATTACAGCCTTAGTTTCAGGAATTGATTTTGTCTCGTTTTTGGCAATTTTGGGTAAAGGATTTATGGATAACCGCATGGTTTCCCTGTTTTTCCTGACTTTACCAACAATTGGCATTTTGGAAAGACATGGTTTAAAGCAGGCCGCTGTTAATTTGATTAAAAAAATGAAAAAATTGACGCCAGGTCGTATTTTCGATATTTACCAAGCCATTCGTGAAATTGCTGGTGCTTTCGGCATTTCATTACAAGGACACGTCCAGTTTATTGCTCCTTTGATTAATCCAATGGCACAAGCGGCCGGTAAGGTTAATAGCGAATTGACGCCTCTTGAAGTAGACCAAATCAAAGGTAGGGCGGCTGCAACAGAAAATTTTGGTAATTTCTTTGCCCAAAATTTATTCGTAGCTTCTTCAAGCGTTCTACTTATTGCAAGTACTATGAAATCGCTGGGTCACCCAGTTGATCCTAGTGGCATAGTTTTATATACTTTTCCAGTTGCAATCATCAGTTATATTTTATGTGTGGGTTACAATCATGTGTTTGACCAAAAATTACTCAAACAGCAAGAGAAGTAGGAGAAATAATGGATACTTTAATCAATAATATTTTATTAGCGTTCTATATCTTAATCGGGCTGTTTTTCTTGGCTGCAGCAATTGAGTCTTGGCGTGATCAATCAAATCCTGTGCGTTGGGGTACCGGGCTTTTCTGGTTTTTGTTTGCAATACTATTCTGTTGTGGGCAATGGCTTTCGAATGCAATTAACGGTGCAATTATAATAAATATTGCTTTATTATCTCTGTTTAAACAGGTTCGCGTAGGTCACATAAAAGATTTGGATGAAAAAGTTGCTCAACAAACGGTTAAACGTATTGGCAACTGGATTTTCTTACCAAGTATCTTGCTGGCAGTTTTAGCTTTACTAATAGCCCAATTTACTAATCTAGGTGGCCAAGTAGGTATAGGTGTGGCAGCAATTGTTTCACTTATTTGCGCACAAATTTTGACAAAAGCAAATGTGAAAGTTGTGTATGAGGATACTCAGAGAATGGTGCGTTCGGTAGGGTCAGCGGGAATCTTACCACAGCTGCTTGCTACTCTGGGTGTAGTGTTTACAGCTTCAGGTGTGGGACAAGTTACTGCTAAAGCTATTTCTGGACTTTTTCCTATTGGAAACCATTTATTGGGAGTTACACTCTATTGTGTTGCCATGGCTTTGTTTACAGCCATCATGGGTAATGCGTTTGCGGCCTTTGCAGTTATTACTGCTGGGATTGGCATCCCTTTTGTTGTGGCACAAGGAGGTTCACCGGTTGTAGTTGCAGCTTTAGGGATGACTTCGGGTTATTGCGGTACACTGTTAACACCAATGGCAGCAAACTTTAATACTTTGCCCGTTGCTCTTATGGAAATGAAAGATCAACTAGGCGTAATTAAACAACAATTTCCGATCGCAATCAGCATGTTGCTTATTCAAATTATGCTAATGTATTTTTTGGCATTTTAAGATAGTAAGGAGAAATATAATGAAAATTCTTGTAACAGGTTTTGATCCATTTGGTGAAGATAAAATTAATCCTGCGATCGAAGCAGTTAAACGGCTGGATGATGAAATCGCCGGAGCACAAATCGTAAAGCTTGAAATACCAACAGTTTTCGGTGATTGTGCTGATGTGGTTCATGAAGCTATTCTGAAGGAAAAACCTGATTATGTTTTAAATGTTGGACAAGCTGGTGGTCGCTATGGTCTAACTCCCGAACGAGTGGCAATTAATTTTGATGATGGTCGCATTGCCGATAATAAAGGATACCAACCACTTGCTACACCTATTCAGGCAGACGGTCAAAATGCATATTTCACGCAACTGCCTGTTAAGGCAATGGCACGGGCAATTAGGGAAGCTGGACTTCCAAGTTCAGTTTCTACGACGGCAGGTACATTTGTCTGCAACCACATTATGTATCAAGTGCAGTATATGATTGATAAAGAATTTCATGACTTAAAAGCTGGCTTTATGCACATTCCGTATTTACCAGAACAAGTTGTTGCTAAACCAGAAACTCCTTGTCTGAGCTTAGCAGATGATGTAAAAGGTATTACGGCTGCCATTAGTGCAATTGTGAAGATGGATGGCAAGAAAGATTTGGCAAGTATTGAAGGACATATTGCTTAATTTTTTGAATTATTTATATGTGTTGTGTGAAGAGATCGTTTTACTTGCGGTCTTTTTTCTTTTAATGAATAGTTTAGCGTATAATAATAACAGTAATGCAGAAAAGAAGGAGAATAATGGCGCAAACAAACCTGACTCCGATGATGGAGCAATATCACCAAATTAAAAAGCAATATCCCGATGCTTTTCTTTTTTATCGGGTGGGGGATTTTTACGAATTATTTGAAGACGATGCAATCAAGGGTGCCCAAATTTTGGAATTAACCTTGACTCACAGGTCCAACAAAGCCGAAAACCCTGTTCCTATGGCAGGAGTACCTCACGTGGCAGTGCAATCTTATGTAGATACACTGGTTGAAAAGGGTTATAAAGTAGCTTTATGCGAACAACTTGAAGATCCGAAAAAGGCCAAAGGAATGGTTAAACGTGGTATTATCCAACTTGTGACTCCCGGAACCTTGATGAATGACAAACCCAGTGAAGCCAAGGAATCGAATTATCTTACCTCTGTTGTAACTACCAAAAGTTGTTTTGGACTGGCATACAGCGATTTATCGACTGGTGAAATTTATGCCACTCATTTGAAGAGCTTTGCAGCTGTTTCAAATGAATTATTATCATTACGCACACGGGAAGTTGTTTTCAATGGTCATTTAAATGATCAGGATAATGACTTTTTTCATAAAGCAAATATTACTGTATCAGAGACGGTAGAGTTAACTGGCAAACATGCGGAGATTTCCTTTGCTGAACAGGATCTGACAAACTCTGCTGAAAAAGCTGCTGTAAAACAGCTGGTAGGATATTTATTACAAACTCAGCGTCGTAGTTTAGCGCATTTACAAGTCGCTAAAAGCTATGAAGTCAATCAATATTTACAAATGTCGCATACTGTGCGGGATAATTTAGAATTGATCGCATCTGCAAAAACAGGTAAGAAGATGGGTTCACTTTTTTGGGTGCTTGATAAAACACATACCGCAATGGGTGGCCGCTTGTTAAAACAATGGCTTGCTCGGCCATTATTATCCGTTGAACAGTTAAACAGGCGCCAAGAGATGGTACAGGCGTTAATTGATGAGTACTTTACGCGGGAAAATATTAATGATGCTCTCAAGGGAGTTTATGACCTAGAACGCTTAACGGGGCGAATTGCTTTTGGTAATGTCAATGCAAGAGAGTTATTACAGTTGGCTCATTCTCTTAATGCCGTACCAACAATTTTGACAGCAATGCAAAAGGCTGAAAATAAAAATTTGCAAAATTTTGCCAGTCAAATTGATCCTTTAAAAGGAATTGCTAAATTGATTACGGATACTATTGTTGATCAGCCTCCAGTTCTGACTACCGAAGGAGGATTAATCAAGGATGATGTTGATAGTCAATTAGATCGTTATCGGGATGCCATGAATAATGGTAAAAAGTGGCTGACTGAAATGGAGCAGAATGAACGAGCTCAAACGGGTATTGATAATTTAAAAGTTGGCTATAACAAGGTCTTTGGCTACTATATTCAAGTTACAAATTCAAATAAGAGTAAGGTTCCGCTTGACCGGTATACGCGTAAGCAAACTTTGACCAATGCAGAGCGTTATATTACCCCAGAACTTAAAGAACATGAAAATCTTATTTTAGAAGCACAAACCAAATCAACAGATTTAGAATACGATTTGTTTGTTAAATTAAGAGAAGAAGTCAAAAAATATATTCCAGCATTACAAAAGTTGGCTGGACAAGTAGCTCAACTTGATGTCTTTTGCTCTTTTGCTCAGGTGGCTGAAGACAATAATTATTGCAGACCTCATTTTCATACCGATAATCAAGATGTCAAGGTAGTATTAGGACGTCACCCAGTAGTTGAACAAGTGATGAAAGCTGGTTCCTTTATTCCAAACGATGTTAAGTTAACAGAAGATACTGATATTTTTCTGATAACAGGTCCTAATATGTCAGGTAAAAGTACATACATGAGGCAGCTGGCTCTTATTGCGGTAATGGCTCAAATAGGATCATTTGTACCAGCCGATAGTGCTGACTTGCCGATTTTTGATCAAATTTTTACTCGTATTGGAGCAGCTGATGATTTGATTTCTGGTCAAAGTACCTTTATGGTTGAAATGACTGAAGCAAATGATGCTTTACAACATGCCACTAAACGGAGCTTAGTTTTATTTGATGAAATCGGTCGGGGAACAGCCACTTACGATGGTATGGCACTGGCTGGTGCTATTGTGCAGTATTTACATGATGAAGTTGGAGCCAAAGTTTTATTTGCTACACACTTTCACGAGTTAACAGCCTTGGAACAGACCTTACCTCATTTGAAAAATATTCATGTAGGAGCAACTGAAGAAAACGGCAAGCTGATTTTTCTCCATAAAATTTTACCAGGACCTGCAGATCAAAGTTATGGCATCCATGTTGCGCAACTTGCTGGTTTACCGAGAAAGGTTTTACGCCAAGCTACTAAGCTGCTTAAAAGACTTGAAGCTCAAGGTAGTAATTTGGGACCGGCTTCAACACAACTTGATTTATTTAGCTCAAGTAATGAGCCGGCCGAGGAACTACCAGTTGGTGCAGAGTCAGATTCTGCCAGTGAATTGACTGACAAAGAAAAAGATATCCTAGATGAAATTTCTAACCTTTATTTGGCAGATCAAACACCGTTGCAAGTGATGCAACTGGTGGAAAATTGGCAAGAAGATTTAAAGGATGAAAACTAATCATGGCACAAATACATGAGCTTTCAGTTAATCTGTCTAATCAGATTGCAGCTGGGGAGGTAATTGAAAGACCGGCAAGTGTGGTCAAAGAGTTGGTCGAGAATGCGATTGATGCTGGCAGTAGCAGAATTAGAATAGATTTTATTGATGCTGGTTTAAAACAGATTGTAGTTCAAGATAACGGCTCGGGGATCCCTAGTAATCAAATTGATCTTGCTTTTACTAGACATGCTACCAGCAAAATAAAAAGTGAACATGATTTGTTTAATGTCAGTACTTTAGGCTTTAGAGGAGAAGCTTTAGCTTCGATTGCTGCAGTTAGTCATGTTGAAATTTTAACTAATTCTTCTGGAGCAATTGGAACGCGTGCTGAATTTTCTGCTGGTGTTAAAAAAATGCAGGAAGATGCTGCAGCAAGACAAGGTACTCAGATAACGGTCAAAGATTTATTCTATAATACTCCGGCACGATTAAAATATTTGCGCAGTCCCAGGACTGAGATTATGAAAACAGTAGATATTGTTAATCGTCTTGCATTAGGATACCCAGAAATTGCCTTCACTCTAATGAACGAAGGAAGGATTCTGCTTAGAACTGCTGGTAATAACAATTTACGCCAAACAGTATCAAGTGTTTATGGCCGCAATATTGCTGAACGAATGTTGCCTTTTAAAGGTAGTGATAATGATTTTGAAGTGAGTGGTTTAATATCCAAGCCGGAACTCACGCGGTCTACTCGTAATTTTATTTCTATTTTGCTTAATGGCCGTTACATTAGAAATTTTAAGTTGGCAAGTGCAGTGATGGCTGGTTATGGTAATAATCTCACTGACAAACATTACCCTATTGCAGTTATTAAAATCAAGACGGACCCCTTATTGGTTGATGTCAACGTTCACCCCACAAAGCGGGAGGTTCGCTTATCTAAAGAAACAGAATTGAGTCGCTTGCTTACCAGTGCTATTAGCAGCGTTCTTCTGAAAAATGACGTGAAATCTGATGCATTGAGTAATTTACATTCAAGTAAAGAAGATACACTGGTTGATCAACTTAAGTTTAATTTAAATAAAAATGTGGTACAAACGAAAAGGCCAAATGCAGGAATTGCGGAAATTAATGAACAGCCTCCAGCAGAAATCAAACACATTCAGCATTCACAGTATGTGAATTTGGATATTCCGAGAGACGATGAACATTATCTCATAACTGCGACATGGGATGATAATGTTGTCAAGCAGTGCAGTTTAACACCCTTTACTAGTAAAAATACTAATAATGAGATTATTTCAAGCGGTGATGAAGTGTTAGCTGCAAGCCTACCCGAGTTAAGTTTTGTTGGCCAAACCCCAATGTTTATTATTGCTGCAAATAATGATGATTTATACTTAATCGATCAGGTTGCAGCCAGAAGACTGCTTTCTTTTCAAAAAATCATGCGTGAACTTTCAAGCTCTAAAATCAACCAGCAGGGATTGCTGAGTCCTTTAATTTTAGAATTTGGCAACCTGGATTTTTTGCAAATAAAAGAAAAGATAGCGGACATCAAAAAAATTGGGATTTTTTTAGAAGATTTTGGTCAAGATACCTTTATTTTAAGATCATATCCCACCTGGTTGAAACAAAATATTGAGCATTCTATTCGCAAGATTTTAGACTTGTTTTTAAATGTTGATCAAAGTAATTCTCAAAATTTAATTAAAAGAATAGCGACCGATCAAGCTCAACGAGAAGTTTCGGGACGTAAAAAATTGACGGCTGCTGATTGTGGTGCAATTTTGACCAATCTGAGACAAATTGCTGATCCTTATCATGACGCTAAGGGCAATTTGGTGATTGTGCGCATCAGACAAAGTGATTTACGCAAAATGTTTAAGAGGAATAAATAAGATATGTATGAATATTTTCAGGGTGTTATTGTCACAATCAAACCTGATTTTGTAGTAGTTGATGTAAATGGAATTGGTTATAAAGTTTTTAGTCCCACACCTTATGCTTATCAAGAAGGACAAAAGGCGCGCGTTTTTATTGAACAAATTGTGCGGGATACCGGTATCACTTTATATGGCTTTCAGACTGAGGATGATAAGGGACTGTTTTTAAAGCTCCTAAGTGTAAGCGGTATTGGCCCTAAGTCTGCTTTGGCAATCATGGCGGCTGAAAATAGTGATTCGTTAGCAGAGGCCATTGAAGAGGGTGAAGTAAAATATTTAACCCGCTTTCCAGGCGTTGGTAAAAAGACTGCTTCACAAATTGTGTTGGATTTAAAAGGTAAATTGGGAAGCTTTGTTAAGAACGCAAATAAGGCGGCTTCGGCAGAAGTATCTCCCGAATTAAATGACGCATTATTAGCATTATTAGCGTTAGGATATACCAAAAAAGAAGTAGATAGAATTACACCAGCTTTAATTGCAGAGGAAAAAACAACTGCGGATCAATACATTAAAAAGGGATTGGCACTTCTCTTAAAGAAGTAAATCTTGTTATAATGAAAATGACATTTAAAAGGGAAGTGAAACAGGTGACAGAAGATAAAAATAATATTGTTTCTGGAGAGGTTCAAGGCCAAGAAGAAGAACAAGCTGAGTTTTCTTTGCGCCCCCAGACTTTAAATGAGTACTTGGGTCAAAAACGCGTTAAAAAAGAAATGGCAGTTTATATTAAAGCTGCCCAAAAAAGGGATGAGGCTCTAGACCATGTGTTATTGTATGGCCCTCCTGGACTGGGTAAAACGACATTAGCTTTTGTGATAGCTAACGAACTTGGTGTGCATTTAAAAAGTACAAGTGGCCCAGCGATAGAAAAAGCGGGCGATTTGGTTGCCCTTTTAACTGATCTCGATCCTGGAGATATTTTATTTATAGATGAAATTCATCGTCTTGCCAAGCCTATTGAAGAAGTCCTGTATTCAGCGATGGAAGATTATTATGTTGATATTGTAATTGGAGAAGGACAAACTACTCACGCCGTTCATGTTCCCTTGCCCCCATTCACGCTTGTTGGTGCTACTACTTTGGCTGGCCAGCTGTCAGCTCCTTTACGTGACCGCTTTGGTATAGTTGAGCATTTGCAATATTATACGGTTGAAGAACTTGAAAAAATCATTTCTCGTTCCAGCAAAGTTTTCAATATTGAAATTGAACCCCAGGCAGCACACGAATTAGCTCGCAGATCACGGGGAACTCCCAGAGTAGCTAATCGGCTATTAAGACGAGTAAGGGATTTTGCCCAGGTGAAAGGAGAAAAAGTAATTTCTTTTGCGACCACAGCAAGTTCTCTTCAACAATTGCAGGTTGATGAAGAAGGACTAAATCAAACAGATCGCAAAATTTTACGGGTAATTATTGAAAATTATCATGGTGGACCAGTAGGTATTAGAACTTTAGCTGCTAATACTGGCGAAGACGTGGAGACAATTGAATCCCTTTATGAACCATATTTAATGCAAAACGGATTTTTATTAATGACACCCAGAGGCAGAATGGTGACAGAGAAGGCTTATGTTCATTTAGGCCTGCCGCTGCCAAACAAGTAATGCAATTGTTCGTTATTTTCTGTATAATAAATATTTAGACAATAATTAATTTTAATTTGAGGAGTGTAAAAGTGAATAATTTATTTTTAGCACAAGCAAATGGTGCAGGTAGTAGTATGTGGACAATCATCGTTTTTGTAGTTTTGATTGCTTTTATGTACTTTATCATGATTAAGCCACAAAAAAAGCAACAACAAAAGAAAATGGAAATGATGAACCAATTGAAAAAAGGTGACAATGTCATTATGATTGACGGTCTTCACGGCAAAATCGATTCAGTAAATACTAAGGATAAAACGGTTGTGCTGGATGCTGATGGCATTTACTTAACATTTAGTCGAATGGCTGTACAACAAATTTTACCAGCTAATACGGCAAGTGCTGAGCCTGCACCAACACCATCAACTTCTGATGACGCTGAAAAGCCAGCAGAGAGTGAACCTGCTCAAGCTTCAAAAGAAGAGCAAAAACCTGCTGCTCCTGCAGAAAAGCCAGCTGCAACCAAACCAGCTGATGCAGCTGATGAAACTCCAGCTGATGGATCAAAAGAAAATTAACCAATCTTAAGTGCCTTAGGGGCACTTTTTTGTTAGTAAAATTTATTTAGCTTAAAAAGTAAATATTGCTCAAGGCGCGAGTTTAACGGCAAAATAGTATAAAATGATGTTAGTGTAAAAAGGTATGAGAAAGGATTTTTTCATGAATAACATTCCAGTAATTATGATTATCTTTGGTGGTAGTGGTGATTTAGCGCATAGAAAGCTGTATCCTGCACTTTTTAATTTATATGAACAGGGCCTAATTCACGATAATTTTGCCGTAATTGCAACGGCTCGGCGACCATGGTCACATGATTTTTTACGTCAGCAAATATGCGATGCTGTGCACGAAACGCATGTTGAAGTAAACGAAAATGATTTAGTTGCTTTTGCTAGTCATTTTTATTATCAGTCACACGATGTAACCAACATTGAACACTATGAAACTCTGAAGAATTTGGCACAAGAATTAGATGATCGTTATAGTGCGCAGGGAAATCGTATCTTTTATATGGCAATGGCTCCCAAGTTCTTTGGCACAATCGCTGAACATATTAAAGATCAACATTTGACCAGTACCGGCTTTAAACGTATTGTTGTTGAAAAACCCTTTGGAAGAGATCTGGCAAGTGCAGAAGAATTAAACCAGCAGATTACTGCTTCCTTTGCTGAAGATGATATTTTTAGGATTGATCATTATTTAGGTAAAGAAATGATTCAAAACATTCTGCCTATGAGGTTAACTAATCCTCTAATAAAAAATATATGGAATAATCAGAATATCAAAAATGTTCAGGTCACTTTAGCAGAACAGCTGGGAGTCGAGGCTCGTGGCGGCTATTATGAAACTTCAGGCGCTTTACGTGATATGGTGCAAAATCATATTTTTCAGATTATTACCCTTCTAGCAATGCCGGAGCCAAAGGATTTGACCTCGCAAAGTATTCACGAGGCTAAGCAAAAACTTTTAGACAGTATGGTAATCCCGACAGAAGACGAGATTGCGCGTCATTTTGTGCGGGGGCAATATTTGGGTAGTGATGTTACCTTTGGGTATCGGCAAGAACCAAACGTTGCTGCCGATTCAAATACAGAAACTTTCGTTGCTGGAGAGGTTAAATTTAAAAAGGGTCCTCTTGCTGATTTGCCAATTTATTTTAGAACCGGCAAAGAAATGCGGGAAAAGAAAAACAGGATTGATATTGTTTTAAAACACATGTCTAATCAATACGGTAAAGCTCATTCAAACAACATATCAATTATAATAGATCCACAGATGCAAATTTTTATTACTATTAATGGTAAAAAAATTAATGAACCCGGAATTCGCAGGGAAAATCTAAGCTACGGCTTTACAAGTGAAGACCAAAAACAGGTACCAGATGGCTATGAGCGTTTACTACATGATGTTTTTGTTAATGATTCAACCAACTTTACTCATTGGAGTGAATTAAAGAATTATTGGAAATTTATTGATCATGTAGAAGAAACATGGCAAAAAGAAAATGAAAATGGTCAAGAGCCAGAACAATACTTGCCTTATAGAATGGGTCCAAAATCAGCAAATAAAATTTTCGAATCAGCTACCGAGCGCTGGATTTATGAGTAACTTTGATGACGGCCTTTTACCACAAAATGACACTCACAGAAAGATTATTCACCTTGATATGGATGCTTTCTATGCTGCAGTTGAAACACGTGATCATCCTGAACTAAAAGATAAGGCGCTGGTAATTGGTCAAGATCCCAGAAATTATCATGGCCACGGTGTTGTTGCTACGGCAAATTATATTGCTCGCCAGTATGGCGTCCATTCAGCTATGCCATCAATTAAGGCTTTAAAGCTCATACCGCCGGATAAACTGGTATTTAAGAGCCCTGATTTTAAAAAGTATCATAGTGTTTCTGCTGAAATTCATCAGTTGATGCATGAAATTACAGACAATGTTCAGTCTATTGCACTGGATGAAGCATATTTAGATGTTACTGAAAATAAGCTGGGATTAACTTCTGCTTTGCAAATCGCGATTGATCTGCAGGTAAAAATAAAAAAAGAAATAGGTTTAAATTGTTCTTTCGGCGTGACCTATAATAAATTTTTAGCAAAAATGGGTTCCGAATATTCGAAGCCTTTTGGTCGAACTATTATTTTGCCCCAAGAAGCTAAAGAATTTTTAGCCGTACAAAAAATTGCTCAGTTTCATGGTATTGGGCCTAAGACGCAAGCTAAGTTAGCTGAAATGGGTGTCTACACGGGACGTGGGTTGCAAAAAATGCACGTTCGTGATTTAATAAAACATTTCAACCGCATGGGTTATTTAATGGCGGAACATGCAAATGGCATTGATTTGTCGCGGGTAATTCCTGATGATGAGCGTAATCGCAAGTCTATTGGGATTGAACGCTCGTATGAACCCAGTGTATACAATGAACAGACCGCTCTTACCAATTTGCGCAACTATGTTAATGATTTAGCTGACAAGTTAATTGAACGCAATTTTTATGCCAATACGGTTGTCTTAAAAATTCGCAATAGTAATTTTAAGACTGTTACGAAAAGGCGCAAGCTTGAACATGCTACTAATAATCCATTAGAATTATATGACGCAGCTAAAGATCTTTTTGAGCCCATTTCCAGCTCGTTTTTAAATGATGGTATCAGGCTCTTGGGGGTAACAGCTACAGATTTTACAGAGGCTGATTATGAAAATATGGATCTAGAATTATTTTCACAATAAAAAATTTGTTAAAGTAAAACCGCTAAAATTAAGAAGGAGAATAGATATGAGTACTTTTACCGAAATATACCAAAAAATTACGCAATATGACACGATTATATTGCATCGTCATACCAGTCCTGACCCTGATGCTCTAGGCTCTCAGGCTGGACTTGCACGTTCTTTAAAACTGCAGTTTCCAAGTAAGAAAATTTTGTGTGCTGGAGAAAATGATGAGGGTGATCTCGCTTGGATCAATCGTATGGATCAGGTGACTGAAAAGGATTATCAAGGAGCCTTGGTAATTACCACTGATACAGGAAATACTGCCCGCATTTCTAACAAATTATATAATAAGGGTGATTTTCTGATTAAAATTGACCATCATCCGGATGTTGAACCATATGCAGATATGAGTTATGTTGATGATCATGCACCTGCTGCGTCACAAATTATTGCTGATTTCATTATTACTGAAAAAATGCCACTGACTGCGGAAGTGGCTTATCCGCTTTATGCTGGTATAGTTGGTGATACAGGCAGATTTATGTATCCTGAAACAACTGACCATACTTTTAAAATAGTTGCTAAATTAGCAGCAACTGGAATTAATATTAATGAAATTGCTCGCAACATTAGTGACGTTACCTTTGAACAAGCAAAGTTACAGGCCGTCGTTTTGGAATATATGAAAGTTGACCCGAGTGGTGCAGCCTATGCGATTTTAGCCCAAGATACTCTGCATAAATTAGGTGTAAATTCGGAACAAGCTTCATGCACGGTTTCTACTCCTGGAAGAATTAAGGATATCATTGCCTGGAATGTTTTTGTGGAAAAGCCTGACGGCACTTATAGGGTTCATTATCGTTCAAAGGGCCCAGTAATCAATGAACTGGCAGCCAAACATGATGGTGGTGGCCACGCATTGGCAAGTGGGGCTAATGCTAAAGATATAGCTGAAGTGAAGCAAATATTTGCGGAATTAGTTCAAGTAACCAAGGAATATCAAGAGGAACATGAATAACATTTTTGAAAATGAGAAATTAAGTCCAGCACTAAGACAAGGTCTGAAAAAAATAAACTTTGTTAAACCGACTGAGGTGCAGGAAAAAGTAATACCTGTTTTACTGGCACACAAAAATGCTGTAGTACAGGCAGTTACGGGATCGGGTAAAACTCATGCTTTCTTAATCCCTGTAATGAATGAAATCAATGAAAAACTGCCGTATCCACAAGCAATTTTGACTACTCCTAGCAGAGAACTTGCTCAGCAATTATATCAAGTGACTCGTCAATTAAGGGATGCTGCCGGATTAAATATTTCGGTTGCCCAATTGGCAGGAGGCACTGATCGGGAACGCCAACTTGAAAAAATAGGTAGGCACAAACCACAAATTATCATAGCTACTCCTGGTAGGCTTCATGATTTTGTTGCCAAAAAGATTTTACCATTAGACTATGTCACAAATTTTGTCATTGATGAAGCTGACATGACTTTAGATATGGGTTTCTTGGGTGAAATTGACTTTATTGCGCAGAGATTGCCTCAAAATTGTGTTTTAACAGCTTTTTCTGCCACCATTCCTGTTAAATTAGCTAACTTTTTACGCAAGTATATGGCTAAACCAGAAACCATTATTGTAGATAATCCTACAGTTATTTCGCCAACAGTAAAAAATGATTTACTTGATGTCGGATCTAAAAATCGCAAGAAAATACTATATCAGTTACTAACAATTGGTCAGCCTTATTTAGCACTTATTTTTGCTAATACCAAGCAAACGGTAGATGAATTAACTGAGTTTCTTATTAAACAAGGGTTAAGAGTTGCTAAAATTCATGGCGGTATTACTGAACGTGAACGAAAAAGAACCATGAGAGAAGTAGAAGCTGGACAATTTCAATATGTCGTAGCCACTGACTTGGCCGCGCGGGGGATTGATATTGCAGGTGTTAGTCTAGTCATTAACTATGAAATTCCGCGTGAATTAGAATTCGTAATTCATCGTATTGGCCGAACCGGTCGCAACGGTATGAGTGGTCATGCTATTACTCTAATTCGTGAAGAAGAAATGGATCAGATTTTTAAATTAGAAAATATGGGAGTCCATTTCGATTTTGTGGAATTAAAAAATGGGGCTCTAGTAGCACGTAAACATTATCATAGCCGTAAAACAAGGCAGTCATCTTCTCAAAGTCTTGATAATAAGATGCGTGGCTTGGTGAAGAAAGCCCAAAAGAAACGTAAGCCTGGCTATAAGAAAAAGATTAAGCGTGCTATCCAACTAGATAAAGCGCAAAAGAATAAAATTGAGCAACGTAGTAAAATTCGTAAGGCAAAGCGCCAAAGAAAAATGAAGCGTAACAATCAATCTTAATTCTAAAAATAAACTACATTTAGTTTGATTCAAATGATTGATGCAAACGACTAATTTCTGGTTTTAATCCAAATTAGTCGTTTTATTTTGCTTTGCAAAATACAAAGAATGGATTTTGTTTTAATAATACTGTTAGTCTTTAAAAATATCGCCATTATTTTCAAAGAAAGTATTGCTTGTCATAACCATTATTGATATACTTATGGCACCATAAGTAGGAGCGATGAAAATGAAATTGACAAAAACTGAGGAAGTTCTTGTTTTTGAGCTATCAAGATACAGCGTGGAAAAGTATACTGTTACTAAATTTTGTCAGAAATTAGACATTAATCGTGGCGCTTTTTATAGAAGATACAGTAATATTTGTGATTTATTTACTTCAGTCTTAACTTTGCAAACCAGACGAGCCTTACGCAGTGTGGGCAATGAATCAATGGATCGAATGTTTTATCGCATGTTGAAAAAAATTAAAGAAAATAAGACTTTTTATGGCAATTTGCATAGAATTGCCAAGGATCCGCCATTATTTTATCGCGTGTTAAGAAAAGAATATGCTTTAGCCATAGAGAATTATATGCGACCTAGAGGACCGTTTTCGGTGCGTAAAGTTGAACTGGTAGCAAACGGAATATACGCTATTATATTCAATTGGGTTGTTGACGAATGCAGGCATGATATCAGGGATGTTTATCAAAGTATTCATTTGTTACTAACACATATAGAGCAAACAATAAGACGGACTGAATAAGCCCCTTTTGCTAGTGTTTTACTGGTAATAATAATTTTTTGCAAAAAAGACTTGCAAAAAAGAAAAATACTTGCTAGTATTAATAACTGTCGTCGGGCAATGAGCCGCAAGGCAAGAGCACAAAGACAGCGTTAAAAAAATCAAGCAAAAGCAGTTGACAAAAGACAATTGTTTTAGTAAGATAATAAACGCTGTCCGGTAAGACGGCAAAATAAGTCAGAAAAAAGTGCTTGACAAAAGTAACTGGATCTGGCAAAATAAAAAAGCTGCTTTAGCAGCAGGTAGTACCTTGAAAACTGAACAATGTTTTCGCAAAAATGTGCGGGTTTAAAGAACCCAAAACAAAAGAGCGAAGTCAATTTCGCAAGCAAATAAATCCGAGATGCGAATCTTGGAACGA